>JBCCSZ010000019.1:0-41802 GCA_039199225.1 Bacteroidota bacterium
GGTGACAGTTACGCTGTAGCTTCCGGCAATTAGGTTGTCGATGTTCTGAGTTATTTCGCCGTTGCTCCACTCAAAGGTGAAAGGGGCGTTTCCTTCGACCATTAGATCGATGTTTCCGGTTGCATTTGGGTCGCAAAGTGGTTGGCTGGGGATGCAGCTGACGGTTGGTACGGTCGGCGCGTTGACGCTGGCCTCACAAACAGCTTCGCAGCCGTTGATATCGGTGATGGTTACACTGTATGTTCCTTCTGTTAGGTCGGAAATATTTTGGGTTGTTTGTCCATTGCTCCAAAGGATTTGGTAAGGAGCCTGGCCGCCATCGATTTGTAAATTGATGCTTCCCGAGTTTGGATCACCGCAGGTTGCATCTTGTGGTGTGCAGGTGGCGGTGAATTCATCCGCATCTAGAATGGTTGCTGCGCAAATGTGCTGACAGCCGTTGGCGTCGGTAACAGTTGCAATATAAACGCCTGGGGCTAAATTTTGGATGTCCTGGGTTGTCTCCCCATTGTTCCATACATATGTGAAGGGAGCGTTTCCAGTCAGGATTTCTAAATCAATGGAGCCATCATTAAGGCCAAAGCAACTGATGTGCTGGGTAATGGTGGTGAACAACAATTCAGATGGTCCTGTGATTTCTGCTTCGCAGGTAGCTGTACAACCATTTGCATCTGTGATGGTCAGTGTGTAAACGCCTGCTTCCAGATCGTTGATGGCCGAAGTACTTGCGCCATTGCTCCAATTATAACTAAAAGGAGCGGTTCCTCCTTCGACTGTTGTTTCGATGCTGCCAGAAGCAGGGTTGGTACAATCTCCATTATTTGGATGACAAGTCAGCGTGATGGAGGCATTTCCTTCAATGGTCGAATTGCAGACAGCGGAACAGCCATCTGCGCCAGTGACGGTGAGGCTGTAAATACCTTCGGTTAGTCCATTGATGCTTTGCGTTGATTCGCCATTGCTCCACTCAAAAGTGAAAGGAGCCGTTCCTCCTTCAATGCTTGTTTCAATACTTCCAGCGGCAGGGTTGGCGCAGTCTACATTTGTTGGCAAGCAAGTAATAGAGAGAGGTGTACTTCCTTCAATGGTTGTAGCACAAACAGCCGTACAGCCATCCGCACCTGTTACTGTCAGGCTATAAGTTCCCTCCAATAAATCGGAGATATTTTGAGTTGTTTCGCCGTTGCTCCATTCAAAAGTAAAAGGAGTATTTTCTCCACTTACGCTCACTTGAATGCTACCGAGTGAATCGATGCAGTCGGGTTGTGTTGGGATACAAGTGATGTCAAAAGAGCCAGGTGTGATCGGGTCAGACAAACGGAAATTCATATCCCCTTTTCCTTCATTGGGTCCGTAGGTAATCCAGCCACTGCCACCGAAAACAGCCTCTTGCAAGTTGGCTCCGACACCAACCTGAAAGGATGGGCCACGGCGATCGAATGGAATGACGCTGCCATCTGGTGCTGTGAAAGTGCCTTCAAATCTTGGATAGTAATACCAACTTTCTCCTCCTTCATTGATGCAAAGATGGTATTCAGGACTACCGGATGGTGCGATCTCTGTGCGGTCGAAAAAGTATACCAGCAACTGGCCGATTTTATCATCTTGTATGACAGAGCCAGTGAGGATGGCTGTTCCATTGGTATATTCTGTGAAGGTCAAGTCTTCACCAGCAATGTAGCATTTATTTTTTCCCAAGGTGAAAGCGTAAGGACCTTTGCACCAAGAGCCGCAATTGTCATAAGTACTCTCTACTTTGTAGATGGTCTGTACGGTGGCTTCGATGATGCTGGTACAGATGGCGCTGCAGCCAAAACTGTTGGTGACGGTGACAGTATATTCTCCGGCAGGTAGTTGGTCAATATCTTCTGTTGTAGCGCCATTGCTCCACTCGTAGGTGAATGGCTGGCCGCTTCCTGATGCAGTCAGATCAATGCTAGCTAGTGCGTCGGGTTCACAGATGTTTTGAGAAGGGGTACAAACGAGATCGATGACA
This sequence comes from Bacteroidota bacterium, assembly GCA_039199225.1. Taxonomy (GTDB): domain Bacteria; phylum Bacteroidota; class Bacteroidia; order Chitinophagales; family Saprospiraceae; genus JBCCSZ01. The sequence goes on from JBCCSZ010000019.1 coordinate 1,997, forward strand.
GTAGGGTCGACTGGGTCGCCGAGGCGGAAGTTCATATCGCCGATGCCCTCTTCTCCAAATTCAAACCATCCACTGGCACCAAGGCCGTCTTCTTGCAGGTTACCTCCCATGCCCAGTTGGAAGGATGGTCCGCGGCGGATGAAGGTAATGCTTGAGCCATCGGGATGGGTAAAGGTTCCTTCGAAAGTCGGATAGTAGTACCAATCCTCTCCCCCTTCATCGATGCAAAGTTCGTATTTCGGACTTCCGTTTGGTGCCTCGTTGGTGCGATCGAAAAAACGAACCTCCAGCAAACCGACATTGCCATCTTGAATGACTGAGCCTGCGAGCAATGCAGTACCATCGACAAATTCAACAAATGTCAAGTCATCGCCAGCAACGTAGCAATCGCCAGGCCCCATGGTGAAAGCATAAGGACCATTGCACCAGCTTCCACAATTATCGTAAGTACTTGCTACTGGGTATATTTTATCGATTGCGGCACCGATGAAGGTTGTGCAAACGGATTCGCAGCCATTGTCATTGGTCACTGTTACACTGTACTGGCCAGGTGCTAGTTGGTCGATGGTTTGACTGGTTTCGCCATTGCTCCATAGAAATGAAAAAGGGCCGTTGTCACCGTGGACTTCGACCGTTATGCTTCCCGATCCGTTTGGATCACAAATGTTCTGTGTTGGTGTACAAGTGATGTCAAAAGGAGTGGGTTGTTCGATGGTTGCAGAGCAGGTGACGGAACAGCCATTTTCGTCGGTGACTGTAACGGTGTAGGTTCCTTCTTCGAGCTCTGAAATGTCTTCGGTGCAGGCATCATTGTTCCAGTGAAAAATGTAGTGGCCGGAGCCGCCGCTTACTGTTACATCGATGCTGCCACTATTGTTGCCACCATCGCAATCGGGCTGTGTAGCTGTACAGCTGATCTCGAGTAGTTCGGGTTCTTCCAGAATGAGTGTACAGCTGGCATCACAACCATTGGCATCGTAAACCGTGACGGTGTAAGAACCAGGTGCCAGATTTTCGACATCCTCTGTGGTTGGGCCGTGGCTCCACTCAAAAGTAAAGGGTGCATCACCGTCTGTAACGACAACGTTTATGCTTCCATCATTTGCTCCATGACAAGTGATGGGCTTTTTCTTGCAGTAGCCATCAATGGGTGTTGGTTCGATGATGGTGGCAGAGCAGCTGGCTGTGCATCCCGTTGCATTATCTGTGACGGTCACTGTATACGTTCCCTCATCCAGGTTGCTGATGTTTTGTGTACAATCGTTGTTGTTCCAATGGAAGATGTAATCGCCACTTCCCCCATCGATTTCTACATTGATGCTGCCTCCTCCATTGTTGCCTTCACAATCAGGCTGAGTGGCATGGCAAGTGACTTCAAATTCGCAGCTGCCGATGTGACAATCCGAAAGTTTACCCAACTTAAAGCCAACATTCAATTGAGAGTTTTTAGGCTTGGTATCAGACCAGCTGAAGGTAATGTCTCCGCTCAGGGTGAAACCGTTGTAGAGGTCTACGCCTGCGATGATCATATTTTCGATCTGCTCGTTGTAACCGATGTCAATTGTATTTGTGACATTTTCATTATTCAGTTTCAGCTTATCGACGATGGTTGAGGCTGTAATGTTGCCAGTACCTCCGCGCGCATAAATCCACAATCCATCGAAACCACTGGTGAAGGGATTCCCTTTCGGTGGGTTGTTGGGGTCGAGTCGAAGGGTTTGGCCATCGAGGGTGTAAACGTATTGATCTTCGCCGGAAGCATTGGGGTCATAGGTGATGCTGAAGGCTTTGGTTTCGCCATTTGACCAGTCCAATTGACCTTTATTGAAGACCTTAAATGGATCGATTCGGTGGATGTCCATTTCATAGGCTCCTCCGACTTTTCGATTGCCGATTCTTGCTTCGGCTGCGAAGGAAAGAGACTCGAACTCTGCCATGACGTCGTCGACGGATTCATAGTTTTTGGCTGTAAGGCTATCAGCAGGGCAAAGGTCGGTTGATGTGGACGAATGCTTTGTGACTTTGGCGTTTAGGTTGGTGGTCGTTAGGAGGACCGCCAAGGCTACCGAGGCCCATGGTAGCACGCTTGAGATGGGAGGGATGTACTTTTTGAGAATGCTTTGGGTGTAAAGTCTTTCGGTCATACTCGCTTCGGATTGAGATGTTCAATTGGATTGAGGCAAAGAACTTCCAGCCCGATGACGGAGGTTATTCCGGATCGGCAGTAAATACTGGAAAAGCAATACGATTTTGGATAGTTCGGTCCATCACCAACAGGGCCGGTGATGCGGTAGAGTATGTTTAATAAGGATAGATGACTTTATATGTGGTGGGAGATTTGACTGCATGTTAAGGAGATCGCTGTTTTGTAGTATTTTGAATATGTAAAAATTGTGACAGGAATAAGCCAAGGGCAATTGTAAAGACCAGCTGTTAAATCACATGAGCTTAATCGCTTATTTATGTATATTGAAGTCCTAAATTAAAGGCGTTGAGTGTGCATGGGCGAGTTCAGTAGCAGGGTAGTGGTGCTGCCTTCTAGCGTAAAATTAATTTAAGCATATGAGTAAGAAAATCACTGTTGATCTTGGAGAATTGCAGGAAAACGGCATTTTGACCGAGGAGACGGCTGCAAAGATTCAGGCTTTTTATGCTGTTGAAGGTCGGTCGACTTCCAATCGGATGACGATTGCCTTCAGTATTTTAGGCGCCATGTTGGTAGGGCTTGGAATCATTTTGATTGTTGGTCACAACTGGGATTCTTTTCCACGCGCTTTGAAAATCAGCTTTTCTTTCCTACCTATTTTGATTGGGCAGGCAGCCTGCTTTTACAGTCTTCGGAATAAGCGAGAGAATGCTTCTTGGCGAGAAGGAAGTGCTGTTTTTCTCTTCCTATCCATCGGAGCTTGTATTGCGATGATCAGTCAGATTTACAATATGGAAGGGTCCATTAGTAGCTTTCTGCTCAGTTGGTTGTTGTTGTGTTTACCTATTGTGTATTTGATGCGTTCGACACTTGCTTCTTTGCTGTTTCTCGTAGGTATTACTTGGTATGGCGCTGATGTGAGTTATGGTTCGAATGGGGTAGAATCTTGGTTGTTTTGGCTGCTTTACTTCTCGGTATTTCCCTTTTATTATAGGCTCTTTCGCGAAGCTACTTTTAGCAATGGTTTCAATGTCCATTCATGGGTGGTTGCGATTACTTTTTTGATTGCCTTGGGATTTCTTGCTGTAAATTTGCCGGTGGTGATGTGGTTGGCCTACATGAGTTTGCTGGGAATTTATTTTTTGCTGGGAGCCTTCTTTGGCTTCGAGCGTCAAAAGCTCCTCAACAATCCTTATCGCGTACTAGGAGCCTTGGGGACGCTGGGCATCTTTTTCTTTGCCAGTTTTGACGACTACTGGAAGGATATATTTCCCGCTGGCTTTTCTCCATTGAATGTTTTTTCGAATGTAGAATTTTACATCAGCATTTTATTGTTTGGCCTGGCCCTTTATCTGTTGATTGGAAAAGGTAAATGGCGTGATCCCATGCAATTGAATCCATTGTCCTTGGGTTTTATCATTTATTGGATGACCTTCTTTATTGGAGGATACTCCCCTTTGGCAGCTGCCATATTGATCAACATTCTACTGTTGTTGTCTGGGCTGTTTTACATTCGATTGGGAAGCCATCGGGAGCATTTGGGCTTTCTGAATCTGGGACTGGTGATTGTTACTATTTTGATCATTTGCCGATTTTTTGATGCGGACATTTCCTTTGTATTAAAAGGTGGCTTATTCGTATTGCTCGGTTTGGGCTTTTTCTTTGCCAATTATCAACTCTTGAAGAAACGCGCAGCATGAAAAATAGATTATGGCTTTTTTTCGCCTTGGTTGTTTTGCTACAACTGGCCGTACCTGCCAAAATGATTTGGGATCAGGAGGTCATTTTGAAGGAAGGAGAAACGTTTAAATTCAAAACTCGGCCCTATGATCCGCACGATCCTTTTCGCGGTAAATATGTGCGTTTGCAGTTTGACAATACAGAGCTTGTTTCCTATGTGAATGATTGGGAAAAGGGGGACAAAGCATTTGTCTTATTGACCAAAGATGAGCAGGGGTATGCTCAAGTTTTAGAAGTCGATCGATCGCCGGGCGCTGGTTGGCGAAGCAGCTATTTAGAGACCACCGTTCAGTATGTCTGGCCAAACGAACCATATCGCATACGGATTAGCTATCCCTTTGAGAGATTCTATATGGAAGAAAGCAAAGCGCCGGCGGCAGAAAAATATTTTCAAGAAGTTGTGCGGGACTCAACTCGTTCGACTTATGCGCTGGTCAAAGTCAAAAAAGGAGAGGCCGTTTTGATGGATGTTCAAGTGGATGGCATTTCCCTTGTGGAACTTGCAAAAGAAAAAGTTGATAGTGAGTAGCCACCGTTTATTGTGGTACGACGCCTGCTCCTTTGACCCGCATGTCCCAGCGATTATTTCGCGTGAGCTTAGGGAGGTTCAGATGGTCTAGCATCTCAAAGTCGAGTACTTCCTTTTTGAGGTGCTGACGCAGTTCGTGTTTCAGAATGTTTCCCAGTTCTTGGGTGATGGGACCGCCCTTCAAAGCCATAAGGATGACTTGCAATTTTCGGAGCGGATACCTCGATTGGATGAGGATCGCAAGGTCGTAAAGTGAAATCTCTTTTTCTTTGGCAACCGTTTGCGCTAGTGATTTTATACGCAAATTGTAATACCTGTTTGGGTTGTAGGCTTGAGTCATGAGATGATTTTAATGTTACTAATGCTTTTCAGCTAGACAATTCAGGTTGCAGCTCCATTTGATAAGTTAGAGAAACACGAAGGAAAGAATCCCCATTCCCTGACTGCCAATAGGATCGCAACTTGGATTAAATAATCTGGAAAACACGCTCAATAATCTCCATGCAAATGTTAGACGGCACCAAAATGTGATTGGCCATTGGGGAATTCGAAAATACCTATCATGCTACAATAAACATTGAGTCAAGGACTTTCTTCCCAAGGGAATTGACAATTTGGATTTGCGATTGAAATTAGCCGAAAATTACTCCTGATAATTATGAATAGCACCAAATGAAAGCTGTTTTAGGTTAGCAGATTGAATCATTTATGGTATTGAGGTAGGTAGCGATGCTATCCTTACCGGCTATTTGTACTCTTAAAGTTAATATTTTTTTATATTAAATGCAAATAAATTATCATATGTACCTGTTTGTTAGGGTTCTATTTGTGTCATTTTAGCAGGCTGAAGAGAGTAATTAATTTTCAATAATTATTGAAAATTTTGAAAATAACCTGCATCTTTGGTGCAAATCTAAGCTATGCCAGTATACCTAACAGTGCCGACACCTACTCGGATTGAAGCCTTCCTTCGAGATGAAGAAAAGTTGTCTTGTACCTACGAAGCTGTAGGCATATCCCGTCAAGATAAATCATTACCAGGATTTGACAATGACCACAGTCATATTACTCTAGGCCAGGGTGAGTTGGTTTGGGAAAGAGCCTGCATTGCCATAAGGGAATGGGCGCATTTTCCCTTTGGCTGGACGCGCATTGTACCTGCAGAGGAGGAGCCTAGAGAGGGACAGACCGTTGCGGTACTGATTCACTTGTTTGGCTTGTGGTGGTTAAATAGCGCTCGGGTTGTGTACACCATCGAAGAAAAAAATCGCTTTGGTTTTGCTTATGGAACCCTGCCGGGGCATGTTGAGATGGGAGAGGAAGCTTTCTGGGTACAAAGGGATGCTGAAGGAGTTGTGAGCTATCACATCAAAGCCTTTTCAAAGCCTCGGATGTGGTTGACGAAGATTGGTTATCCAGTGGTTCGGATGTGTCAAAAGCGATTTGTGCGACACTCTATGCGTCAAATGCATCGAATAGCTGGTGTAGAAAAACAAAAGCTGGCCGTATGAACATCCGATTGCAATCTATTCTGGGATTTGTGATTTGGCTGATTTGGTTGTTTTTGAATTGGCCCATCGATCCCTTTCAATTGACTTATGTTAGTGCCTTGATTTTGGCAGCTCCTTTGTGGCTGCTTCCCATCGCTTGGCAACTGACGAGTGTTTCTCAAAAGCTCATCCACGCTTGTTTGCCCGCAGCTACGCTGCTAAGCACCGCCTTTCTGTTGGAGCAAGGCTGGGTCGCTGCCATGTTGTCTGTTCCTTGGTTGGTCTTGACGATGGTGGCTGCCTTTCAAAAATGGCGATTCAGAAAGCGGCGCATCTTTAGGAAGCCTGCAGACTTATGTCACTTGGTCGCCTACCTGTATCTTCCAGTGGGGGCCATTTGGGCAGTGGCAGATCGACTGGGTTTCCAGCCCATGGGTTTTTCTCCGGCCATTGTATTGCTGACGGTTGCCCATTTTCATTATGCAGGATTTATGTTGCCTTTATTATCTGGCTGGGCTGTTGGCAATCTTCAAGGTTCCTGGCTGAGGCTTTCGGCTTATGGCGTGGCACTAGGTGTTCCCTTGACAGCGATTGGAATTACGGCAGCGCAGTTTGATATGCCCGCTGTTTTCGAATTGATACCCGCTACGATCATGGCCCTGTCTGGTATGCTGACGGCTTGGGCGCATTGGATTTTATTTCGTACCTACCCCCAGGCTAAAGGACGTTATTATTGGTTGTTTGCAGGGACGGCACTTTTTGGCGGTATGCTGTTGGCGTTGTTATACGGCTGGCGCTCTGTTTTTCCCATCTCCTTTTTGAGCATCCCCTGGATGCATGCCATTCATGGTAGCTTGAATGCTGCCGGTTTTGCCCTCCCGGCTTTGCTGGGCTGGCATTTACATTTAAATCATTCTCCTAGCAGACGAAAAAAGCGAGTGGTAGCTCGGCGGATGGAACTATCTTGAGCATTGACCAATCTCTAAGCACTTACCATTTTTAGCAAAGAAACATTTTTGTACCTGGTTTTTTGGGGACAGCTACAATTTGCCCATATCAAAGACGTTTCAGTACCGGCTTCACGAGGCGGATAAGGGTTGGTGATGTAAAATCATTTGCAATCGTTTGGACATCCTCAAGTGATTGTACGATCTTCATGCAAGATTTGCGGGTCAGGATTTTTGGGTTAAGTAGTTATATTATGGTATACAGATTTGTTACGCTTTGTTGTTTTTGGCTTTTGGCCCAGCCTGTCTTTGCCTGGAAGCAGCCAATTGACAGTTTGCAAAACGAGTTGAAAAAGTACAGTCGATTGGATACTGTTCGGGTCCAATTGTTGAATCAGCTGGGTTTTGAATACTGGATTGTTGACCCCAATAAATCTGAAGAGTACGGCCTGCAGGCCATCGAGTTGTCGCGGATTTTGGCTTATGACAAGGGGATGGCTTTTGCCGAGCGCATCGTGGGGGTGGCTCACTGGGCAAGGGGAAATTACGATCCTGGCTTGGAGTACTTATTCAAGTCGATGGACCACTACCAGCAATTGGGCGACTCGCTTGGTTTGGCCAATGTGACGATGAATATTGGAATGATCTACGGAGATCAACTCAACCACGAGTTGGCACTCAAATACTTCAGTGATGCCAATTTGCTTTTTGAGCGATTGGAGAAACCAGGGCGCATCGCGACTACTTATACCAAAATTGGAACGGTGTATGTGAGCCTGAACGAATTTGATCGGGCGTATGAATTTTTTTCCAAAGCACTCCGCATCCACGAGGAACGCGATTTCCTGTATGGCATCGCGGAGGTCAACAATCGCTTGGGAATTCTATTCATGGATCAGGGTGATTTAGATAAGGGGCTGTCCTATTTGTTTCGCTCGTTGGAAGCAGGTGAAAAGCGGAATGACCAATATGGCCTGGCGAACAACTACCAAAAGATTGGTCGAATTTATCTGCAAAAGAAGGACTTGTCGCAGGCCGATACTTATCTGGGGCGCGCTTACCAAATTGCGAATTCGCTGGGCATCAAAACGACGCTGAAGGATTTGTACCTAGATTTTAAGAATTTGGAAATGGCTCGGCAAAATCCGCAAAAGGCCATATCCTATTTCGAGCGGTATGTGGCGGTGCGAGATAGCATCTTTAACGAAGAGAAGGCTGCTCAAATAGCTGATCTCCAAACTCGGCACGCAACGGCCTGGCAGGAGCAAGAGCTCAAAATCAAGCAGCAGGAAATCGTATTGCTCCAACAGCAAAACCGCCTTTCCAAGCTCTGGCGGGTCATCTTGTTGGGAGGCGTGCTTTTTAGTCTGCCCATTATTTGGTTGATCTTTCGCGCCCAGCAGCAGCGCATCCAGCGGAACAAAGAACGACTCCAAGAGGAAAAGCAATTGCGCATAGAACAACAAACCGCCGCCGCTGCAAAATTGGAGAATGCCCATCTACAAGCAGATCGCCTACAGCAAGTTTTGGAGCGTAAGAATAAAGAACTGACTTCTTATACCCTCAATTTCATTCGCAAGAATGAGATGATTCAGGAACTGAAAACGTCTCTCCACCAGATCAAGAAATCGACAGATGATCGTACACGCCACCAGCTGAACACTCTCCAACGCTTGATTGATTCTACTTTGAATGTAGACAACGACTGGGAGGATTTTCGCCGTTATTTTGAGCAGGTACACATCAATCTACTATCCAATCTCAAAGCCCGTTATCCTGATTTGAGCAGTAACGACCTAAAGCTCTGTGCGCTGATTCGACTCAATCTCAGCAGTAAAGAAATGGCCGCCATGTTGGGGATTTCGCCCGATAGTGTTAAGACGGCCCGCTATCGTCTGCGGAAGAAAATCCAGCTTGATCGCGAAGAACAGCTTATGGATTTTTTGATGCGAATGGAGAAAATGGATGACAAAGGCGCAAACATTCCCAATGGTTGAAAAATACCCTTTTTTCAGTATGTCTACCTCTGTTATTTTATAAGTATTTGATTATCAATTTTTTATGTTATAGGTGATCTTGCCTTGTCTACGCTTCTTTTTTCATGTCTACTCATTGTATACCTTCATTAGAACGGCTGTTTACCTTGCGTACACGGTAGATTTTTGCTTTTCGGGCGTGCTGTCCATCATCTTTGTTTCGATCGTCAAAGCTACGGTTGTACAAAGGCGATCTTTTTACAATTTCCCCAAAGCACAGATTCTCTTTAAGTAAGTATTTGAAGAATTGGCAAATCCTAAAACATCAAATGGATAGGAGAGTTGGGGCAACCCACTCTTCTATTTTTGACTAAAAAAACCTATATGAAATTTACAAATTTATTCTGCTTAGTTGTTGTTCTCAACCTTCTTCTCCTTGGATTTGAGGCTTGCACTTACGATAAGATTGTGATTCCTGAGAATTGTTCGGATGATTTCACGCTCAGTACAAGTGAGCAGGTGGATGCAAACTGTGGCAATGACAATGGCAGCTTTGAGGTGATTCCGGATATACAGGTCGATGGTATTGAATTCAGTCTGAATGGTGCAGATTTTCAAACGCTCGGTCGTTTCATGGACTTGTCTGCAGGTACTTATGGGGTTGTGGCTCGTTCTGCGGATGGCTGTACGGCATCCCTGAACGTGGAGATTCGGAATGGCGATGGGATGAACGTGGCTGTGGGGGTGCAGGATGCTGGTTGCGGGGAGGCCAATGGCGTGATCACTGTCAATGTAGAGAATGAGCAACCGCCGGTTACCTTCCGTCTGGACGGTCAGCAGGCGCAGGCCAGCAATGTCTTTCGCAATTTGGACATTGGAACCTACCAGGTAACAACTCAGGATGCCAATGGCTGCGAAGTGGTCAGTGAGGTGGAAATACGCAGTGGAGTAAAGTTTACCGAAGTGGAAACCATTATTGCACAAAGCTGTGCGCTGAGCAATTGTCATGGTGGCAGTGTCGGTCCTGACCTACGGTCTGCGGATAATATTGTGGACCGGGCTGGGCGGATTGCTGCTCGGACGGCGTCTAAGACGATGCCTCCGGCGTCGAGCGGGCTTAGGTTGTCGGAGGAGGAGATTGCGGTGATTGGATGTTGGGTGGAGGATGGTGCGGAGCGGTGAGTGGTGGTTGGGTGATTGCGGCTTTGCCGCTGGTGGTTGGGTGATCGGTGATTTTGTGGTTTTGTGGTTTTGTGGTTTGTGATTTTGTGATTTGGTGATCGGTGGTTTTGTGAGGTTACTGCTTTTGGGTGATGGAATAATTGGGAATTTTTTAAAAAACTAAAAATATAGATACGATGGAAAATAATTTGATTTGGATGTGGCGAAAGTATTTGGTGGGTGTTTGTTTGCCTTTTTTGGTGGTCGTGTTGATGGTGGGGTGTAGTGGTTCGTCAGGGACGGTGGACCGGGAGGTGGATTTCAATCTTTCTGCTTCTGAGTTGATGTCGGATTATCAATTGGATGAAGGGGAGGCTGATGGGAAGTATTTGGATAAGGTCATTGAAGTGATGGGGGTGTTGCAGAGTGTGCAGAAGCTAAAGAATGGTAGAATTCAGCTTAGCTTGAAAACAGGGGAGGAGATTGGCAGTGTGCTTTGCAATCTTGAGAAGGGGAAGGAATCGGCGATTGCTTCTTTGAAGGTAAATAGCCCTATTCGGGTTAAGGGGATTTGTATGGGGATGTTGATGGATGTGTTGCTGGAATCTTCTGTAGTTGTCAATTAGAGTTTGTTATTCTATAAACCAAAAAATCATTCTTATGAAGTATCGATTGATCGGCTTTTTTGTGCTTTTTCTTCTTGGAGTGGCATCGACCAATGCTCAATCTCGGTTTTTGACCAAGCAAGGACACGCTTCCTTTTTTTCGAAGGCTCCACTGGAAGACATTGAGGCACATAACTACCAGGTGATGAGTGTCATCGATTTGGAAGACAAGAACATTGCTGTCAGCATGTTGATTAAAACCTTTGAGTTTAAAAAGTCATTGATGCAAGAACATTTCAATGAAAATTATTTGGAGTCGCATAAATTTCCGAAAGCAACTTTCAAGGGTTCCTTTGAATCTGCTACGCCCATTGAAGCGATGAAAAATGCAACCTATGAAGTGGACATCACTGGTGTGTTAACCATCCATGGGGTGGCGAAGGATGTTCAGACAAAAGGGACCATTACGATGAAAGATGGGAAAATGATGGCTACCACGAATTTCAAGGTAGCACTGGAGGACCACGATGTGAAAATTCCCAAGCTGGTCGTCAAGAACATCGCGGAGGTTGTCGATGTAGACATCCAATTGAATTGTGAACCTTACAAGACTTAGGGCTTTACTCCCTGTAGTCATCAGTGTAACCTTTATGTAATACATTTCATTTTTATTTCGGGAGGCCGAGCTAACAAGGTCTCCCTTTTTCATTTCCAAAAAAATAACCTAATGAAATCCCTGCTTTTTTTCTTCTTACAAATGTTATTGTTCGTCTCGGTAGCAAGTGCGCAGGACGACTTGATGGCGTTGCTCGAAAAAGAGAGTGATCCGGTATCCAATTTTGCAGAGGCCACTTTTAAAGGTAGTCGTCTGATCAATGGCCATTCGGTGATGACCCGCAAGAAGGGAGCGTTGGAGTTTTTGATTGCCCACCGCTTTGGGCGCCTAAATACAGGTATCTACGAGTTGTTTGGTATCGATGGGGCGAATGTCCGTTTTGGATTGGAGTATGGCATTAATGACCAACTGACGGTGGGTATTGGCCGAAATTCTTTTGAGAAGACTTATGATGGCTTTGCCAAATGGGCTATTCTACGGCAACAAACCGGCCAGCGCAACATTCCGCTGTCTATTACAGGATTTGCTAGTATGGCCATCAAAACGCTTAAATCTGTCGATCCAGAAATTGAAATTGAATTCACGGACCGATTGGCTTACACCTACCAACTTTTGATTGCTCGCAAACTCAATGAGAAACTTTCGTTGCAGCTTATGCCAAGTTTGGTACACCGCAATGAGGTCGCTGACGGAGCCAACAATGATTTGTATGCCCTGGGAATGGGCGGTCGATTTAAACTAAGCAAGCGCCTGTCCATAAACGCAGAATACTACCATCGTTTCAATAAAGCAAATGAAAATCTGGTCCATAATTCACTAGCTATTGGTGTAGATATTGAAACGGGCGGACATGTTTTTCAACTGCATTTGACCAATTCTCGTGCTATGATCGAAAAAGGATTTATTGGTGAAACCACAGGTGATTTCTTCAATGGCGATATTCACTTTGGCTTCAACGTAACGCGCGTTTTTTAAGGTATTTATAGTAGCTTTGAGGAAAGAACACGGCTGTTTATATTGTGCTTTTGTCGCTTGATGCCCAGCAGGCAAAGGATACCGATTGGTAGTAGGATGATCCATTGTGGAGCCAGTATTCCTTGCGATAAACTGACGCCGATGAAGGCAGCCGAAAAAAGGATGTACAGCAAACCGATCAAACGCAGCAGGTCTGGATTGGCTGCGACCTTTGCTTGTAGACCATGGCGTAGCAAGTGGTAAGAGGTTACAAATAGGACGATGGTTACGATGTGCCAAGCACCCGCCAGCTCAGTTTTGATTTGTCCACTGAGCTGGCTGGATAGCATCGGATTGATTAAATCAAGTTGCCCTCCGATGGTGTGTAGAAATGCCGTAAAAAGGTTGATAAGACCTGCGGCAATCCAGTAATAGTTTCTGTTTGTCATATCTATAAATGAATGAAGTGATGAAGTTCTTCTAGGACGTCTTCTACATAGCTGGAGGATTGCTTCTTGTTGCGAAGCATTTCGTGGTAACCGATTAGGTACTTATAAAAAATGCTTGCCTTTTTTATAGCCGCCTCCTTGGAGTGGCCCAATTCTTCCAATAGCTGTGCGACGTATGCCATCCTTTGCTGATCTATTTTATCGATGAGCGATCGGATATACGACTTTCTTTCCGGATATCTTTTCAGAAAGAAGATGAAGTCTATATTCGGGTCTTTTTTGAAAGCCAGCTCTACAAGTTTTTGGAGCCTCTGTTCGGGTGTATTCAGCTGGTTGCTCTGAGCAATGATTCCCTCCGTTTCCATCTCTATCCAAAAAGCCAGTAAATCGTTGAAAAAGTCTTTACGCGTTTTGAAGTGCCAGTAAAAGCTGGACTTATTACACTTTAATACCTTTGCCATGCTTTCGATAACAAGCCCCTCTTCTCCCTTCTGTGCAAAGCGTTTGTAACCCAGTTTGATCCAATCTTCTTTTTGTGCGACAATTTTTGGCATTATTAGACGGTATCGTTTAGAAGCAAAGGTATGTGATAATTTAATTAAACGCAAGCGTTTAGAAAAAACGACTTACTTTGATACAGGTAAATAACCCAAGCCTTTGATGAGTTAAAGGCTTTCTTCGCAATGAATTGCAACTTGAATTAAATAACTGAAAAGGCAGGAAGTTACGGCCCCTTTATTCCATATTGCTTTGGAAGATGAGTTGTCGTTTGTCCAAATCCAGGGCGCAGAGTTGGTGCATGTCGGTGCGGTGATAGACACAGCCATTATCGATAGCGATTACGGGTAGTTGGTCAATTTGCCGAAGCTGTCCTTCGATGATCTCTCGTTTCAGCGGCGTATGCCCATGGACAATGATTCTGTCACCGAGCCAGTCCCGATCGAGGTCTTGGTACCAGCGCCTAATCCACATCATAGCTACTGTGTTTTGGAGCGGTTGTCCTTCTCGAAAGTCGAAGCCGGCATGGCTGAGTAGATAGCCATTGACCTCAAAGAAATAAGGCAATTCTTCTATGAATTGAATGTATTTTTTAGGAATTTCCGACAGTGTATTTGCTTGAAAGCTATCCAGTGTGTTTTGTCCGCCGTTTAGGAGCCACAGCCGTTGCTTATCCGAGCTTTTCAAAGCATCCAGCATCATTTGATCGTGGTTGCCGCGCAGGCTGTGTACCAGGTAGCCCTGTTGCTGCAGCTGAAAAATAAGATCAATGACCCCTTTGCTATCCGGACCCCGATCAATGAAATCACCTAGGAGGTACAAGGTATCGCTTGTAGAAAAAGCAATTTTGTCTAAAAGGGCTTGAAAAGTCTTTGGACAGCCGTGGATATCGGAAATGGCGAAGCGTCTCAAGGGTTCGGATTTTGGCGTTCAATGAGTGGCAATTTCGCTCTAAATTCCGCTATCTGCAAGGAAGTAGAGGGGGATGTTCTAAAATTTTGAAAATATTAGATTTACTACATGGCTTTTTGCGTAATAGCATCTTTTTTAGCCAGCTCTTGTACCTGCTCGTGGATGCATTGGGCGGCTACTGTCCAAGAGTAGCGCTCGGCCACTTCCTTTGCGATCTTGTTCCAATAGCCTTCTGGGAAGGGGCGAAAGAGGGTACTTTCCAGGAGTTGACAAAAAGCGCCATAATGACCGGGATCAAACTGGTGAACACCGAGAAAATCAAAGTCTTTCATGGCTGTAGCGTTGGCACAAATAGTGGGCGTGCCAAGGGCTGCTGCTTCTATGGGAGGAATGCCGAATCCTTCGGCCTTTGAAGGATATACAAAAAGGCGGGCCGCTCGGTAGAGTTCCAGCAATTCGTAATCGTCGACCTGAGAAATCCACTTGAAGTAGCGTTTTTCTTTTGGGGTCATTTTCTCCATTTCGGCTTGTAGTTCTGGTGTGTCCAATGTTTGATTGCCAACAAATACCAGTTGAATGTTGTGCTGCCACAGCTTCAATTCTCTAAAAGCCCGGAGTAGTAAAAGGTGGTTTTTGCGTGGCTCGATGCGACTGACATACAGGATGTAGTTATCCACTTCGAAAGCGGCTCGGACAAACTGCGTAGAGGCTTGTTTGTCGAAGGCTAGACGGTAGCGTTCGTCGATGGCATTGGGAGTGATGTGGATGCGGTCGGACTCAATGCCATAGTGGGCAACGAGGCGCTCCTTGGAATAATTGGAGACAGTAAGCAGAAGGTCGCTTTTCCAGGCGGCATACCGAAAAAGAACATTTCTCGACAAACGATAAAAAGTGGAAAACTCCTCCGGAAAGTCGTTGAAGAGGATGTCGTGAATGGTGACAATAAATTTGCAGTTGGCCTTGGCCCGTAATGGAACGACGTATTGAAAATGCGCATAATCAAAGGCATGCTTTTTCAACAGCTGTGGAAAGTCAAAAAACAGCCGTTTGAAGGTCGACGAACTTTTGATGGGTATAAAATGAGCCTCATCTAAAAAGGGAAAATGTTTTTTGAGATTGGAAAAATTTATGCCTGCCAGATAAATGTCGTACTGCGAAGGATACTGCTCCGCCAGTGTATTGTAGATGCCTTTTATATAAGTGGCGCTTCCTTGTCCTTCTCCTTCCAGAACACGAGCATCTACAAGTATTTTAACCTTTGTCATCGAAGTGTATTTTGTAAGCGATTTTGCATGGCAGCATCTCTGATAGCCGATGTTTTAATAATCGAGATAATCAGTAAAGAGGCAATACCGTACCAAAACAGCTGTGTGTTGATATTTGCATTGGGTAAAATGAGAATCATGGATAACCAAAAGGGAAATGGAAGCTTTGTAAAGCAATTGATTAGGAATAAAATGAATAGCGCAAAGCCAATTAATCCGTAATCGAATATAAAGGCAGGTACAACACCAACGTCCAAAACATCATCGTCTTCATCGATCAACGAACCTTGCAGAAACTGTGGGATGATGATGCCCGCCGTACCGGCTCCAGCTCCCAAAACGATGTTGAAATCATCGAGCCGATCGCTATTGAACAGTAGGTAAGTAGGGCCAATGCGCGCAAAGGCACTGGGGTCTTTTGTTTTGAGCTTATCGAGCATTTCCCTGGGGCCGACTGCCCGGTTTTTTTGAAAGATTTCTACTAGGTTGGTAATACGCTCCACAGGGCCGTCTTCTACTTTAGAAACAAGGTTGCCGCCCACCAGCGCCAGGCCCACGCAGATGATGGAGAACATCCTCTTGGATCGAACTCTCATCTTTTTGTAGTACACCTGTGTCCAATCCAATATGTTGATGAGCAGGAACAAGAGGCCGTAGGCCGATCCCAACAGTAAGGAGGAAACGACGTAGAGGCCCGATATTCTCAAGGATGGCAGATCGAAGCGATGGCCGTTGAGGTGGCTGTAGCACAAATGGGCGATGCTGATAATGAAAGAGGCATAAGAAGGTTCGGACGAAAAGCCCATTGGGCGACTCCCACCTGATTCAGGATGGGCAATGCCAAAGATATTCTGCAAGAAAGAATGGCCCAAGCCAGCGCTCAGCACAACAAAGCCCGCCACGATATTTATGCCATAAGACAATAAAATGAACTGAAAAGCCTTGCGGATGCGATCGGGAGCGCAGTCGCGAATGAGGTTGTATAGAACGATCAACTCTATGCCAAAAGTCAAGGTATAGATCAGGGAGGTGAACTTGAAATCTGGATAGTTGAGGAAATTTACCAAGCAGACATAAAAAAGTAAAACCAACAGGGAGACAAAAATGTGTATGTACTCCTTTTTTCGATAAAAAATGAAAATGGCAATCAGTGCGCCCATCATCACGTGATAGGGCGTGAGCATGGCCTTGCCAATGGTCCCTAGGCTGACACCTGTGTAGGACAGTAAAATGAAGGCTATGATTGCAATTTTTTTCACGCTTAGGAAGTTGCCATTTTTACGAGGCTGCAATTGATTATTTCATTGAAAGCAATGCTCAGCTTTTGAACGTTTTCAGGTTCCAGAACTGCCGGAATGGTGATGGGGTCTGTGAAGGTTCCTTCGAAGGAGTGATTCATCAGATAATTGGAAAATTCCATTCGGTTGTCGAAACTGGCTTCGAGCTTCCAGATCAATTGTTCAAAATGCTCGCAGTCTTGCAGCATGTGTAGGTGCAACTGGTCGCATCCATTGAGTCGATTGAAAAAAGTAGGCGCAAAAGTAAAGGCCGGTACGCGCAGCAGTGCTGCTTCATAGCAAATGGTGCCGCTGACGCTGACTACAGCCCGCGCATTTTTTATCAACTCATAAGATGGTGTTTTTTCATCCACCAAAATCAGATTGGGCCATCGCTGTAATTTTCGGTAAAAATCCAAGCTGCGGTCTCCAATGGCATTGGTGTGTTCCTTGACGACCAACTTCCAATTGTAAGGCAGCACTCGCCAAATGTTTTGAATATTGGTCAGTTGATCTTCGTAATATCTTCCAATCACATCGATCGAAGCCTCGGGTTGTTTGTGCAAACCAATAAAGATGTAAGGCTGTCCTTTAAAGTCATCGTAAGATACTTTCTTGACAAGGCGGTAGGTTTCTTTGTACAGCTCTTCTCGACTGCGAATTTTGAAACGGATGCTCTCGTTGGTAATCTGCGTAGGGTCTTTTTTATCGATGTTTTCATTGGTGAAAAAACGGCGGATGCGATCGAGACGGCCAGAAAGAGACCGGGCTTTGGCCTGAATTTTATCATTGATTTTCAAATAGGCAGGTGGCTTCAGTTGAATCATCCCATGATCGCTTCGCGGCTCCCTGGACAGATCGAAAAATTTCGATTGATTTTCATCGGTGAAAAAGGCAAATCGATGGTTGGGAAGACGAACAACGTGTGGGTTGAGAAAACGGCAGTTCAACTCCTGGCAGCGACTGCAAATACGGTGAATCAAAATTTCATGCGCCCAAGTAATCTCTCCAAATACAAAGTGAATGGATCGTTGCTGTAAAAAGGTGTAGATATCTTGCTGAATATTGTTGAGGAAGCGAATGCCCTTTTCTGGTTCGTTGCGCAACACGCGATCGCCATAGACTAATTCATTAATTTTGAAAGGATGCAATGGTAGGCTGTCTTTAGCCAGGTGGTCCATGTTGATGAGCAGAATCTGTTGTTGCTTGTAATGCGTTCGTAAGAATTTGTACAGTTCTCGATTGGTGCAAATCCAATAAATACCCACCTGCTTTTCTTGCAACTCTTCTGCGATGGCATGAAACAAGTAAGTCTTTGAATAATTCGCAATGAAACAAATGTTTTTCATCTTGTTTGTTGATTTCAGAAAATTAATAAATAGCTTATAGCAAACAGCAATAACATACCGCGGTTCAGCAATCGACTATGGCGGAATGACAGTCTGCGATGTTTGAGTAGTAATGAAAACTGGATGTCGGTTGCCCAAAAGAGAAAAAATAAATTGACGATGGCAAAGGAAAAAAGTGTCAGCCAAGCGCATAGATGTAAGAGCGTAAAAATTGCCAGCATACCGACCAGTAATAAGACACAGGCTCGGTTCATTTGTCGCGATAGATTTTCGCGATAGATGATGTTTTCATTAAAAGAAATGCTGATCCAAAACAGCGCGTGAAAACTCAGTATGAAATACAAAGGTGCATAGCCCTGGTGGCCTTCTTCAAAAAACGAAAACATCCCACTGAGGAGATTGGGAAGCAACAACCAAAACAGCATGGCAACGAATAAGGCTCCGATGATGAATGCACTAAAAAAGTTGTCCAGTTGGGCTGCTTTAGAACGATAGATTTTCTTGAAAAAAGCAATGTTGAAAACCTGTTGAATCAAAATAACGACTACTGCAAATCGAAAATAAAATGAATAAGAAGCTACCTGCTCCAAGCCCAAAAAGTATTCAATGAAAATCCTGGCACCATTGGTCAAGACGATGACGATGGTAGAGGATAAAACCAAGTGTTTGCCAAAGGAGATGGCTTCGAGGTAGCGTTTCCAAGAGAAATCCTGCCGGTTCTTCCAATAGTGAAAAAAGCAAATTACCAGTAAGCCGGCAAAGTAGCACAGCAACAGACTTTTTAGAGTCTCAAAGTCGTAGGGCTTGCCACTCAGCCAAACAAATAGGTTGTAAAAATTGATGGCGATAAACAATCCACCATCCAGCAAAACAGCCCGAATGATGAATTCATGGGACTTTAAAATGTAGGACAGCAACAATTGCATGGCAATGATTCCACCAATCAACAAGGCCAATTGTAGCTTGGGTTCGATGACTTGAAACAGCCAATAGTCCATCAGTAAAATACCTCCAATCAGCCCGCTACAAAGCAAGGGGTGGAAATAGAAAATGGATCGAAAGCCCCTTTCTCTTTTCTTGAGGTTGAAGTAGGGATAAGCTGCTTGTAAACCAACATTTAGCGCAATGGCTATTAGGATGCCTACCGAAAGGGCGTATTCAAATAGGCCGTAACTGGCCATGTCTGTGACCAATTGAGACAGCCAAAGCGCACTGACGAAGCCCGATATTTTGACCAAAAGGAAAATGCTGGCAAACAAACCGAGTCTGCGAATTTGTCCTTTGAGTGCAGGCCAGGCATCCCCCAGGCGGGTTAGGGTTGCGGTAGCCTTTCGAATCATAGGTCTTCCCACTTTAAGGGTGTTCCAGCTTCGATGCTGCGGCTGGCCGTTTTACCTAGCAGCGTTTCAAAGTAGCGAGGTGCCAGTCCATCGCCCGGCCGAATGACCCGCAAGTTGTCTGGCGTAAATGCTTCTCCAGCAGCGACTCCTTTGACCACATAGATCGAGCGTTTGAAACGGCGGCTGTTCTGCTCTGCTTCCTGGATGCCATAGCGCACCGACCCCAGGGCAGCAAAAGCCCGTTTGGACTCGGTTACCAAAGCTTTTAGTTCGGCTGGTTCGAGCGAGAAGGTACTGTCCACACCACCATCGGCCCGGTTCAAGGTGAAATGCTTTTCGATGACCCTGGCTCCTAGTGCAATGGCAGCCAGCGGAACGCCGATCCCAAGGGTATGGTCCGATAGTCCAACCACAACATCCTGAAACATTTGCGCCATATGCGGAATGGTTCGAATGTGGCTGGTGGCTGGTGAAGCTGGATAGGTACTGGTGCATTTGAGTAAGACCAACTCCTTGCAACCGTGCTTGCGAAGAATGCGAACCGATTCGTCGATGTCCGCCAAATTTGTCAGGCCGGTCGACATGATGACTGGCTTGCCGGTAGCGGCGATTTTTTTGAGCAGTGGAATGTCTGTGTTTTCAAAAGAAGCGATTTTGTACAGCGGTACGTCGAGTGATTCCAAAAAATCAACGGCCGATGCATCGAAGGGCGAGCTAAAGCCAATCATGCCATGTGATCGCGCCCGGTCGAACAATTGCTGATGCCACTGCCAAGGCGTGTAGGCTTTCTGGTAGAGTTCGTACAGGCTGTTGCCATTCCAAAGGGAGCTGTCATCCTCGATGTGAAACAGGCCATGCTTTGCTCGGATGGTCATCGTATCTGCCGTATAAGTTTGCAGTTTGATGGCATGGGCGCCAGCCTCTGCAGCAGCATCTACGATTGCCAACGCTCGGTCGAGTGATTGATTGTGGTTGCCCGACATTTCAGCGATGATAAATGGGGGTAGGTCAGGACCGATTTGATGGTTCTGGATTTTGATGTTTTTCATCTTTGAGTTGTTGTTTTTATTGTTTGGGAAGTCATAAATTATTTAGTGGTGCAGTGCGATGTTTCTCCAAGAGGCATCTGCTGCTTGCGGTGTAAATCGAGTAATATATTGGTAAATCGTTTTGCAGACTGGCCGTTTTGATGCATCTGTTGTTGTTGGATAAAGGTGGCTGTCGGTATCTTTCGAATGGCAGATATGGCTGCTGGATAGTTGTCAAATTCCAATAAATTGCCGAGGCCGTAAATCATGTTTAGCTGGCAAAATCCTTGATAGACTTTTTCTTGGTTGTCTACATAATAGCCGCTAAGGACGGGCATTTTTACCGCCGTTACTTCATGCAAAATACTGCTGGCAGGAACAATGGCCAGATCGTTTTTCCGCATGAGCTGTGCCATCTGAACAGCGCTGAGATTTTTATGGATTTGTATATTTTCTTTACAGGAATGGGCAAAGTGCTGGATGATTTGCTCGGATCGATGGGCGCTGCCAAGGACGAGGTGGATGCTTGAAATTCCAGCTACTTTTCCACAGATGCCCTTCAAGACTTTGAGACTCAGGTTGTGTGGGTCTGCACCGCCGAAGCAAATGAAAATGTTTTCGATTTTATCGATGGTTCTAGTGGCCTGAGCAGCTTGTAAAAAAGGTTTGCGGATTAGGCTGTAGTTCAATCCAAGGTACAAGCGAGTGTGGCGAGCGAGGGAATAAGCGGCAGGCAAAATCCCCGGTGCATGGTTGATGACGGCATCCGCCACAAAGGGATGTGGATGAATGTCATCGATGCAAAGCAGGGGATTACCTTTTGATTTGATTTGTGTTTGATAATCCGTATCAAAGCGATAGCCATCGAGTAAGACAATTTCCCGGCCTGTCAAAAAATGTTGAAGTAAATATGGTACTTCCTCTTCGTCCGGGACATGACCAATATCGGTCATCCGCCAACAAGTATTCAAAATTTGTTGGCGGATGGCATCGGAAGGATTCCGACATAAAAAATGACTGTTAAAGTTCTCTCGTAGCATGTCTGCCAAGGCCAGGGAACGGATGATGTGTCCGAGGCCCATAGAGGCGTTTCCATCAGCTCTGAATATTAATAAGGGCTTCATTTTTCAGTTTGTATTTAAACTCTGCGACCTGCCAGTCGTCGGGTGTATCTATATCGTGTGCCTCCAACTTCGACAAAATCAAGGCACCGGTATTGTCGCCCCAAATGGACCTTGTCTTCAAGAAAGCTTCGCTGCGCAACCAGTAAAACTGCCCACTGTCGTGATACGCTTTGACCAAGTCTTGTGAGCGTTGCTCTGCAAATTCCGGTGTGTGCATTTTCACGCGCTCCCCCTCAAAAACCAATGCTCGTTGGATCGGATAGTCGAAAGGCACGATGGGGACAATGCAGTCGCGCTTGCTGTAAATCAACTTTTCATAGGCCGTCTTTAGCAACTCCGCCGTTGCGAAGGGTGCTGTCGGGTACATGCAGCAGACATGATCGAAATGCATGTCCTTTTTTTGCTGGTACATGTTCAGCACTTCTATGATGACATCTGCCGTCGTAGCATAGTCGTCTGCCGTTTCGGCACTCCGCATAAACGGAACACTGGCGCCATAGGAACGGGCGATTTCGGCGATTTGCTCGTCTTCGGTAGAGACCATTACTTCATCAAAAAGCCCAGAAGCTATGGCAGCTTGTATGGGATAAAAGATGATCGGAATACCGTTGAATGCTTTGATATTTTTGCGGGGGATTCGCTTTGAGCCTCCTCTGGCGGTAATGATGGCTAAGGTTTTCATGGTTGATTGATTTTGCGGCTTCAAGAAGGCCGGGATTCAAATTCTTTGATTTTTTGAATGACGTATGCTTGCTCGTCTTCCGTCAGGGAGGGATACATGGGCAGACTCAAGCATTGATCGTAATATGCTTCTGCATGGGGGTATTTTTCGTCTGTACGGTTTTGCGATTGGTAGTAGGGCATTTGGTGGAGGGGGATGTAATGCACCTGTGTATAGATGCCTGCTGCCCTCAGCCATTGGTACAATTCCTTCCGCTCCCGACATTGGATGACGTATAGGTGGAAGGCATGTCCTGGGGCATCCGCGGTGTAAAGCGGTTGGAGATCGGAATCTCGGAATGCTTCATCGTAGCGGAGGGCGATGGCTCGCCTTTTAGCCAACCCTTCCTCAGCCCGCGAGAGCTGGGAAAGCCCCAAGACGCATTGGATATCTGTCAATCGATAGTTGTAACCCAACTGCTGCATTTCGTAGTACCAGCCGCCATGATTTTCATGTAATTTTTCTGGCGCTTTGGTAATACCGTGGGTGCGCAGCACGAGCAACTTTTCGTAAAGTTCCCGCGAGCGGGTCGTGATCATGCCTCCTTCGCCACAGGCGATGTGCTTGACCGGATGGAAAGAAAAGGTCGACAAATCGGCGAATCGGCCGTTGCCGCATTTCTGTGGTCGGTCAAGGCTGTCTATAAAATGTCCACCAGGTGCATGGCAGGCATCTTCTATGATCCACATTCCAAACTCATCTGCCAGCTTGCGGAAGGCTTCGAGGTCTACTGCCCGACCGGCAAAGTCAACCAATACCATTCCGGCATAGGTACCTTTTTCAGCGCTTTGAAGCTTTTTCCAAACAGATTGAATATCAATCAAGGCGGTTGCAGGGTCGATGTCGGCAAACTCGACCTGGCTGCCGCAGTAGCGCATGGCGTTGGCCGAAGCAGCAAAGGTAATGGGGGTTGTGATGACCTTGCTGTTGTGGTCTGCGCCCAGTGCCATGGCGGCCAGATGCAATGCAGCCGTACCGTTGTTGACAGCAACGGCGTAGGGTGCATCTACATATTTGGCAAAAGCCTCTTCAAATTGCCGAACTGCAGGCCCCTGAGTCAGCCAGTCTCCCTTCAGTGTATCGACAACGGCTCTGATGTCTTCGTCTGTGATGTGCTGGCGACCGTAGGGGATCGCAGTTGGTTTTGGAAGTGTAATCATTTTAGAGCGGGAATATTTTAGTGACTCATAACGGCCACAGGCACGCTAAAAGTCGAATCGACATGTGTTTTGATCTGGTCGCGAATGTCTTCGACGCTCAGCCATTCGGAATTTTCGCCCGAGTTGTAGCGGAAACCTTCCGGAACGGGCGTTGCATCGTAGTGGCGCAGATAATCGGCCCTTCCTCTGCCCAAGTAGGTGAGATTGGCCGGGCAGATGACGTAGTAATCGTCTACCTCGATGGTGTGGATCGAATCGGCGATGGTGATCATTTCTTCGTGCAACTTTTCACCGGGACGGATGCCGATGATGGGATGCTCGCAATCCGGGCCGATGGCCTGTGCAACATCTGTGATTTTGTAGGAAGGAATTTTTGGGACGAAAATCTCACCTCCCATCGCATGTTCGAGCGCAAAAAGGACCATCTCTACGGCATCGTCCAAGGAGATGTTGAAGCGCGTCATATCGGGATGTGTGATCGGCAGCTCTCCATCTTTTCGTTTTTTGAGGAAAAAAGGAATAACCGATCCTCTGGAACCGATGACATTGCCATAGCGGACGACCGAGAATTGGAGCTTTCGATTGCCTCTCATATTATTGGCCGCAACAAAGAGTTTATCAGAGCAAAGCTTGGTTGCACCATACAGGTTGATTGGGGCAGCTGCTTTATCTGTCGAAAGTGCCACGACTCTCTCCACATTATTGGCCATACAGGCTTCAATGATGTTTTGAGCGCCAATGATATTTGTCTTGATGAATTCAAACGGATTGTACTCTGCTGCAGGAACTTGCTTGAGGGCGGCCGCATGGACGATGATGTCTATACCTTCACAGGCGCGTTTGAAACGCTCGCCATCCCGAACATCGCCTAGCAAAAATCGCAAGCAATTGTATTGAGCGGGAGGGAACATTTGCGCCATTTCAAACTGCTTCAGTTCATCTCTCGAGTAGATCAGTAATTTCTTGATTTTAGGAAATTTCTGCAGCAGTTTTGCAACCAGGTTTTTCCCGAAAGAGCCTGTGCCGCCTGTTACCAATATGGATTTACCGTTGAGGTCTAACATACTTTGTGTTTATTTGTAGAATGTACGATTGATGTCAATACTTGTTAGCCCTCAATGAGCTGGAATTATCGGAAATTGTCATGGAGTGGAAAGCGAAAAGCGTGACGGAAGTTTTTATTGCATTAGGATATTGTATATGTATTTATTGATGAAAATCCTGGGAAGGGACAGCTGTAAACAGATGAATGCCACTTCGATTTAAGCAGGATGTTGAAAAGGAGTAGATGGTTTTTCCGCTAAGATGTCCAGATAGATTTTTCGGAACAACAAGAGAAAAAGTATGATGGCGCAGCCCAGAATGGCACCTTTGATGGTTGCTAAAATGACGGATGGCTGGTAGGGAGCCATTTGAGGAAGGGTTTTTTCAGCGATGTGAATGATGGGCGTCGAGTTGTACATGTCGATCTCAACTGCTTTGAGCTTTTCGGTAGCATCGAGGTATTGCTCTTTGAGGAGGGCAACATTTATTTCTAGCCGTTGAATCCTTCGGCTGAGGCTGCGCGAGTGACTGCCCAATTCTTCTTTTTCCTTCATTTGGGCATATTTGTCTTTGTATCGCAGCAGCTTATTGAACAGCAAATCAAACTCAACTTTCAGCGAATCGCTTTTCATCCGAAGGTGATCCACTGCCTCCTTTTTGGCGTATAAGGTGTTGTTGATGTATTGCTCCTGCATAACAGTTTGGAGCGTTTCTATGAAGGCCAGTGACAAGTTTTCTGATGGAGAGGAAAAATTGATGGTAATGAATCCCAGCTTTTTATCGATGGAGGAGCTGACGAAGCCATCCGAAAAATCTCTTTTGGTTGTCGCTGTTTTGCGGACGATGCTGTTGTACACCATCAGCTCTTGGGTGTTGAAGCTGTCGATCTTCAAATGCTCGAATTGGAAGCCTTGAGGAATGGTGGGATTGATTTCTTCTGGTTTGAAAGAATAGAAGGACTGCAGGTAGTGGTTGATCATGTAGTCAAAATTGCCATCTATTTTTACCTTGGTGCGCAAGGTAGCTTCCACTGCAGAGCCAGAAGCAGCATAGCGGGCAAATATCTGAGCGGTCAACGCATTGTCTTTCATATTTTGCCGCGTCTTGACAAAAAATGAAATTCTAACGCCAAAGGTTGGTTTTATTTTACTGTAGGTGATGTAATTGTAAATGGATAAGGGAAGAGCAGCCAGAATCATTAAGTACCAATACTGCAGAGGTAGTCGAAGGTAGTCTTGTACCTTCAATACCAGATCACGAAGCGAAATTTCATCGACTTTCCGCTCGTAAGGCATGTCTTTTTCAGTACTCATCTAAAGCGTTTGATCCAGGGTGAATTATTTCCAATTTCCAAGCCATCCAAGGACGACCTCCTTCCTATTTGCTGGAAGCTCCCTGGAGTGGCTTAAAAAGTGTAACAGTCAATTTCATCACATTAAAGATTTTTATCGTACGATGCTAAGGGTCCCTCTGGCTCCAAAAGAACTCAAACGCGTTTTGATGACGTAGAAGTAAGCACCGTTGGATAAAGTCTGTTCGGTATTCATATAGGTGCCGCGCCAGTTGTTCTGAAAGGGGGCTTGGCGAAAGACAAGGGTCCCTCTGGAATCGTATACCAAGAATTCGCTCTGTTCCAAATATTCTGGATGCTCATCAAATTCGCGGATGCGGAAAACATCCTCCTTGCCATCGCCATTGGGTGAAATGAAACCGGGAATGGCATAGGAGGGACGGTCCAGCCCCGGCAGAATTTCCACCTCAACGGTGGTGCGGCTGCAAGGCAGGGTATCTTGTAGATGGCATATCTGGTATTCAAATTGGGTGGACCCCTCGAAACCCGGGGGCGTGACGAACCTCAGATTGCCGGAATGACTTTGCACCAAGTAACCGACCTGTGGCTCAGAAAGCAACTCGACTTCCCATTGGCCCTGCATGGAAACTTCGTCATTGCCCAGTATATTGAGCAAGTAAGCCTCCTCGCTTTGTACAAAACGGAAAGCATCCCGATGCGCCACCGGTGCAATAAATTTCTCTGCTTCCTCTAGCTTCAATTGAATGTGCGTGGCCGGTGTCAACAGCTTCAGACCAGGAAAACGCTCATTGACGATTTCACAATAGTAGCTGCCAGCGACATCGTCGCCAGCTTCCTCCAACAACAACATCCCCTCATCTCCGGCCTGCTGGTAGAGCGAGTCGTCTTTGTACCAACTGTAGCGGTTGCCATCAACCTCCTGATTTTCGGGCGGCGTCAACAGAAGGTCTTGGCCAGTTTCCAAAATCACTATGGTATCTTTGCCAGCCATCCTTTGGTGGTTGTATTCTGCCAGCATCCGCTTTTCGACGGCCAGGTTTTGGAGGTCTTTGAGGCTCAGTCGGTTTTGTGCAACCGAAAAATACGCATAAGCGCTGGTCACCTCTTGGTCGAAGGCCCTACTATTTTCCAGCTCATTGTTGTTGAGCAGCAAGGCTGTTAGCTTTTCGTTGGCAGAAAAGTTGGGAATGGCGCCTTGCAATTGGTTGTGGGCCAAATCTACGAAAACCAACTGCGGGAAAGCTTCAAAGGATGGAATTTCTCCCTTGAGCTGATTTTTGGATAGGCGCAGCAATCGCAGCGCAGGTGTTCTTTCAAAGGAAGGGAGGCGACCTTCCAGTTGGTTATTGTGAGCAATAAAATTTTTGAGCTTTGGTAAATGGTGGAAATCGGGTATGCTACCCGAAATTTGATTGCTGTTGACATAGAGATTCTGCAGCTGAGGCAGGTACTGAAAATCCGGAATAGGGCCTTCCAAATTGTTGTAGTCTAGCTCAATGGAAACCAGCCGTTGTAGATTGCGAAAGTCGGGTATGTTGCCGTGTAAGTTGTTGGAAGACAAGTGTAGAACCTTCAGCTTGGGCAAACAATAAAAATTGGGAATGATGCCTTCCAGCTTATTCGAACCAAGCGATAAAAAAGTTAAGCCAGGCAATTGCAAATCGGGCAGTATACCCTTGAGCTGGTTGCCTTTCGATTTTTTGGTTGTGCAGTTGGGATCGCCATCGAGGTCCAAGCACTTTACACATTTTTTTTCGTCCAACACTACGCCATACCACTGATCTATCGGCTTATCCAACTCCCACTTATTTCTCCAGGAAGGGCCACCTGTCCGCGCATAAAAATCGACCAATTCCAACGAGTCTGCCGTTCGGTTGCATTTGCAGGAATTTGGTGGAACTGTTCGTGCTGCAAGGCTGGACCACAGCGGCATACTGTCTTGTCTAGCTTGAAAGGTAGCGAGTAGGAATATTCCTAAAGAAGTTACGATTAGCACATTGATCTTATGAGCAAAGTAGAGCATTTTCTTCGAGTTTAATTTTTCATTGATCATGGTCATGCATACTTCTAATAGCTTATTTTACAGAGATGCTGTAACAGCACCTTTTGATTTAAATTATTTTCAATGGTTTGACGACGCCCGATCGTTTGACCAGACGTCGTGTTTTATTCTATCAATATTGTATCACTTGGCCATAGCAGCCATGGACTGCGGAGGATTGGCAACTTTGGTTTTGATCGACTGTACCTGCAAGGAATGCTTGAGCGACAGCGAAGTGACAGTTGCTTCCTTGCCTTCTATGAGGTTGCCGTACTTCATGGCGATGTGTTTCCACAGATACGCTTTTTCTGCATAGGCCCGCATTTGCTTGGCGTTGGTGCGCAGGGGAAATTTCTGGATGTTTTGTACGGTTTTGTACAAGTCCGTGACGCTGCTAAAGTACATTGCCTGGTTGTTGGTTGTCACCCGATTGTAGATGACGTCAAAGGACAGGACGGGTAAGCCCAGGTACATGGCTTCCACCAGAGAGGGGTTGGTACCTCCTGCACTGTGGCCATGCACATATAGGCTGGCATTGGAGCGCAAGAGGTTTAGCTGACTTGGTGTATATATAGGATCATACAAGTGAATATTTTTGCATTTACCGTATTTGGCTTTGAGCGATTTTCCATAGTTGCTGTTGTCCCAGTTGCCGACGATGACCAGCGTTTTATCTGGCACATTGGCAAAGGCTTCCAGGATCATATGCAGGTTGTTTTCCGGCTCGATTCGGGCTACCTTAAAGGCATAAGGCTTACCCAAAAACGGATAAGTGTTGAAGTCTTCTTTTTGAGCTTTTACCGGGCTGTTGTGATCGGCACCATATTCGATCAATCGGCTATCGATTTGGTAGCGGATTTTGGCGTACTCTTTCAAAATGCGATTGTCTGTAACGATTTCATCAGCATATTTACAAGCCATCCGCTCGCTGATTAACAAAAACAGCCGGGCAAATTTGTTCCATTTCGGACGCCGCCACTCTAAGCCATCGATGTTGACGATGATTTTTTTGGTGGAAAATAGTTTTATCAAAGGCAAAAATAGGCAGGCCGATACGCCGAGAATCAATAAGACCTCACAGTGACGAATGGCGTGTAGGGTAGACCACAGGTCGTACAAGATGCTTTGGAGGCCATTGGCTTTGAGTGGAATATAGTGTAAGTTTGCGCCTTTCCAGGAAGTCATTCTTTCTTTCTCGCTATAGGCTTTTTCACTGCAGTAGACAGTAATATCAAAACGGTTATTGAGTTTGGGAATCAGTTGATGAACAAGCGTTTCAAATCCTCCATATTTAGCAGGAACCCCAACGGTTCCGATGATACCGAGTTTTAATTTTTGTGTTTTCATGTTTATCTGTATTTTCCAGCTATGGGTAAAAGTTGAATTGGTTTAAAATACTTTTTGAATTATTTAATAGGTTCTTTATAGGAAACAGAAGTCGTGCTGTCTTTCTTTACATTCAGCCAGGTGACAAGACCAGCCATCATACCGATCATACACAAAGACAGTATGGCGACGGATGACAACCAGGAGTTGAGCTGCAGTAGGGAAAATGCTAACCCGATCATAGCGATGTTGAATGTGATCAGGATCAGGCAAGTTTTTACAGAGCCACAGCCACCTTTTTGAAATAAGTGATGTATGTGAGAACGGTCGGCCTCAAATGGCGAGCGACCCTTCAGTATTCTACGGATGAAAACCCTCCCCAAATCGAAGACAGGAATGAGGATGATGCTGTAAATGAGTGGGATCAGTGCTAGGGGTGATTCGAATACAGGGGGCTGTAGCTTTAGGCAGACCAAGCTAAAGATGCCCGTCATCAATCCGATCAGCATAGAGCCGGTATCGCCCATGAATATTCTAGCCTTGTAAAAGTTGAAACGTAGGAAGGCCAGTAAGGCACCTGCCAAAGAGAAGCAGATCAGACTGAGGTTCGTATGCCCGTGAAAGAGAAAAATGCCACCGAACGTGACAGAAACGATGAGTCCGAGACTTCCTGCCAAACCATCGATCCCGTCGATGAGGTTGTAGGCATTGATCAACAGAATTAAAAATCCGCTGGTCAGTACGTAATGTAAACTAGGCGCTGCCATGCCCGCGAATGTCAGATCGACAATGCCGATGGTGTTGAATCCTGCCTGGTGTAAAATACTGACAACGACCCATTGAAAAAAGAGCTTTTGCTTTGCAGAAATGCCAATTAGGTCGTCTTTGATGCCGATGAGTACCAGCATGATGGAAGCGACGGTCAGAAATTTCACATTTACCTGAAAATCGAATTCGATAAAAAGCAATAGGGCAATTAAAAAGCCCATAAAAATTCCGATGCCCCCTAGGGCGGGAATAGGTGCAGCATGCGTTTTTCTACCTCCTGGCAAGTCAAATATTTTCTTGCGCTCTGCGATGTTGATGATAGACGGTATTAGCAAGTATGTTATGCCAAACGCACAGGTCATGGATAGGCCAATCAGACTATTCATTTGATTCTTGTTTAAATCTTTTCAATGGCTGTCATTGCATTCCATTGAGGTGTACAATAGTATTGGGACGAGGGGAGGGGAGAAGATTTAGAACCAAAGAAAACTGGGGAGATAACCTAAGGGAAGGGTGTTTCGATTAAATGTTTTCTTATGAGGAGGATTTTGCTAAACCCGATTCAAAGGTGCTTTTTATTGTGTAAGGATGTGCTCAGTGATCTCAAATTGTGTGACGAATTTTTTTGAAGCATTACAATTTTATCTATGTATTTTAGGGCTTTCAAATAAAAAAGCACCTTTCTGACAGTGCAAAAAGGCGCAGGGTAAATATTACCATAAAGGTAGAGTGACTTATATCTACAGGTCTCTTGAACGGTCATTCACTTAAGCTGCGGAAATCTTCACTTTTGTTTTGATAGCTTTACTTTCAGGGATTTTAGGAATGGTGAAGTAAAAGGTCGTGCCTTCTCCTTCTTCTGAGGCCAGCCATATCTCGCCTTTCATAGATTCGACGATTTTCTTGCAAGTAGCCAGTCCAATGCCTGTGCCTTCATACTCGGCCTGCGAATGTAAGCGCGTAAACACATCGAATATTTTGGACTGCGACTCCAATGGAATACCGATGCCATTATCAGCAATACTGATGGTATGCATGTGTCCTTCAGTTTGGATACTGATCTTGACAATTGGCCGCCGGTTGGGATGTTGAAACTTGATGGCATTGCTAATGAGGTTTTGAAACAACTGCATGCTCAAGGTCGGATTGCCGATGATGACTGGAAAATCTCCTTCCACAACAATAGAGGCAGATTTCTCCTTGATGCTAAATGCCAAATTATTTTGAACGATGATCAAGATGTCGTTTAGGTCGACTTCCTTGAAAGTGGACTCGTGATTGGAAAGCCGGGAGTATTGCAACAGGTCTTCGAGCAGGCGTTGCATCCGTTCGGTGCCATCCATGACGTAGTGCATGAATTCTTCGTTGGCGCCCGTAAGGTCTCCTTTCAGGTTCTTATGCAGCAATTGAGTGTACATCCTGATCATACGCAGCGGTTCTTTTAAATCGTGAGAGGCCGCATAGGTGAAATGTTCCAGATTCTTGTTCACCTTCTTCAGTTCTTCCTGGCTTTGCTTCAATTCCTTCGCCTGATTGGCCAATTCGTTCTTTTGATGGATTAACTGCCATTCGTTTTGTCGAAGTTGATTGACGATTTGAAACTCTCCCTTCGCGAAGAGATAGACAATCAGGGTGAAGACGCCGAACATCAGCATCCAACTGACCATAAAATAATCTGCTGGATAGTCTTTGATTTGATCCCGGAAAGAATTCGGCATGCTGGTCTCTAATTGATACAGGTGAACGACAAATATCTCCAAGGCCACCAGCCAAAGCAGA
The DNA here is from genome assembly GCA_039199225.1 of Bacteroidota bacterium. Taxonomy (GTDB): domain Bacteria; phylum Bacteroidota; class Bacteroidia; order Chitinophagales; family Saprospiraceae; genus JBCCSZ01. Next base: position 33,554 of record JBCCSZ010000019.1, read on the forward strand.
CCATATATTCGGCCGGCAAACAGAAAGGCTAGAAATGGAATGGAACCCATCCACAGCAGATTATCCGAATACAGACCACCACTTTTGTAGGTCATGGGAGCCAATGCAAAGAAAAAGACCGCACAGAGGAAATTACCAGATACGGACAGACTGCCATAATACTTGAAGATGTAGATCATCGAAAAGGCAGCCACCATAGGAACATAAACGGGCAGTTCGTTGTGTGGGTCGAGGACAAGCTTGGCGTAAATGTAGAATATGGAAAAGCACAGAATCAAAAGGTGGACTCTGGTAAGTACAACAGCCTTTTGATAGAGGTATTCTGATCCGGTTAGTTTCAGTGGAACCGTCAGATCGTACCAATATTGTAGTATCGAATTCGCAGTTTTAGGCATTCTCATTTGTTCAGGATTGACAATTTGCTCTTCGGGGGTCGCTTTTGTAAAGAAGCTCCCTTATGGGTATTTGAAAGTTGAAAAACTGCGTAGTCTTACTCGTTTTGAAAGAGAAGGTTATAGCTTATAGGGACGGCTTTAAAGAATTGTTTTTGATTTCTGTGAAGTATACTGCACAACAACCGCATCAAATTATATGCCAAGTAATAGTAATGAGAAGCCATATAATAAGTGTTTGACGTAAAGGTTAATAGGTTAATACTTTAAGCAGTAGACCTATTGTTCCGTGTAGTAAAACAATTTAAATGCGGCTCTAAGAATCTAACCCAAAATGACCTATAATTGTTCTAAAACCTCCTTTTCATCTGATCCACTGTATCTGTCTAAAAAGGAGACCTTACTTATCGTGCGGACGCCGTTTGTCTTTCCCTAAAGTAAATGGTTTACAGTCATTTAATGGTTTGTCGGAAAATACTGCTGTAGGGTGATGGCCAACTGGCCTTTGCTGGCATAGTTTTTTCGCTTCTTAAGGCATCCTTCTCCAAAATTGTCAACAACGAATACGACTACCTTCCTCTTTGATAGCACCTGATCCAATGGATAAATCTACACAAATGATGAACCGGATAGGAGGAGGGCTTTTTTTCATAGCCTTTGTACTTCTATTTGTATCTGAACTACTGGAACAAAGCATGTTTGTCGACGGTTTGTGGTATGCGAGCATTTCGCGCAACCTGGCCGAAGGGCAAGGCTGCTTTTGGCAACCCCAGTTTTCTGCACTGATCTTTGCGCGCTTCTTTGAACACCCACCTCTGGTATTTGGCTTGCAAGCCCTATTCTTCAAATTGCTGGGCGATCACTTTTGGACGGAGCGCTTTTTTGTTTTCATTCACTACCTATCCACCGCTGGCCTTATGCTTATGCTCTGGCGCCAAGCACTGGAAGCTGCCAAAGTACGGCAATACATCGGTAGTATGTGGTTTCTACCTTTACTGTTCTGGCAGTGCAATTTGGTGACCTACTTTTTCCAACCAGCCAACTTGTTGGATGCTAGCTTGGCGGTATTTGATCTATTGGCCGTTTTTCTTTTGCTGAAGACTGCCCGGACCCGCTGGGTCCTAGCCGGATGTACCCTGGCTGGGCTGGCCGTTGGGTTGGCTGTGTGGAGCAAAGGGCCGGTCGGTTTGTTCCCTCTAGCTTTTTGGCTGTGTTACAAATGGAGCTTTCCACAAATAGCTTGGCAAAAAGTCATCGGTCGGAGTATGGTTGTATTATTCAGTATGGCTGCTTTTCTATGTTTGGTTTTTGGATTTTCTGTAGAGGCCCAGGCCGCACTGGCCGCCTATTGGGACACCCAGCTACTGGCGAGTTTGAGCGGCGAGCGTCGGCAGTATTATTTTCAAGAAAATCGCCTCTTCATCATTGGTCGTTTGCTTTGGGTACTGGTGCCAATGCTGCTAGCTTGTGTATTGTCGCTTCGAATCAATCGGTGGCGTGTCTGGGCGCCTTCTCACGTAAAGCTATTCCTGGCCATCGGCCTGACGGCCTCTCTGCCATTGACTCTGTCGCCCCGACAGGCGCTGCCCTACCTACTGCCCGCCATTCCCTATTTCAGTCTGGCCTTTGCCTTGGTGTCGGTACCACTCGTGCAGTACATCGGAGGTTTTCGTTTTGAAAAAAGGGCGAAATGGCTTCAATCGTTGCAGGCCCTGATCTTGGTCGCAGTATTCGCTACGCTATTTATGGCTGCAAAAAAATACCGCCAGCCCAACCAAAGAGATGCGCACCTGTTGGAGGATGTTCAATTGATTGGGGAATGGGTTGGACCAGAAGCGGTTATTGCATCCGATACCTTTGATATGTACATCTCAGGCTATCTGATGCGTTTGCACAAAATCAGCCTGGATACTGCTCATCAGGATAGAGAATTTCTACTTCGGGCCAAATCCGGTACAATTATTCCTATGGGTTATAACAAGCTGCCACTGTCTACGCAGCTATTCGATTTATATCAAAAAAGTGGAAAGACCCTTGGAAAGATCCAATAGCATATCAAATGTGGAATTGGTAAAAGAGCAGATACATTTGCAAAACTTTTGCCATTTGGATGCTGCCCAATCCCAGATGATTTTACATTGGCGCAATCACCCGAACGTTCGGCGGTGGCTGTTCAATCAGCAACCCATTTCAACAGAGGAACACCAACAATTCTTGAAGCGTTTGCAACAAGACGATCGGCGGAAATACTGGCTGCTGTGTGTCGATGGAAAAGAGCTGGGTGTTCTCAATTTACACCAACTGCCCACTGGTCGCATGGAGTGGGGCTTTCACCTGAATCCACATGAGATGGGGCGAGGTATCGACCTGATGTATTACGCCTTACAATATTTTTTTGAGGTCAGAAAGATCAAGAGAATTTATGGCTTTGTGGACTACCGCAATACAACAGCCTTACTGCTACATGACTTTTTTGCGCTTGAATCGCTGGGTTACCAGTGGAAGGTATTTGGCGGTATGGAACGTTGCTTTGCCCTGCGCGCAAAATCGGCCAATAACTGGGACGCTTCCCTGAGCTTGAAGGATTGGAAGAAGAGCTTACTGACCAGCAAAGTCTTTATGAGTCGACAACGGCAGTTGATTGGCAGGTACCAATCGAGCATTGCAGAGCTGCACTCAAATCGTCCCTGAATCTACAAATAGGTTTTGACCTGTGATTTTGTCAGGCCCAAGTAGTAAAAAGCGAATGCTGTCTGTCACAGCTGCAACATCGGTAGCTTGTTTGAGGCTGGTGCGTCGAAAAATTCGTTCTTTCTGTCCCTGATTAAGACTCGAACTCATAGCGGTTTCCATGAAACCTGCAACGATACAATTGGAGCGAATGCCTTTTTGTCCCCACTCGCGCGCAGTGTTTTTGGAAAAAGCTTCCAGGGCGCCCTTGGAGGCTGCATACATGGCCAGGCCCTTGTAGCCCGTATGTGCGCAGACGGAGGAGATGTGGACGATGCTCCCGCGACTGCGGTGCAAAAGCATGTTTCGAATGCAAAACTTGGTCAGTAGAATAGGTGCGAGGGTATTGATGTTGAACTGCCGTTGGAGGTCGGCTGAGCACATATTGGCGATCAGGCTGGTGTAGGCCCATGCTGCATTATTGACCAAGCCGTGCAAGGCGGTGCCAGGTGGAAGAAAGTCCTTACTTAATTTTTCTTCCAAATGATCCAGCCTGGAGAGATCTATTTGCCGAAGGAATAATTGTTTCGGATACTGCTGCGTCAGAATATCGAGTTCGGGCTTATGACGGCGATAGATTCCAAAGACGGTATGTCCTTCTGACAATAAGGTTTGGGTGGTGTGCAAACCAAGGTCTCCGGAGACGCCTGTAATGAGGAGGTTTTTCATCGAATGGTTTTTCCACTTGTACTGATTTCTATTCGATCGACGATCCGAACGATTCGGGGACATTGGTAGGGCTGCAGGCGGGTGCGAAGCTTAGTGCGAATGCTGGCCGATGAACAGTCTGCCCTTCGAGCTACCACATCGCAACAGACGATTTGGCCGCTGATGCTATTTGGTCTTCCAAACACCCGATAGTTATGCACTTCGGGCAATTGCTCGAGTACATGTGCAATGTCGGAAAGGACGACCTTGTGGCCAGCTACCTTTAAAATGTCTTTTCGCCTGCCGATAATTCGAAAGCGCGCTTCATCTATCCACTCGATTTGATCACCGGTATTGTGCCAGTTGTCGGCATTCGCCAGGCCCCCGGCCAGAGAAGGGTGCAAATGGAGTTCGTTGTTTTGGATGCGCACAAGGTGTCGCTGCTTTTTTGAAATGCGGAAAAATTCTCCGTCGGAGACGAAGACTGTTCCACATTCTGTCGTAGCAAAAATATTTCGAATTCTTGCTGTTGGAAAGCAAGCTTTCAGTCGATTGATTAAAGTTTGGTCCGCCCGTTCGCCTCCGCAAGCAAGGTATTGAAGCGAAGGGATCGAGGGGGGAGTGTTGAGCCACATGCGGAAAAAAGTAGGGGTAGCCGACAAGTGACTGATGTTGTTTTGATGCAGTAAGGGGGAGATTTTAGACGTTTTTTGCTGAAATAGGTATAGTATCGGATTGGCATTTAGCAATGCTTGAAATAGAATCTGTAGGCCCGCCATGTGGCAGGGATGATAGCACAGCGCCCAACGGTCTGCTTGGTATTTTGCGCCTTGCCGACTGTTGTTGACAAAGAATTGGACTGTTTGTCGGACGAACTTGGGTGTACCACCTGTGCCAGACGTTTGTAAGTGCAGAACTGCTTTGGATTGCTTGACCGCGTCGATCAGCTCTGCCATATTTTGAAAAGCAAACACTTTAGTCAAATGGACGACTGCTGTCGATTCAGGCATCTTGGCGTGACATAGATAGACGTTTTCCTGCTGAAGAATGCCCAGTAGAAGGTGGAGGAGAAAGGTCTCCATATCAGCTGGGTTGGGTTGCGGACAAAAGGAGTTTGCTTCCTTTATTTGTCTCAGCAGCTGTTGTTCATCGAGCAGCGTCTCTCCCTGGCCATCTTTAAAAAACCAGTTATTCATTCTTCTAACTTTTGCAGTATATCCCCGATGCACTCAATTTGGCTGCCTTGAAAAACATCTACACCAAAGGCATCCTCTATTCGCACACTTAGTTCGGCCAATTCTAGGGAGTCTAGTTGTAGATCGTTTCGAAGATTGGTCTGCGGAAGAATATCTGTGTGGGTCAATACTTCGGCCTTGTCTTCGCAAACCACTTGCAAAATGGACTGTAAGGATTCGGGAATTTTGTTCATTGGATCGTTGCTTTACGTGTGAATGTTCCGATGGACCAGCCATCGGAACGCTTAATGGCTGTGTGTATTTAGTCTACAACGAGTTGTGCAGAAATATTTTCCTGTATGGCGTACTTGGAATCTACCTCTTTGTAATTGTTGACTGTTCGGATCATCACCTCTTTGAAATGATTGGCGAAAGTGACTTCTGCGCTGAACTGACCTTTGGCATTGGTAATACCGACTTGTAATTGATCGGGCTGATTGTTTTGATCGACACCAAACAAATAAATTAGCACGTTGCCGACCGCATCTTCCTGAGCGTCCACAGTCTTCAAATTAAATGCTACCTGTCGGGAGCTGCTGTAATCAAATCCGTCGGGAACATTCAGGTCTTCTATGTTGCTACTGTCGCGTTGTAGCTCATCGGTGGTTGCTGTATCGAATACCTCTTTGTTGCAGGCAGAAAAAAAGATGCAAGATACCAGTAGTAGGCAGGATAGGGTTTTTAGTAGTAATCTCATGTTGTATTTAATTGTGTTAGACGAGCAAAGTAGCTGATTCTTTTGGTGGATGTTGCCGAAGGGCTATGACTGTGTGACAAGGGCTAAAATGATATGGCGATTAGCGTTTATGCGAAAAAATGCATGCGATTTTTTTGATATGAGTCATTCTGATTTGTCACAATAATTTGGGTTAATGCACGCCATAGGTAACTCCTTGTTTTTAACATTGCAGTGTTGTCTGAAGCAACTTCCCCTCTTTTCATCTCCCCTTATTCAGTAACCAAACTCTATTCTAAAAAAGATTTTAATGGAAAACCTAAAGACATTTGCATTGCTATTACTATGCTGCTCACTCTTCTTGACCAGTTGTAAAAAAGATCGCGACGAAGGGGACGAATTCGACGATCCGAGTACTTCGCCTTACGATGATGGAAGCAAGCTGGAAGATGTAAAGATTCCAGATGGCTTTACCTTCAAAACTTCTCAGTCTGTTCAACTTGGACTCAACCTACAAGATTCTACAGGGCAGGCGGTAGACTCTGTTCGTTACACGATTATCGGTGTACCAGTTGCGGGGGAAACACAGAGACTCTTCAGTGGATTTACAGGCGATAAAGGTTTGATTGACCTTCAGATGGATGTGCCGCTTCACTTTGAAAAAATTGTATTACAAACCCATTTTGATGGTGCGACTAAGCATTTCGAGTTTCCCGTTTCTGAGTCTATTACTGATAAAATTGCTGTCAATGGCATTTTGTCTACACAATCTCAGACGCGCTCTAATAACTGCTATCCCAGCCTGAATTCGACCTTCAATAATGAGAACAAGGGATTCTCTGTCACCAGTAGCCAGACGATGAATACCATAGAGATACAGTATACGGATGGCAGTAAAGAAATTATTCAGGTGGGTTCGACATCATTCAATTTTTAAAAATAGTACATCCAAAATCTGAATACTAAATCCAACAAATCGATAACACAAATGGAAATGCATAAGAATATTTTTAAAATACTTTTCTCCTTTTTCTTTTTCTTTCAACTGTCTGTAGGCTTACATGCACAAGAGATTTGCAATAATGGTATCGACGACGATGGCGATGGCTTCATAGATTGTGGCGATACGGAGTGTGGTGGCACCGTAGCTTGTCAGGACGCCTTCACCTGCGACAGTAAGCTCTATCAGGTTATCAATGGTTCTTTAAAAGAATTAGATGTGGCCAATAATGCATATATCTCCATCGGAGATGCTTCTGCTTCTTACAACGGAGCTGGCTACAATGTGCAGGACGGTTACATTTACGGTATTAGAAATGATGGAGGTGCCTACCTGTGGCGGATTAATAAAAATGGTGCAGAGACAAACCTTGGGCAGATCAGCAGTTTTAGTGGTCGTAACTATGTAGGTGATTTTGATACCAATGGCAACCTTTATACCTATACAAGCGGTGCAAATCCTACGATGCACTATGTCGATGTGAATGCATCACCGCTCGTTTCAGTCGATGTGAATCTGACCAATCTCTATTCGGATAACATTCCTGGCGTGAGTGACATCACTTACAATGCCGTCACCAAAAAGTTCTATGGTCTGGCAGGTTCGATGAACCTTGTTGAATTAGATCCCGTTGCTCGGACGATAGACATCATTGGCAATGTCAACAATGGATTCAATTCCAGTGGAGGCTTTGGTGCTGCCTGGTCGGATTCTGGTGGCTACTCTTACTTTTCCAACAATAACGACGGCCGAATTTATCGGGTTACTTTTGATGGAAGTGGCAATGTAGTGGCCACCGTTCACATCGCTACTGGCGAAAGTACCAATTCCAATGATGGAATGGGTTGCTTTCTTGCTGCACCACCATTTGAGACGGATTGTACTAATGGCATAGACGATGATGGCGATGGTTTGATAGATTGCGACGATCCCGATTGCGGCTTCGAAACTTTCTGTGCAAACATCGATGTATCGGTTACAGCAACTGAAACAACTGGTCCAACGGGGGTTGTCTCCTATCATATTTTTCTGACCAATAATTCCACCTCAGATGCGACCAGCTTCACCATGTCGGATGTGCTGCCTTCCGGTTTTACATTTATTGGTGATACGATCGACTTCGATGGGGCGGGTTCTTACGATGCCAACCTGCGCCCTGTGGATGGTGCTACTGGAGCAATTACCTGGGGCAACATCAGCTTGCCGGCAGGGGAATCGCTGCGGATTTCCTACGATGCCATGGTCAGCAGTTCACAACCCAATGGTACCCACACAAATGGCGTCATCATCAGCGGTGCTTCGACCTCGGGAACGACCTCGGATGATGTCATCATCAATTCTTCTTTGACAGCTACGCCCAAGCCCTTTGCCTGCGATCCTTCCTTATACCAAGTCTATCAAAAGCGCGGGGAACCCAATGTCTACGGAAAGTTGAATCCCGTGACCGGTGACTATTCGATCATTGCAACGATCTCCCACCAGGCCAACGGACTGGGTTTTGATCAACGGACCGGGCTGGCCTACGGATCAGTGGGTAAGCAATTCATCAGCTTGGACGATGCCGGTAC
>JBCCSZ010000020.1:0-40675 GCA_039199225.1 Bacteroidota bacterium
GTACCTCTCTCATACATCTCCACTTCTGAATTCCAAAGTCAAACTACCTATGCAATCCATTTTTGGGATGTTTCCCCAAGAATGGCCATTGCACAATAATCAAAATTCTAAACAATAATCAAATTTTCATTTCATGAAAAAATCACTACTAGTATTCAGTTCCATTTTACTTTTCATGTGTCTTTTGTTTAACTCAGCAACAGCTCAACGAAGTCCACTTTTAACCATTATTCGTACCGATGCTGAAGACCCCTATATTTCGCCCCCTCCCAAAGGCCCATGCGACCAATTCATTATTTATGGAGTCACCCTTACCAATCTAGACGAATTCCCTGAAAATGCAGGCGCTTCAGAATCCGGTTTTTATGTATTGGCCAGTCACCACGACGATATGTATTTGCGCATTACCCGCAATGGTGTTCCCCAGCTTTATGCACTCACTCAATTCCAGCAAGACGCTAATTCACCAGAAGCTTTTCTTTGGTTCTTCCGTGAAGAGATCGGCATTTGCAAAGATAACAATGACATCATTACACTTGATTGGAAGATGGAACTACTAACGAAACAAGGAACCCAGTATGTCCCCTACCCCGTGTGCTCTTTCGTAGAAGAAGGGGAAATTTTCGATTGTAGCCTCATTGCCAGTACCAATCCTTTTTGTACCGATCCAGCACCATTCTGCGACAATGTAGTATTGACAAAAGACGAAGGTACCCAAACACTCATTTGTGACAATTGTATACTTAGTCAAAATACTCCCATACACGATGTTACAAACCCCACTCAAGAGCGGACAAACACAAAGAACAACAACCAAGGACTGCTGACTGGGACGATACAGACCCTCACTGCAACGCCAAACCCTTTCAATCAATACTTACAGATTCGCTTCGCAAAAGATAAAACGCCTAAGGCCGTTTCACTTTACAACCTTAGAGGTCAAAAAATAAAAAGCTGGCAATCCACCAATGGACAGGATGCCTTTCAACTGAGTTGGGATACTGCCGATATGCCCAGTGGTACTTACATCATCCAGGCTCAATTTGACGACTATTCCAATACCAGTATGAAGGTTATTAAGCCCTAAAGCTTTTGAAGTCTAGTCTTTACTGAGCAAAGGCTAGACTTCGCTTTTGCCTATTTCAATAATTCAACATAGCTACCTTTCAATAACATTAATCCTAAATTTTAAAATTGGAAAAATTATGGAAAAGCTATTTTCTACTTTACTCGCCATCCTAGCGACGCAACTTTGTGTCAGTACAAACTTACAAGCTCAACGTCTTCCATTGATTACAGTGATCACCACCGATGCAGGAGACCCCTACGGTGGCCCTCCCTGTTATGAAGAAATGCGCTTTGGAGTAACAGTTGCCAACCTCGATCTATTTCCCGAAAACTTTAGCTCACCACAAGACAGCTACGTCCTACCAAGCACACATGATCCTATGTACATCAGAGTTACCTTGGACGGCAACCCTCAAACGCATCAATTGACCAACTTCCGTTACTACACGACTGAAAATAGCATCGAATACTTTATTGCAGATGTTGTTTTAAGAACGGGTGTCTGTAAAGACAATTCGGATGTATACGACGTAGACTGGCAAGCCGAGTTGCTCACGATAAACGGTAGCGGTGGCTACACGCACTACCCAATGTGTGCCTATGCAGCTCCGGGCGACATATTTGCCTGCGATGCCATTCCGGTCATGTCTGGCAGTTGCCCCAACGCAAATCCGCCCAATCCTTGCTATGATCACATCTGGTCAGTCAGGTCTGGCAACCAAACAGTAAATTGTTCCATCTGTTATCCAGACGAAATAGATCCGAATGCACCAAAAAGTACAAACGGTAGAAGTAGTACGACCGAGCAAAACAGCCACCCCATGGGCTTTACAGCTACGCCCAATCCTTTTACCAACCAATTGCAGATTCAAATCGAAAAGCATGCTGAACTCCGCAGCCTAACGCTCTACAACGTACAAGGACAAAAAATCAGACAATGGCAAGCAACAAATGATCAAAATGCTCATTGGATGCGCTGGAACACCTCCAACCTCCCCACCGGCTCCTACATCCTACAAGCACATTTTGACGACAATAGCCACGCCAGCGTCAAAATCGTTAAACACTAAGCAGGAATAGGCAGCTTTTTACTAGTTTTGGGCGTCTTCACTATCGATGAAGGTGCTCAAAACTCAATTGATTCAACTGCCATTTATGAACAAACTGCTTTTGTACGCTGCCATCCTATGTTGCTGCACGGCCTGCCTGCCGACCAACGTGCTGATCTACGAAAACCAGGGCGAAGGTACCGGCCCCTGCGAGCCTTCCATCTTCATCAATCCTGCCAACCCCAAAAACATCGTCGCTGGCTCCGTACTGGATTTTTACCATGTCTCCACTGATGGCGGCCAGAGCTGGACCACCCAGCAACTGCGCTCCGAAGCCCACGGCGTCTACGGCGATCCCGTCGTCGCTGCCGATGCCAATGGCAATTTTTACTTCCTCCACCTGGCTGATCCCGACCACAGAGGCTGGTCGAGCCCCAGATTGCTGGAAAGCATTGTCATCCAGCGTTCCGAAGATGGTGGCCAAAGCTGGAACGAAGGCGCAGCCATCGGCACCAACCCACCCAAAGACCAAGACAAAGAATGGGTCGCCATACACCCTAAGACCCAAGAGCTATACGTCACCTGGACCGAATTCGACCGCTACAGGGGCAATACGCCGGATTGCCATTCCCGAATTCTCTTTTCCAAATCTTCCGACAAAGGTGACAATTGGACCCAACCCCTCACCCTATCCCAACTAGAAGGAAATTGCCTCGATGATAACTTTACCACCGAAGGAGCCGTACCCGTCGTTTCCTCCAACGGAGACCTCTTCGTCGCCTGGGCCTTCGATGAAAAAATATTTTTTGACAAAAGTACCGACGGGGGAAAAAGTTGGATGGAACAAGATCAAGTTATTGCACAACAAACGGGCGGTTGGAACATCGACATCCCTGGGCTGGGCCGCTCCAACGGCATGCCTGTCACCGGTATCGACAACAGCAACAGTCCCTACAAAGGCAACTTATACGTCTGCTGGTCTGATACTCGAAATGGCAAAGATGATCCGGACATTTTCCTGATCCACTCGTCTGACAAAGGCCAAACCTGGTCGACACCCCTTCGCGTCAATCAGGACAAGACCAAAACCTATCAATTTTTTCCCTGGATGAGCATCGACCCTGTCACGGGCTTTGTCTATATTGTATTTTATGACCGCAGTCGACACAAAGACAATCAAACCGATGTCGTAGTGGCTGTTTCCAAAAATGGTGGCAAGAGCTTTAAACAAAAGCGTATTTCCAAGGAGGCTTTTACCCCACCCGGCCCCGCTGTTTTCTTTGGCGATTACAACAACATCAGCGCCTTCAATGGCAGGGTTCGCCCTATTTGGACCAGTTATCGCAACGGAAAATTAAGCGTTTGGACGGCTTTGCTGGGAAAGAAATGATAAGCGGGGACCATTACTAACTGCCGCACAACTTACGGTTCTTTTCAAAATTGCCCTCAAAGCCTTTTATTCAGCACAACTTGTCGTATTTTGAATTATATTATTTTTAAAAATATCCTTAACGGAATGAAGTACTATTTCTCTATTCTATGGCTGACGCTTTTCTGTACAGCCATTTCTTTTGCACAAGACGTCAATATCAAGCAGCTCGAAGGATTGAAGATTCGCAATATCGGTCCCGCAGGTATGAGTGGGCGCGTTACAGCTATTGATGTGATTCGACAGCAACCAGATGTTATTTACATTGGCACAGCCTCCGGCGGAGTTTGGAAGTCCGAAAGCGGTGGGATCAATTGGCAGCCCATTTTTGATGAACAAGCTGTTCAATCGGTTGGTGCATTGGCCATCAATCAACAAAATCCAGCAGAAATTTGGGTAGGTACCGGAGAGGGAAATCCCCGAAACTCGCACAACAGCGGCGAAGGTATCTATAAAAGCATCGATGGTGGTAAAAACTGGACCCTCATGGGGCTTGAAAATACCCGAAACATTCACCGCATACTGATTCACAAAGACAATCCGAACATCGTTTATGTCGGAGTACTCGGATCAGCCTGGGGTAAAAGTGAAGAAAGGGGCGTTTACCGAACCCTCGACGGCGGTAAGAATTGGAAAAAAATATTGTACGTCGACGAGCAAACGGGCGTAGCGGATATGATCATTGATCCCCACAACCCCAACAAATTGCTGGTCGCTATGTGGGAATTTGGACGCCAGCCTTGGTTTTTCAACTCTGGTGGTGAGGGCTCTGGCCTATACCGCACCTATGATCGCGGCGACAATTGGACGCAAATCAAAACAGAGGATGGCTTGCCCAAGGGGCCGCTCGGACGCATGGGGCTGGCCATGTCCTATTCCAGTCCCAATATCATTTACGCCTTGATCGAAGCCAAAAAAAATGGCTTGTACAAATCGACTGATGGTGGTCACAAGTGGCAGAAAGTCAGTGAAAAAAATATTGGCAATCGCCCTTTTTACTATGCGGAGATATACGTCGACCCGCAGAATGAAAACCGCATCTGGAACCTTTGGTCCTACGTCTCCAAAAGTGAAGATGGTGGCAAGACTTTCAAAACCGTTATGGACTATGGCACCAATGTACATCCAGACCATCATGCCTTTTACATTCATCCCGACAATCCGGATTTCCTATTGAATGGCAACGATGGTGGCCTCAACATTTCCAGGGATGGTGGCAAAACCTGGCGTTTTGTAACCAATCTCCCGCTTGCTCAATTCTATCACATCAATTACGATATGGACTACCCTTACAATGTCTGTGGCGGTATGCAGGACAATGGCTCTTGGGTCGGTCCATCTTATGTTTGGAAAAATGGGGGCATTCGCAACAACGACTGGGCAGAGGTATTTTTTGGTGATGGCTTTGATGTGCTGCTCCGCAGAGATGACAATCGCTATGGTTGGGCCATGTCTCAGGGTGGAAACCTCACTTATTTCGATCGGAAAACTGGCCAAACAAAATATGTCAAGCCGCTCCACCCCGACGGTGTACAATTGCGGTATAGTTGGAATGCCGCCTTAGCCCAAAACCCCGAAGAGGATTGTGGTATTTACTATGGCAGTCAATTCGTCCACAAAAGCATGGATTGTGGGGACAGCTGGGAGATCATTTCCCCCGACCTCACCACCAACGATACAACCAAACAAAAGCAGGGCAACAGCGGCGGCCTGACCCCCGATGTCACCGGTGCAGAAAACTTTACGACGATTCTTTGCATCGCTCCCAGCCCGGTAGACCCGCAACTCATTTGGGTAGGTACAGACGACGGTAATTTACAACTGACCCGAGACGGCGGCAAAAACTGGGAAAACCTGGCCGCCAAGCTGCCCGGCTGCCCAGCCGGAAGTTGGATTCCGCAGATCGAAGTTTCTACAAAAAATGCTGGCGAAGCCTTCGTAGTCGTCAACAACTACCGCCGTAACGATTGGAAGCCCTATTTATACCACACAGACAACTATGGCAAAAGCTGGAAACGCCTGGCCGATGCCTCCAAAGTTTCCGGTCACTGCCTCGCAGTCGTTCAGGACATCGAAGAACCCAATTTACTTTTTCTGGGTACGGACTACGGCCTCTACGTTTCCTTCAACAAAGGTACGAGCTGGCAAAAGTGGACCAACGACTTTCCATCAGTCTCTACCCGCGACCTCAAAATACATCCTCGGGAGCACGACTTGATCGTCGGAACATTTGGCCGGGCTGCCTGGATACTCGATGACATTCGACCCTTGCGCGCCATCGCCAGCAGCAAAGGCGGCGTATTGGCCCAAGACTTTAAGGCATTTAAAGCCCCAGACGCCTACCTGGCCAGCTATCGCTCGGTCGATGGCATCCGCTTCGTGGCAGATGGCGAATACAGCGGAAGCAACCGCTCAAGAGGTGCCATGCTGAGCCTTTGGGTTAAACCCACAGAAAAGGAAAAAGAAAAGGAAAAGGCAGCCTCCACAAAATCGAAAAAAGCCAAACAAGGGGATTCATCTAAGGAAGAAGAAAAAAAGGAAGACAAAAAGCCCAGCGGCGCCAAAGACAAGAAAGTCAAAGTGCAGGTATTTTCCGCCTCTGGCGATACCCTCAACACTTTTTACCGCAAACTCGAAAAGGAGGGGATGAACCGCATCGCTTGGAACCTGCGCCGCAAGGGGGCTCGCATGCCTTCCCGCAATAAGCCCAAACCGAAATCCAACGACCCCTGGGGTCCCAGAGTACTGCCCGGTACCTACAAACTGGTATTCACTTATGGTGACTTCAAAGATTCGACATCCGTGACTGTTCGTCCTGACCCCCGCCGGGAGACCGATATGTCTAAGCTAACCGCCCAGCAAAAAGCTTATGACGACCATTACCTGGTGGTAGATAAGGCCAGAGAAAGCTTCGACAGGCTATTGGAAGTGAATAAAACTGTAAAACTCATCAATGACCAAATGCTGCATGTTCCGGACTCTGTCAAAAAACAGATCGCTGATGCTGGAAAGGTCTTGACCGATAGCACCACCCAGCTCATGGAACTCTACATGCCTCCGGCAGAGACCAAGGGGATTGTCCGGAACAACAACAAACTCAACTCCCTATTGTGGCGGGCTGGCTCCTACATCGGCGCATCCCAAGGTCCTCCTAATCAAATGGCGCGCTTCGCCAGTCGCGAGGCCAAAGATCGCTTGCAAACGATCCTGCAAAGGATCAATCAGTTTTTTGATACCGAATGGAAAGCCTATCGGGAGAAGGTAGAAGCTGTCCAGTATTCTCTTTTCAAAGATTATGAGAGCATCAAGATGGAATGATGGATGAGTATGGCATTTGAAGAAAAGCACAGTCGGTCTGAAAGTGCGCCATGAAGAAGCTCAGTTGAGTGCTGCCAGCCCAAAATAAAAAGTCCTCCGTTTTCGATACCGAAAGATTAACTTTGGCTGAATACAGAGGACTTTTTTGTGTTTAAACCTTTAGGGAAATCTACACATTGGGCTGCGGAGTCGTCCGCAAGTAAGGCTTGACCTTGGTGTGTCCCTTCGGAAATTTATCAGGAATGTCTTCATCGGCAATTGCTGGCGAGATGACCACATCTTGTCCATGCTCCCAATCAGCCGGTGTGGCGACACTGTAGTTGGCTGTTAACTGCAGGGAATCGATCACGCGGAGAATTTCGGTGAAATTCCGACCAGTAGAAGCTGGATAAGTGAGGGTGAGTTTGATTTTCTTATCTGGACTGATGATGAAAACCGAGCGGACCGTCAACTTATCGTTGGCGTTGGGGTGGATCATGTCGTAGGCGGTTGCCACCTTGCGGTCGTTGTCTGCAATCAGCGGAAAATTAACCGTTGTATTTTGTGTTTCATTGATGTCTTTGACCCATCCGTGGTGATCGTCCAGTGGGTCGACGCTGACTGCCAAAACCTTGACATTGCGCTTTTGAAACTCTTCATTGAGCTGAGCGGTGCGGCCCAGTTCGGTTGTACAAACGGGCGTATAATCAGCAGGATGAGAAAAGAGCAATCCCCAGCTATCTCCCAGATAGTCGTAGAAATCAATGTCACCTTCCGTTGTTTGTGCCTGGAAGTTAGGAGCTGTATCTCCTAGTTTTAATGCCATTTTTACTTAAGTTTTATGGGTTTAGAAATACTTTTTGGCCGAAAAGTTTGTTTATTAGTGTATTTCGAACACAAAGTTTGACCCTTAACAGCTAGAAATGAAAAAATACCTTACCTTTGCGGCAAATTTGGGACAATAAAGAATGTCCCTGTTTATAGACAAAAAACGCCTCGAAACCGAAAAGGTTCTACCTTTTTTGCCAAGACAAAGCCTCCAAAATTATTTTTGGAAGAAATCCAACGACAAATCAAAACATTCATACAACCATTAACGTAAATCGTATTAACCAAAATTTAAAAACATGAGTCTCAAAAAGCAATTTCTCAAATCCAAGGCTTCCTGTAAGGTAACCTTCACCCTGCCCAAAGAAGCTGTCAATGGCGGCAAAGAGGTTGTTGTTCTGGGAGAGTTCAACAATTGGGATGTCGAAACGGGTATTCCAATGAAAGCTGCCAAAGCTGAGTACAAAGCTGTACTGGAACTGAACCCAGGCCGCCACGAATTCCGCTACCTGATTGACAAGCAAACTTGGGAAAACGATTGGGCTGCCGATGACTACGTTGCGACGCCCTATGGTGTAGACAACTCTGTTGTTTTCGTTCCGGAAACAGCTGCCACCATCGCCAACGCTAAGCCAGCAACCAAAAAAGCTCCCGCTAAAAAAGTTGCTGCTAAGAAGACAACCACTAAGAAGACGACTGCTAAAAAGGCTACTCCGGCTAAAGACAACCTGACAAAGATCGAGGGCATTGGCCCAAAAATCTCTAAGTTGATGATTGAGGATGGCATCACGACCTTTGCACTACTTGCCAGCGCAACGCAGGCCAAGCTCAGAGGTATCCTCGACGCTGCCGGACCACGTTTCAAAATGCACGACCCAACTACTTGGCCAAAGCAAGCTAAATTGGCTGCCAATGGCAAGTGGGACGAACTGAAAAAATTACAAGATGAATTGAAAGGAGGACGCGCCTAACAGTCTGCTTTCATACAAATGAAATTTATTTGGAAATGCCTGGCCCTTAAATGTGCCGGGCCTTTTCATTTTGGCGCAATGTATGCTGTAAAAGACAGTAGAGGCAGCACATCGCTTTGTCTCTGCACTTAACGAGTAAGGACTACACAACGTTTTTTCATTTTACAATTGATGAACATGTACCCATTCAGGACGTTCTTAATCGTTGTATGTAGCCTCTTCCTATTGCGGCCTTTTCATACACAGGCCCAAAACACACAACTCGATAGTCTTCTAAGCGCACTTGATAAAGCCCCAATAGATACCAACAGGGTCAAATTGCTCAGCGAAATCGGTTTCCTGATGTATACCCTAGATGCCCGTCAGACCCTTACGTATGGGCAGGAGGCAGTCAATTTGGCTCAAGAATTACAGTTCGAACGGGGATTGGTCAGAGCTTTTTCCGTGATGGGCATCGGATTTATGACCCAAGGCAACAACCAACGAGCGTTGGAACACTTCCTCATGGCCAGTCAAAAAGCCGAAGAGCTCCAAATGACCAGCGCCCATCATGGTCCGATCAACAACATCGGTTTGATCTATGCACAGTGGCGAAACGAAGACAAAGCCCTTCTTTACTTCTTCGAAGCAAGCGCAATGGCGCGGGAAACCCAAGATAAAAGGGCCTTGAGCGTCTACCTATCGAACATAGGCTTTATGTACCTCAAGCAGAAAAAGTACGATGCCGCCCTCGATTACTTTAACCGCGCACTCAACATGAGGGAATCGTCGCACTCTCAAATTCACATGCCCCAATTGATGCTCAACATCGGCTTGGTGTATTTGGCGACAGGCAAAAAGACGCTGGCGCTTTCGACCTACGAAGATGCCTATCAACTGGCCCTAGAAATAAACGACAAGCTCGGACAAACCCAAATCCTCAATTCGATCGGTGACCTTTACCTGGAAGACAATCAAACCGAAAAGGCCCGTAATACCTTAGAGAAAGCCCTCGAAATTGCCCGGGAAATCGATAACCAGGAGGTTCTCTCCGACTGCCTGATTTCCATGAGCAACTTTTACCTGAAGAGCAAACGCTACCGGCAGGCACTTGTCTACAACAACAAAAATATTCTGATCGCCCAGTCGGCCAACCTACGGCACAATCTCGAAAAAATCTATGAAATCTATGCCGAGGGCTATGCGGGCATCGGAGATTATCAAAGTGCCTTGGAATACCACAAACGTTTCAAGACGGAAACAGACAGCTCCCACACCCGCGAAAAAGAACGATACTTGGCAGAGGTTGCCATCCAGTACGACATTGAAAAAAGCGAAACCGAAAATGAATTCCTCAAAAAACAGCAAAGCAAAAATGAGATGATGATCCGAGAGAGGGGCTACCTCATCGTCGCCATCGCCGTCATCTTACTATTGGTCAGCTATCTGGCCTTTGTGCTGTCCAGAATCAATTCGCGCCGTAAGATATATGGTCGCAACCTCAAAAAGGAGGTCGAAAGGCAAACCAAAGACATTGAGCGCTCCCACAAAATGCTCAAAGAGTCCTACGAGGAACTCGAACGATTTGCCTACATCGCTTCGCACGACCTCAAAGAACCCCTTCGCAATATTTCCAGCTTCACCAAATTGATCGAAAGACGGATTGGTCACCACCACGATAATAAACTAAAGGAATACCTCGGCTTCATCGTCAAAAATACCCATCAGATGAACACCCTCATCGTGGATGTTTTAGAGTATTCCAAACTGCGCAACAAATCCAAACTCAACAAAGAAGTTGACCTAAACGAAATGCTTCCATTGGTCGTCCAGTCAATTCACAGCAGCATACGCGAGCATGGCGCGCAGGTCGTCGCTACCGACCTCCCGACGGTACATGCCAATTACTCCCAATTGTTCTTGGTCTTCAAAAACCTCATCGTCAACGGCATCAAATACAACAACAGCCCCAACCCCAAGATCATTATCCGCTCGGAGCTATTGGATGGAGAGCATTTTTTCTATGTCCGGGACAATGGCATCGGCATATATAAAGAGTACCACCAACAGATTTTCATCATGTTCAAGCGACTCCACACCCGCCAGCTCTACAAGGGCTCTGGTCTCGGACTGGCCATTTGCAAAAAGGCCATCAACCAGATGAATGGCAACATCTGGGTGGAGAGCCAGGAGAACGAAGGCAGTACCTTTATATTTACTTTGCCCATCAAGGAACGCCAGCCTCAAAATAGTATGCACATTATTCAGGCACTGGAAATGGAAGAGGCGGCTATTGATGAGGCGTTTTAACTAAGCTGCCCAGCTCTTTGCGGTAGGCCGAAGGGCTTTTGCCCGTAATCGCACGAAATTGTTTGTTGAAGTGAGAAAAGTTGTTGAAGCCACTTTCAAAGCATACTTCCGAGATGCCCAAGTGATCCCTTGACAATAATTTGCAAGCATAAGCAATGCGGTATTCATTGACAAATTGGGTGAAAGTCTTCTGAGTCAACTTCTTGAAGTATCGACAAAAGGCCGGAACCGTCATGCTGACCTCTGCCGCAATTTCTTCCAACCGAATGGCCCGATGATAATTCGCATCGACAAAACTGTAAATGGCATTAATGCGTTGCTCCTCCTGTGGATTGACTTCTACCCCAAATCCGCTGGCATTCAGCATATCGTAGTCTTCTGACAGCGCCAACTCCTGCAACAATTCAATCAATGCCAATAACCGGCTAAAATTATCCATATCATACATCTCGACCAGCCGATGGCCAATTTTTTCTTTGATGGGCTTGCGGAAGGACAGCCCTTGTCTGGCCCGCTCGAAAAGCTGGCGGATGTGAACCATCTCTGGGGCAGCCCAAAACTCGGCTCCAAGAAAATCGGCTTTCATTTGCAAAACAACCTCTGTGTGGACCTCTTGCAGATCATCGGTAAAAGATAAATGTGGCAATTTGGGTCCCAAAAAAATTAAATCTCCCTCCTGATAATAGGAAATATGGTTGCCAATGTGCCTTTTTCCGCTGCCATTCGAGATATACACGATCTCAAACTCCGGATGAAAGTGCCAAAAAGGCGCTCGAACTACGTTTCGCTCTGTAAACTTTCTGATGGTAAAAGAGCTTCCGAAAACAGGTTCGATTTTTTCCAATGAAGGTTTCATAAAATAAAATTCGGATTATAAGATACTATATTACCCTTGAGTTACAGTAATTTAACACTGACAGGTTAATATTGCACCAATATCAGCAAAAATGGCTGTAGTATCAAGATCGATCTACTAACATCTTTGCATCGTAAGATGATCGTTCTAAAGCTCATTTTTATCTCAAACAAAACCAACCCTAGGTCATCTTGCACAATAATTTTTAATCCAAAAATTGTTTATCATGAGAAATGCTAAATTTTTCAGAAATGTACTGATGTCTTGCCTTTTCTTGCTTGTATTGACCTCTGTCAAAGCATACGACGGCATCAAATTGGTACCAAGCTCAAACCAAAAAACCTTTACCCTGTATGTTGGTAATTTGAGCGCACACGAGCTCAGTGTAAGGATTACCGACCAATATGCTGTCAGCGTTTTCACACAAAACGTTATGGCAACACCAAATTACGCCAAGCGCTACAACCTTTCCGCCTTGCCAAACGGCACCTACTCGGTTCAAGTTACAACGCCGACTCGAATCCAAACCTACAGTATTCTGATTACAGAAGACGGTCGTGTTGCAACAACAGAGCAGGTGAAGATTGACTACAAGCCAGTCGTACAACTCGATGGAACAAAACTGGATGTCAACCTCTTGTCACAAGGAAAAGCAGTCAAACTTGCTATCCTGGACAAGGACAACCAACTGGTTTATCTCCTCGACTTAGGCAATCCGGCAAAGATTCACCAGCGTTTGGACCTTGAAAATCTGAATATGGATGAATTTATTTTAAAAATTCGCTGCGGTGAAAGAACCTTTTACGAAAATTTGAGTCTTTAAAAAAAATTCGACTCTGTTCGTTTGGTTGAATCATACCAGATGATCACAGAATAATACCGCATTTAATTTTTTTTAAAGTTTCATACACTCATGATGCAGTCCCTTTGGTAGGGGCTGCATATTTTTATGCCATATGTACAAAAACTTGCGCCAATTCCTCGCAGCCGCCGACCGGCTCGCCTTAGGCCTGTGTTACGTCGGCATGAGTGTTCTTTACGGAACCTTGTTTGCTCGCTTCCCAGAATGGCTCGACGCTATTGAGGTTCAAAAGGCAGAGTTTGGCCTCTCTTTGCTCAGCATGTCCATCGGAGCGCTGGTCTTTGCACCCATCACGAGCTGGTTGATCCTGCGCTTTCGAGTAGGCCCTACCCTATTGGTTGGCATGTTGCTGATGAGCATCTCCTTCATCACTCCTGTCCTAGCCAAAAGCTTTGAAATGCTCCTCCTTGCCATGTTTCTCCTTGGCATGACGACCACCTGGATCAATGTAGCTGTGAATGCTGCTGCATCTACGGTCGAAAAGCGCGATAAGACATCCATCCTCGCTATGTGCCATGGAATGTTTAGCATCGGCGGAGTCATCGGAGCAGTTTCTGCGGGGCTCATCGCCAGTTTGGGCATTTCCATTTTGACACACCTGAGCATTTTAGCCCTGCTAAGCATATTGACCATTTGGTGGATCCGTCGACCTATGTTAAATTTAGCGCATGAGGGGGCGACCCAAAGCCGGCAGCTACAGTGGCCTACGCTGCCCGTTCTCAAGTTGTCCGTTATTGCTTTTTTTATCGTAATGGGCGAAGTAGCGGTGATGGATTGGAGTACCATACACCTGCAGCATCTGAAAAGTAGTCCTTTTGTGATGGGCCTTGGCTTTGCGGGCTATTCTCTATCGATGGCCATTGGACGCCTCAATGGCGATGCCCTCATTCCAGCCATCGGCCCCCGCAAGTTGGTGAGCGTCGGCATACTAATCGGTGTGCTTGGAATGGCCTTGGCGGCTTTGTTTCCACACATCCCTGCGGCTTTGGCGGGTTTTACATTGGTTGGGCTGGGTTTTTCCTGTGTCATTCCGACTCTTTACGGGGCGTCTGCTCGGGTGGCTAAAAACAATCCGGCCATCGGCATCACAGCCATTGCCACTGCTGGTATCCTGGGTGTATTGTTTGGCCGTCCAATGCTGGGTTACATCGCAGAATATTGGGGGCTTCAATTCGGCTTTGCCCTCCTGGCTGTTTTTTCAATCATCGCTGCACTCTTTTGCCGCTTCACCCGCTTTGGCTACTGATTCCCAAAGCGCTTGACCAACCGCTTAACCTTTTTGCGCACCTCCCAATGGTATTTCTTTGCCTCTCCACCCTGTTGCATCCGGCAATCCAGACCAGAATAGTTTTTCTTGTAAGGCAAGGCAATGTAGGAAGTCCCCTTTCCACTCAACGTCCGCCGATCTCGGTCTGTGCTACCGTGAATGTGGGTACAATCTGGTCGGTCGCTATAGAACTCATAGATGGTATTCCCCTTGGCATCCGTCAGTTCAATGGTCATGTCTGTGGGTTTCTTGACATTCTTTGTTGGCAGGCCGTAGGCCATTCGTTCTAGTTTTACCCCCCAACTTTCCTGATCGACTTCCAATTCTGCTAGTACAACTGGTTCGTAGGCAAACATGTTATCGTGTCGCTCCATACCAGCAATCCAGTCCCTTTCTCCCTCCAAGGCATCGTAATAAGACTGGATGACATGGGAGCAGGTGCGTTGAAAGGATGGCACTCGGCGATCTCCATCGTCTTGCATGATGCAGACCGCATCGCGCGCCCAGTGGAAAAGCCGACCGTCGAGGTCTCGAAACAACCCACAATTGGAAGCAGGTAATCCTTGCTTTAGGCTGAAGGCCACACACTCGGCCTTGGTATCAAAAAAAGCATTGGGTTCGGCAATGTACCAGTCGACACCTTCGTAGTTTTGGATGGCCCGACAGTCTTGTTCCGGATAACCTTTATCTCGATTGAATACCTGACAAGCCTGTAGAGAACGGAAGACATTGCTCCCGCCAATAACGGGCGCAAAGCAAGCACAGCCGTCGTATTCATCGCTTAGATTAAAGACAGCATGAGCACTTTCATGGACTGCTGTCCCCCAATTGTAGCTCTCAGAGGTAAATAAGTTTTGGGTCAAAAAATGGATGTTACCATATAAATAGGCCCCATCGGAGTACTCGCTTTGGTGCAGCAGCGCGAAGGCATCGATTCCATAGATCAAGGAATCTTTCATAAATGGTGGATAGCGATCAGGGTTGGTAAAGTCTTGAGCTAAGGCAAAACCATCGACAGATTGCTGGGTATAGTAAAAGCCCCATTTGTCTTTATGTCCTTCTATCATGTTGTTTTGATGATAGCCCTCGAAAATCAGCGATTCGGTGTCGGACAAAAACAGCTTCCAGTTGTTTTGATAGTCTGTATCGGGCAGAAAGCAGATGTTGACGCTTTGATCCAGCGAATTGTTTTGGGTGCGGTATAGAAGAATTTTATCGTTGGGCCAGGGAGAAGAACCAGCATCAAAAGAAACCAGGCGGGTACTGACGCGGTCTTTTGAATCGGTTAGCTCAAAAACATATTCTACATTGGTGAAAGGGGGAAATCCCTCGGTATACAAATGCTCCAATTGGATGCTGTCGGGTAGATCGTTGAAGGACCAATCGCGCAGCAGCCCCCATTGGCCGCCAGCTCTGCGTCTTTTGGAAGGCAAGCCTTTGTCGTTGCGGTACAATTCGTATTCATAAACCGATAGGGATGCGCCACGCAGTCCCACCCGATCGAAAGCAGCCAGCTTGAAGCGAACCGGGACATTGTTTGAAGGATGCAAGGGTTGATGTACCCAGTACTGGAATTCGGCCGATCCCTCTTCCACGAAGGTGATGGGTGGAGGTACTTCCAGTTCGGGAGCCGTTTCCTTGAAGATGGAACAAGCTACCATGGTACAACAGAAAAACAGGATGAGTACAATCGTTGGGCGGACCATATCAAATTGGCAATTTGGGAGCTGTGACAAATGGCTTATTTGCTACGAATGGCCTCCACCGGATTCATAGAAGCAGCCTGATAAGCAGGTATGATACCGGCCAAGATACCGATACCAATGGACCAAAGCATGCCGTTGAAAATGTTGCCAAGCGAGAGGTATAAATGGAAGCCCGTTACCTTTGTCAACACCACGACCCCAAGCTGAATGAGCAACAAACCAACCAGCCCCCCTAATATACAAAGCAAGATTGACTCGATGAGAAACTCCAAT
Organism: Bacteroidota bacterium; assembly: GCA_039199225.1. Taxonomy (GTDB): domain Bacteria; phylum Bacteroidota; class Bacteroidia; order Chitinophagales; family Saprospiraceae; genus JBCCSZ01. Next base: position 15,896 of record JBCCSZ010000020.1, read on the forward strand.
AAGATAATGTAGCGCTTGGCTCCCAAAGCCTTTTTGATTCCAATGAGATTGGTACGCTCTTTCACAGAGACAAACATGATATTGGCTACACTAAAAACGCCGACCAGAATGGCAAATATCCCAACGATGATCCCCATCAAGTTGAGCGACCCAAAGACTGCATCAAAAATACTGGTCATCATGGAAAGCTCATTCACAGAAAAGTTGTCTTCCTGCCTGGGCTTGAGTCGACGCTCCGCTCGCATGACTCCTGTCACTTCGTCTTTCAATTGATCGATTCCAATACCATCGGCTGCCTTGACAGCGAGGAAAGCATTTTGAAAATTCGCGTTGGTCCGCAATTGCGCAATTTTTCGGGCATACTCAAAATTGATCAAGGCCCTTTCGTCAAAATCCATAAAGCCGATCAAATCTTCGCCGGCCTGCTCCAGCACTCCGATGACTTCCATCTTATGGCCCAACAATTTGACTTCGCGACCGATCGGGTTGAGCTTGCCAAACAACTCCTCTGCCACCGTATGACCCAATACAATCTTGTTGGCACCATAGTAGTATTCACTCAGGGAAAAGTAACGTCCTTTTTCAAAGGAAAGATCAAACATATCGGCATACTCATAGGTCATCCCAACAGTTTCGATGTTTTCAACACTGCTATTTTTAAATTGGACCGTCTTGAAGCCGAGGAAGACATAAAAAGCAGAGGCTTCCATATTTTTGACCTTCTTGACCACAGCCCGATAGTCTTTGTAATTGGTATTGGGGCGGCGAAGCCATTTTTTGAATTCCTCCTGCGAGCCACCACTCCAAGGAAATTTGGAGATGTAGACCACGTCTTGGCCCAATTTTTCAAAACTTCCCCGAATGTTGGACTCCAGAGAATCAACTCCCGATTGAACGCCGATGATGCAGAATATTCCGATGGTGATTCCCAAAAGCGACAAAAAGCTGCGCAGCTTATTGGACATCAATTGCTGCAGGGCCTGTGCAATGCTTTCTTTGATGACTTTCAGGATGGTAATCATGACAATTCAAAAGATTTTTGGGTCTTTGCCCATTGTAAATTTGGCTCCGGGAAAGCTCTTGACTATATTAAAGAGTGAAATTTATATAATAAAAGGCAGATGTAACGCAAGCAATCGATGAAAACAATAAATTTATCTGCCAAATACCTCCTTTACACCTGCTCAGGTATGTTTATTGTGTGGTAAAATATTACTATCTTTGCCCGTCAGTTAAAAAACCGTTCCCTAGTATATGAGAGCAAAACTATCACAGTTTAATTACGAGTTACCAGAAAATCTAATTGCCCAATACCCATCTACGCATCGCGATGAGTCCAGATTGATGGTCGTTCATCGAGAAAGCGGCAAGATCGAGCATCGGGTATTCAAAGACTTAATCGAATATTTCGACGATAAGGATACTTTGATATTCAACAACACCAAGGTTTTTCCCGCCCGCCTTTATGGACGCAAGGAAAAGACAGGTGCAAAAATTGAAGTCTTCCTGCTCAGGGAACTCAACAATGAATCCCGTCTTTGGGATGTCCTTGTCGACCCGGCCCGGAAGATTCGCGTAGGCAACAAGTTGTATTTTAGCGACGACAACGACAACGACATCTTGATTGCCGAAGTGGTTGACAACACGACCTCCAGAGGGCGTACCATCCGATTCTTATTTGACGGAACGGATGAAGAATTTCAAAAGGAACTGAATTTTCTTGGCAACACACCACTACCTCGATACATCAACCGACCTGCCGAAAGCCTCGATAAGGAGCGCTATCAGACGGTATACGCTAAGGAATTGGGCGCTGTAGCTGCACCGACAGCTGGCTTGCACTTTAGCCGCGAATTGCTGAAGCGCCTGGAAATCAAAGGGACCAATTTTGCAGAAATCACTCTGCATGTCGGTTTGGGTACCTTTCGGAGCATCGACGTAGAAGACCTTTCCAAGCACAAAATGGATGCGGAGTATTTCCGTATTTCGCCCGATGCCATCAATATGGTCAATGAAACCAAGATCAATAAGCAGAAGGTTTGTGCCATCGGAACAACCTCTATGCGGGCCATAGAGTCGGCCGTATCTGCTGAGGGTTTGCTCAAATCTGCTGAGGGCTGGACCAATAAATTCATCTATCCGCCATACAGCTTTAATATCGCAGATTGCATGGTTACCAACCTGCACCTGCCCAAAACCAGCTTACTCATCATGGTAAGCGCCTTTGGAGGCTACGACCTCATCAAGGAAGCCTACCAACAGGCTGTCAAGGAAAAATACCGCTTTTTCAGCTATGGCGATGCGATGCTCATCATGTAGCCGCATTCACTTGCTGAAAAGAACAAAAATACTAGGCTCGGCCGTACTCGGTCGGGCCTTTTCCATACCCCCAAGTTCAACCTTCTAATAATCAACAACTTATGTATAAGATGTAGTTGCAACAAATTTACAGGAACAGACTATTGTATCTATAGATGAAGTTTATTACATTTGCCGGAAAAAGAGGCACAGTTTTTATTTAAGATTTATACAAGAACCTTATTGAAAATTCGTTGTTTGTTTTATCAGAATTTAAAGACAACTTATTAATTTATGTATTGGACATTAGAGTTAGCTTATCATTTGGAGGAGGCCCCCTGGCCTGCCACTAGAGACGAATTGATAGATTATTCAATTCGATCTGGTGCGCCTCTGGAGGTCATCGAAAATTTGCAGCAGATGGAAGATGAGGGAGAAGTATTTGAAAGCATTGAAGACATTTGGCCGGATTATCCTCGTAAAGACGATTTTCTTTTCAACGAAGACGAGTACTAAAACGGCATACAACTCATATCGTCAAAAAGGTTTTGCAAATGCATTTGCAAAACCTTTTTGTATTAGCCCTTCTTCCTCAACTCCTCAAAAATATTGTCACAACATTGGCGATATTTTTCTCTCCTCTCAACACCACCAAAATCAACCCATAACAGCATCTAACCCACCTGATCTGTAGCAGTACATCTCTCACAGAAAATCACATATATAACCAAATGGTCAACAGATTCTTACAAATCATAGGTATTTGCACATAAATTCATTTGATTATAGGCATTCAAACCGCAACATTCCACAATTTGACTTCGTATAGTTTTCATAGCATATTTGTGACATAATATACTTTACTATTTTACAAACAAGCAGTATATTTAAGTATCCCTTAAAACGAGCTTTTAGGTCATGAAAAACTTAATTGAGATATCCAAGATCGTAACGAAGAAGAAGGTGCGTAAGATTGAGATATTTGACGATCACTCTCTCAAGCACAAGAACAGTAAATTCAACGAATTTTACGAAGCGCTGATGGCGGGTAAGTTCAAAAACGATAGAGATGCCGCCTCCTTTTTATACAGCTGTAGCCCAACAGATGATAAATACCGCCAACTGAAGTCCAGATTTCGCAAACGCCTACTGAACACTTTGTTTTTCCTGGACGTCAACCTGCCTTCTGCTTCCAACTACGACAGGGCCTACTATTCTTGCAATAAAGACTGGACCCTCGTCAAAATCTTATTGTCCAACAATGCCACACACACGGCTTCTTCCCTGGCCCGACAAATTCTGACGACAGCGCTGAGGTTCAAATTCGCCGATGTCATTGTCAACTGCTCTCGAATCCTGCGCAAATATGCAGCAGAGTCAGACGACGAAAAAAGCTACGAGCTTTACGATCAATACAGCAAGCAATACCAAAACGTGTTGGATGCCGAAATTCGCTCTGAAGAGCTCTACCAGCGCGTCATTATGAATTATCACAAGCCACCTTCCAAAAATGCAGACCTAAAAGAGCGTATCGACACCTATTGTGACGCGCTGGTCGGTCTATCGGAAATCTACGATTCACCGGTTGTCATTTACAATATGTATCTCGTATGGGCTTATCGATATGAAATGCTCAACGATTTCGAAGCCATGCTTGAAGTTTGTAACAAAGCAGAAAACTACATTGAAGAAAATCCGGCCTACTACCAGGATGATAAGTTAGCGACCTTTCAACTCAAGAAGATGTCTGCCTACTTGCACCTGCGCGACTGGAAAAACGGGAAGATCAATGCCGAAAAGTGCCTACAGTCTTTTCCACAGGGTAGCGAGACCTGGTTCATTTTCATGGAATACTACCTTTTGTTGGCCATCCACACGGACAATTTCCTCAATGCCATTGCGATTTACAATAAGGCATTTAACAACACGAAATTTAAAAAGCTCCCCTTCCTCACCAAGGAAAAGTGGAAAATCTACGATATATACCTCAACTTCATCATCGAAAGCGAAGGGGATGTCAATCCGGTATTATTGACCCAAAAGCGCAAATCCTTCCGCCTTTCGCGTTTTCTCAACGATCCAATTCTGTATCCCAAAGACCAACGCATCTTTACGGTCTTACTCGTCATTGCTCAAGTACTGTTTTTGTTGGAGAAAAAGAGCTACAACGCTGTGACAGAGCGCATCGATCGACTGAAGAGCTATGCCAACCGCCAACTCAAGAAGGAGGAATATTTTAGAGCCATCCAGTTTATTCGCTTACTACAACAGCTCAACAAGGCCGATTTCCAAACAGATCAACTGAGCAATACCGAAAAGTACTACAACCGGCTGGTCGAAACGCCCTTTTTCTACCGAAGCCTCATCAACGAGCTGGAAGTCATTCCATACGAAAAGCTTTGGAACCTGATCTTGAAAAGACTTCAAAAAGTAAACTGATAATTTCCTTACCTTTGCCGCTGATCTGGTCTCTCCTGATGCATTAGGGTCCTTCAAACCTGCTTTCTTCTCTGCAAAAGGGGTGTCCCGTTCCAGAAATATTCTTAAATGGGAGTCAATGCTCATCGCGCTGTCGACATAGCTCCCCAACAAGCATACCCATTGGAAAAAATCATTATTGCCGTCGACGGATATTCCTCCTGCGGAAAAAGTACCCTTGCCAAAGCGCTTGCTGCTTCCTTACAATACATCTTTATTGACTCTGGCGCCATGTATCGGGCGGTAACCCATTATTTTCTACAACATCAAATAGCACTCGACGCACCCGACCAAGTCGAAACGGCCTTGTCCAATATTCAAATTGATTTCAAGAGGACGGAAAATGGCACTTTTACCTTTCTCAATGGCCAAGATGTCGAAAAAGAAATAAGAGGAATGGCTGTTTCCCAATTGGTAAGCCCTGTAGCGGCCTTATCCAAGGTGCGCCGTGCAATGGTTGCTCAACAGCAAAGAATGGGGCAGCACAAAGGAATTGTAATGGATGGACGGGACATCGGGACGGTTGTTTTTCCACAAGCCGAGCTAAAGTTGTTTGTCACTGCGGACATTGCGGTACGAGTGGAGCGCCGATACGCAGAATTGATTGCAAAAGGCATTGAAACCGACAGAGCGAGCGTTCAAAAGAATTTACAGGAAAGAGACCACATTGATTCTACGCGCGCCGACAGCCCCCTTAAAATGGCTTCAGACGCTGTGTTAATCGACAATACCAACCTCAGCAAAGAAGAGCAACTCATCATGATAAAAGCACTGGCAGACTGCCGGGTAGAAAATTAAAAAAGCCACCCTTTCATTAAAAAGGAGTGGCTTAATTTCCCCAAAGCTATTATCTTAAACTAATCGTAATCGTTGTTGGTAGTGGTTCGCAGAAATTTGGAAAGGCATTCTGCTAGTCACTGCAATTATGCAGTGACTAGCTGCAGGTTCAGAGTTTTTAGTTATAAACATGATTTAACAATCCATCTCACTCAAAAAGCAATCATGTCATAAACCATTTTAAATAGTAGTAGCCAAAATAACTCTCTCACAAATCTAAGTCTACTATTTATTCAATTTTTTACCCTAAAACAAAGCCTTTTTTAAAAAACTCTTTTCCTGCTAAATGCTTATTAATTCATCAAATTCCACTTAAGAACCATCAAAATAAGTAATGAATTTTGCCTGGGTTAGAGGAAACTACTTATTTCTGATAACCATACATGTCAAATTCGTGCCAACAACATAAATATCTAATAATCAGTATTTTATAAAAATTTAAATCTACAATTTTTTCCCAAAATGGGACATTTAGTCTCTTTTTAGGATTCGACTGTCCTTTCAAAGTTTACAGATGTTCAAAATAAAGGTCAGATTAATTTTTTTTCATCCAATTGGACCACCATCCTCATTAGGAATGTTCTGGGCATAAAAAAACAGTTGGCAATCGTGTAAGTAATTGCCAACTGTCGATATAATTAGCTAAATAATTACCAGTCAGTTTGGTTTGCGACCTTCAAAGAAGGAAGGATTCACAAACCTTTTCTTTGCTTATCTGGCCAGCGTCAAATCACCCTGGAAGACTTCCTTCCAGTCATCGATAAATGTGATCTCTATGACATAAACAAATACCGCAGGATCCATTCTTTCGCCCTTGAAGAAACCATCCCAACCATCGGGATCATCTCCATTGCCTGTCATAGGCTGGAAGTCCCGGCGCTCGTAAACAATCTCACCCCATCTGTCGAAGATGGCAAAGCGATCAATGTTTTTAATGATATCTGGTCTGGCGTAGACAGACATGCGATCGTTGACACCATCACCATTTGGCGAGAAGACGTTCGGGATATAAACCGGACGCTCCTTATTCACCTGTAGGATCAACAGATCATCTGCACGACAACCGTTCTCATCCACTACTTGGATACTGTAAGTCGTCGTACTCAATGGCGTAACTATCGGATTGGTCGATGCAATATTTGTAGAATCGATGCCTTGTGTCCACTCAAAGCTAAAGTTGGTGGAATTCACATCGAACGACAATCTGGTGTCATCACCAAAACTAATCAGTCCATCATCATCTTCAGAACTCAAGCTGACAATCAGTTCTTCTGGCTCTACCAAATTCACATCTTCTGACCACTCACAGCCATTGGCATCCTGAATTCTCAGAGCGTAATCGCCACCATCCAAGTTACCAAAGCGTGGCAAGGCCGTAAACGGACCATCATTGACAGAGTAGACATAAGGTCCTGTTCCTCCTTGGACACTCTCGAAGCTGATGAAACCATTGCCCTCGTCGAAACAAGTTGGACCTACTGCCAACGCATCAACGTCAATGGGCGCAGGAGCTGTCAGCTCGACCGGAAGAATGGCCTCACAGCCATTGGCATCCACCACTGTCACAACGTGGGTTCCTGCACTCAGGTTTTCATCCGTTGTACTACTTGAACCACTTGGCCAGAGGTATGTATATGGAGCCGTTCCACCACTCGCCTCTACCCGGGCAAAACCGTCTGTCGCATCGTGGCAACTGATGTTATAAGCACCGTTATCAGAAGTTTCTGTCACTTCTATATCTACTGCCGTAGGTTGATCGACATTGATCGCAACGATCTCCTCACAACCATTGTCATCGGTAACTGTCAAAGAATACAATCCAGCCAGTACCTCCGACTGATCTTGCAGTGGATCGAGACCACCACTCCAGTTGTATTCGTAATCCAGTCCAACAGTACCACCTGTAACCGATACATCGATGGCAGCATTTGCCAGTCCGAAACAGGTCGCATCGTCTATATCGAAAACAACCTCGATTGGATCGGGCTCAACCAATGTGATGAAGTCTACAGCTGTACAACCATTATCATCTGTTACAGTGACATTGTATGTACCTGCGGGCAAACCAGTTGGGTTCTGATCGACACCTGCTCCATTATCCCACTGGAAGGAGTATGGCATTGTACCACCGACAACAGATATGTTGATGGAGGCATCTGAGAAGCCATTACAGCTAGGTCCAGCAAACGGAACATCAATCAGTGGTACCAGCGGCGCTGGTTCGTCGACGATGGCTGTCAAGGTTACAACACAATCGTCGGCATCCGTCACAGATACAGTATAAGTACCTGCTGGTAAACCGTCGATGTTTTGCGTTGTTGGCCCGTTGGACCAAGCGTAGGTATAAGGCGCTTGCCCGCCCGTCGCTGTGACGCGAATGCTACCGTTGGCATCGCCGTTACAGCTGGCATCTGTCTCATCACTTGACAATTCGAGCGCTCCCGGTTCTGAGACCGACTGAGAGGTCGTTGCTGTACAACCATTGAAATCAGTCACAATGACGACATAGGTACCAGGGAACAAGCTTCCTGGGTCTTCTACCGGAGGCAGCGGCCCTGTTCCACCAGACCATGCAAAGGTATATGGAGATACACCACCATTGACCGTCAGATCGATGGAGCCGTTGTTCAAATTACAAGTAGCAAATGTTGGAGAAGTTGCCAGGTCGATGGCTGTAGGCTCATCGATGGTCTGAGACAGTGTGAAAGTACAACCAGCGCCATCCGTTACCGTCAGGATGTAAGTACCGATTGGCTTATTGGCAATGCTCTCTGTGGTTTCTCCACTGCTCCAAACGTAGCTGTAAGGTGTGTTACCACCTGAGGTAGAGACATTAATACTACCATCTGTTCCACCATTACAGTTGACATCACTTACAACACCTGTTGCAATAAGTGCATTTGGCTCGACAACAGTGAAAGACTCTACCAACTCACAACCATTGGCATCTACGATAACCAAATCGTAAGAACCAGGGAAGAGATCGTTTCTATCTTCCAACTTAGAACCATCGCTCCAAGTATAGTCGTAAGGCTCCGTACCACCAGCCATGGTCACACTCACCTGTCCATTTGGCAATCCACAAACCGCTTCTACCAAATCATCTAGCGTCAAAGCCAATGCGTCTGGCTGTTCGATCAAAATGTCGGAAATGACATCAGAACAGTTGACGGCATCTGTTACAGTCACAGAATATAGGCCGGCAACGAAGTCATTCGGAGAAGACTCAATGCTGCCATTGCTCCAAGCGTATGTATATGGAGGCGTTCCACTTTGAACATTAACGGTAATGGTACCATTATTTTGACCGAAGCACAATACATCCGTAGAGGCAAAAGCTGCTTCCGGAGCATTCGGATTGATAACCTCTGCAGAGGATTCAACCGTACAGCCATTGAAGTCGGTGATGGTCACATTGTAAGTCTGGGCAATCAATCCAGTTGGGTCTTCTACCGGTGCTGCACCATTGTCCCAAACATAAGTGTATGGCATTGTACCACCAATCACGCTCATGCTGATGTTACCATCTGCCAATCCACAACTAGCCAAAGAAGGCGTGATGGATTCGACGGTCAGTTCATCTGGCTCTGTAATCGTTACGCTGGTTTCTACGGTACAACCATCTGCATCTGTCACGACAACGATGTAAACACCGGCCGTCAAATCGCTGATGTCTTCGGTGACCATACCATTTGACCAATCGTAAATGTAAGGGGTATTACCTCCGATGACGACCAAGTCAATGGCACCATCGTCACCACCGTTACAAAGAACGTGTGTTGGTATCTTATCGTCAATTTGAAGTGCATTAGGCTCAGAAACATTATAGCTTCCTTCGATGGTACATCCATTGGCATCTGTCACTGTCACATCATAAGTACCAGGTGTCAGGGTTGTAATGTCCTCGTCAGCGCTACCGTTGCTCCATAGGTAAGAGTAAGGCGTTGTTCCACCAGAAGCAGTAATGGCGATGCTACCATTGGCATCTCCACAAGTAGCCAAGACGATGTCGTCGTCCGCTACCTCTAACGAAGTAGCAGGCTCTGCAATGGTAATGGTTACCTCATCGGTACAGTTCACTGCATCTGTTACGGTTACAGTGTATGTACCAGCAGGCAATGCATTTTGATCGTCACCTGTCAGACCACCCGTCCAAGCATATTGATAAGGTGCTTGTCCACCATTGATCGTCAGGGTAATCGTACCATCTGTTCCATCTTTACAGTTTACATCCGTATGTGCCTCTGTCAAAGAAGGAGGATTTGGGTTGTCAACCTGCGCACAGCTTTCCACTGTACAACCGTTTTCATCTGTTACAGTCACACAGTAGTTACCTTGTGGCACATTGGTTGCATTTTGCTCGCTCGTACCATTTGACCAGCTGTAGCTGTAAGCACCCGTACCACCTGCAACAGAGATCGAAACCGTACCATCAGATAGTCCACAACTAGCCAAAGAAGGTGTAATATCATCGATGACCAATTCGTCTGGCTCTGTGATTTCAATGTCCTCTGTCACACTACAGTCGTCACCATCTGTTACGACGATGGTGTAGGTTCCAGCAACCAATCCATTGAGGTTTTGATCAACACCACCATTGTTCCAAGAGAAAACATATGGAGGATTACCACCAATGATGGAAACATTGATGACCCCGTCTGATCCATCTTTACAAGAGACATTTACAGTTGCAATATCATCGATTTGTAGGGCGTCTGGCTCTGTGACACCGAATTCTTCTTCGTAATCACAGCCGTTGGCATCGGTGATGGTCACTGTATAATTTCCAGGAACAACACCAGCAATATCTTGCGTTGCAGTCCCGCCAGCATCACTCCATACATAGCTGTAAGGAGCAGTACCACCTGTTGGCTCAATGTCAACACTACCGTTTGCTTCACCACAGGTTGCGGCTACAATTCCTATCAAGTTTAGACCCAGTTCTTCATCAGGTTCTTCTACCATAATATCTGCTTGCATAACACAACCATTATTATCTGTAACAACAACTGTCGCCATTCCAGTTGGAAGGCCAGTAGCTGTGGCATCTGCAGAACCATTGGTCATCCAGTTGTAAGTATACGGAGGCGTTCCGCCATTGGCAACAACCGATGCAGAACCAGTAGATTCTCCTTTACAAAGTACAGCTACCTGAGACATTGCCAGGCTAACTTCCGTTGGTTGATCTACCATCACGGTGGCTTCTGTCGTACAGCCATTCGCATCAGTCACATCTACGGTCACAGGACCTGAAGGAAGGCCAGTAGCTGTTTCTGTTGTCTGACCATTTGGCCACACATAAGCGTAAGGTGCGCTTCCACCTGTAACAGATGCTGTAGCAGTTCCGTCGGAAGAACCAAAGCAAAGTGCTGCTGTAGAGGAAGCAGTCGCTTCCAGGGCAATAGGCTCACCAACAACCGCTGGCACGTTGAATGTACAACCATTCGCATCCATAACCGTGATGTTGTAGCTATTGGCACCAAGACCGGTCAAAACGTTGGTCATAACTGCACCATTTCCAATGTCATACATATATGGTGGTGTACCTCCCGTTGGAGTAACGGTCACTTGACCATTGGCCAGGCCGTTACAGCTCGCATCATCAGGAGCAGCTGTTGCAGTAAGCTCTGTTGGCTCTCCAACATCCAGGGAAACTTCCTCTGTACAACCGTTTTCATCCGTCACGGTGATGATATAAGTACCAAATGTCAAACCAGTCACCTGATCGCCAGACATACCGTTGCTCCATGCATAAGTGTAGTTTGGCGTACCACCACCTGCTACAACAGAAGCTGTACCAGTAGCCGTACCAAAACATTCCGCATCGTCGATGGCACCCGGAGCAAGGGTCAATTCATTCGGCTGTCCTATATTTACAGGAATGGAAGTTGTACAACCATTCGCATCTGTTACTTCTGCTGTATGTGTTCCAACCGGCAATGATGCTGTTGCACCCGCCTGTGCATTGAAAGACCAGTTGTAAGTGTAAGGCCCAGTACCGCCAGTAGCCTCTACTGTTGAGCTACCTGTTGCATCACCAAAGCACAATACATCTGAGTTACCTGTTTCTGCCAAAGCCAGTGGGGCTGGCTCACCGATAACAACATCGATTTGTTGAGCACAATTGCGACCATCCCGTACAGTTACAGTATAAGTACCAGCAGGCAAGTTATTGACAGACTGGCCAGGGTATTGATTGACACCGTCACTGAAATTGAAGGTGTAGGGCGTACTACCACCAGAAGCAGTCACAGAAGCAGAACCTGTAGCGGTCCCATTACAAAGTGCATCGGTCACTACATCCTCCGAGAGGAACAGCTCATTTGGCTGACCAATATTTACAGAAACTGTTTCGGTACATCCATTATCATCAATTACAGTTACGACATAGATGCCAGCAACCAAATCAGAGACAGTCGCAGTGCCTGCTCCACCTGGCCAGGCATAAGTGTATGGTGTGCTACCACCCAAAGCGGAAACAGTTGCAGAGCCACTACTTCCTCCAAAGCAATTTACATCACTGGCGTTGATGATGTTCAGTGCCAAATCATCTGGTTCTGTAACATCCATGGTCACCTCGGCCGTACATAAATTTGCATCTGTAATGGTAACAGTATAGGTACCTGCCGCTAAGCCTGTTGCGGTTGGCATCGTCTGAGCACCGGGATCACTCCATAAGTAAGAGTAATTAGGTGTTCCACCCACACCAACAACAGCTATGCTAGCAGTTGCTGTTCCAAAGCACTCTGCAGGCGTCAGAATATCCGGCTGAACGACCAGTGGGTCTGGCTGTGTGATTTCGATTGGAATGGTGAAATCGCAACCATTGGCATCGGTCACAACCACTGTATGGCTACCTGCGCGCAGGTCTGTGCTAACCTCTGTTGTACTAGTGCCTTCGCTCCAGTTGTAGTTGTAAGGTCCAGTACCACCAGAAACGCTGATGGTAGAAGCTCCATTGTTACCATTGAAACAATCGACAGCTGCGTTCAAAGTCTCGCTGACAACCAGTGGATCTGGCTGACCAATAGTGATTGAAATTTCATCCGTACAACCGCTGACGTCTGTCACCGTCACGGTGTAGACACCATTGCCCAATCCAGAAACAATACGTCCTACGCTACCGTTGCTCCAATTATAGGTATAAGTACCACTACCACCAATGGCAGAAACGACCGCTTGGCCATCCAATTCGCCATTACAAGTAGCATCTTCGACATTATCTTCAGAAAGAACCAATTCATCTGGCTCCGTAATTTCAAAATCTACTTCAAATGAACAGCCATTGTCGTCGGTGACCGTCACGATGTACATATCTGCAGGCAAGCCTGTTCCTGTAGGTGTATCACCGATAGAAGTTGCCGCAGGCCAAGTGTAGCTGTAGCCCGGCGTTCCACCGTCTGGTGTGATAGTCGCAGAACCTGTCGCAGCACCAAAACAATCCGCTGCACTTGGCACAGCAGCAGCACTAACGGCCGTTGGTGCATCCACGACAATCTGAATGATCTCATTACACCCCGTCTGATCGGAGATCGTGACGGTATAAGTTCCAGCACTTACGCCTGTTGCAACAGAATCCACCAAGGTGTTATCAAATCCCCAAGAGTAAGTGTAAGGAGGTGTTCCGTTTGCTGTCGTTACATAAGCTACCCCATCTGAAGCATCGTCACAACTAGGCATGACGCTCAGTGGAACGGCATCGATGGTAGAAGGCTCGCTGATCGTTACCTCTACAGTAGCTGAACAGCTGTTTTGATCACTCACTGTAACGATGTAAGAACCAGATGGCAGGTTGATGGCCGTTGGACCACTCTGGTTGTTGGCACTTGCAGGCCATGTGTAGGTGTAGGTTGGTGTACCGCCACTGGCAGCTACCGTACCAGAACCATCTGCCTGACCACCACAGCCAGCATCCGTTGTTCCTTGCTCTGCGAGTGTCACAGGCGTTGGCTCAATGATTTGTATGCTATCTATGGTCTCACAACCATTGTCTCCATTTACAGTCACATAGTACCAACCAGCAGTCAATCCGCTGATGGTGCTCGAAGTAGATGCACCTGCATCGCTCCACAAATAAGTAAAAGGCGCCTCCCCTGTTCCAGCATTGATGGTAACAGAAGCAACTCCATCGTTGCCACCACCACAAGATACATTGGTTGGTGCGAGATTTAATTCAGGGAAGTTGAAGTTTCCAACAACCTCGATACTATCAATGATGGAGCAAGTAACACCATTACCACATTCTCCGTCAGGTCCCGTCAGACTTACTTCAACATAATAAGTACCAGGTGAAAATATCGTAACTGTATTATTGACGATAGAACCGAGATTACCATTTGTGGTCCAGAAGCTGTAATCCAAACCAGAGGTTGTGGTCGTGGGGTTACTGACCCGGTCGATGAAAGCACTACCATTGGCCGTCAATAAAATACCATCGTTTACATTATTACAATCTAGTGTATCCGGCAGGTCAAAAGCGACACTGGTAGACACGACAATTACTTCGATATTGGTCGTACTATCGCAATATCCGTTGAGCGATCCCATTTCAAGAACAAAAGTGGAATCTGTTGGAGAGTCGAAAATACCATAAATCAGTGGGCAGGTTTCTTCTCCTTCACAAATCTGCTCCAATACGAAATTGGGCTGTGTGGAGAAGCCTTGCACTTCCAGCATCACCGTGCTATCACAACCCCTGGCCGTAAAGAGTGGGATTTCCCAACTACCTGCTGGCCAATAAGTAGATGATCCAGCATGCCAATAGCCTGGCTCATCGTTGATACAATAAGCTCCGAATTCGAATCCTTCGAATTCAGGAACAGTTACGGGTGTTGGCATGGAAGTTCCATTGTCACCGCAACCATTGGAAACAGTATAAGATACATTTCCACTATTTGGACCCCAAATAACAGTGATGCTTTCACAGAAAGGAGGGTCACTAATGATGACCGTACCGCCAGGCAAGCTCCAATTCCAACCATCAGCACCCGCTACGGGAGCTGCATCGATCTGCACGATTTCACCTGGGCAAGGGTCCAATGGTGTGACACCAGGAGGGAACAAAGAACCCAGGGGAACCTGAGCAATATCTCCCGATACATTAATTTCATATTCGCACTCATCTCCGGCACATCCATCCATCATGATGTAGTAAATACCGGGAACAGTGATATTGGCCGTGTGAGACATACCGCCTGTTGTACATCCGCACTGTACACCGAAAGGCGTAGAGTTTGGATTACAATCCTCATAAAAACCAGATTGTGCACCTGTAGCACCATTCGTTCCAGGACAGTTCGTAGGGGTAATCGTTGCGACCACAATACCGGCACTGAGGACTTCCACAGCATACCAAACTGGGTTATCCAATGAGTTGGCCGGGCAGCCGGGGAAGGTAGCACCTGCTTGTCCACTAGGGAGGACTCCCTGTACAGGAAAGCAGACCGTTCCGGCAGAAGAACATCCCATTCCTCCAGAGCCACATTGGCTAAAAGCCGGGCTTGTGTACAAGAGCAACAGGAGACTTGTTAGACACAGTAGTAAAGATCTTTTCATCCTTAGGTAGTTTAAGAAAGTAAGAATTCAGCTAATTATTATTTTAAACATGCTTCTCTTTGTTTACGGGTTCGGTCAGTACAGTTTTAGCAAGTAACGTCATTGTGACTTACCCGGAGCTTGAAACGGCCTTTACGGGTGTCCACAGATCTAAATACTCTGTTTTTTAATATGTATGAAATCGGCGTGGCAACAAGTGCCAATGAAATGCTTAATCGATTAAAATCAGGATAAAAATTATGCTTTCGAATAAAACTAAGAAAGGAAGGAGGGGTTTTACATACAGAGAGCGTATAGCTATTTGATCCAGTCAAATAGCTAAGACAGGTCGTGTTTGTAAGTCTCCTTGTCATACCGAGGGGGTAAATTTTTTACAAAAGAAATTCGGTATTTTCCTAGAATGCCCGAAAATAATAACTTTTTTGGGTTATTCATAAGAATATCCTGTACAACAAAACGCTTACGAACGCTTTGGTGTAGGCGACAGTAAATTTTATGGTTTCTGGTAAGAGAAAGGATTGGTCGAAGTCCGTAAATTATCTCATTTAAAGCACTTTTGCAAACTATTACACAAAAAATGCCCTATTTATCTGCAATGAATGGGCTTCATTACGAAATATTTGTGGTTTAGTTAAACTTAAACACCAATGTTTACAGCCTTTTGGCCATATTCAGACAAATGGAAACAAATTTCCCCCTTTTTTGTTTAAACTGCCTTCGAGCAGCATGATTTAACGCAATAACAGAATACCTTCATATATTTCGCAGTGGTCACTTGATCTTTTCTAACGGAACATGGCAAGAAAGCTTTTGAGCAGTTTTCCCCTTGCCAATGGGTCGATGGTACACACCAATTTTGTAGTAAGCTCTCAAGCCGAGCACTTTTTTCGAACCAACGCTCAACTTGAATTCGATGGCTTTTTTTGGATTGAAAAAGTGTATCCAGCGATTTAGCGGAGCAGCGTTACATCTCCGTTGATGGCTCGGGTACTGCCATCGGAAAAACGAATGACGGCCTGGTAAAGATAGACGCCTGAAGCCATCCGTTTTTGACGAAACAGTCCATCCCAGCCTTCGGATTCCTCGCCTGGCTGTAAGTCTTCGCGCTCGTAAAGCAACTCCCCCCAGCGATCAAAGAGTCGCAAAGATTCAATGCGCTCTACAGCATCACCACCATAAATCATAAAAGTATCATTGGCACCGTCGCCATTGGGCGAAAAGACCGTTGGGATGTAGACAGGAATATCTCTGGAAACAATCACAATCACCTCGCCGATAGCTTCACAACCATTGACATCCGTGACTTGTAAGCGATACCGAGTCGTATATTCTGGCTTGACTTGCATCGAAAGACAGTCTGTACAAGGCATAGGTACTTGCGACAGCCATTCAAAGGTGTCGATTGGCAGGTTAGCGGTTGCTTCGATTATGGTACTATCACCAAACAGAATCTCCCTGCTCTCCCCCAGGTCGACCACCAAAGGTTCTGGTTCTAAGAGTGTGATGCTATCTGTCCAACTACAACCGTTGGCATCCACAATCTGCCCGATGTAGCTGCCAGCGGCTAAGTCGAGGAAAATACTATCTGAAGTGGAGGTCTCTCCATTTAGGAAGAAGCTGTAATCACCAGTGCCACCACTCACTTGACTGAAAGTAACCCAACCGGAAGCCTCTCCACTACATTGAATGGGTTGGCTTGTAAATACTGCAGTTATGGGTACAGGGTCTTCTAAAAAGAATGAATCGACCGACTCACAGTTGTTGGCATCCGTCATGGTAACGACATACCATCCGCCAGACAAGCTATCGATTTGCTCCCCTTCTTCCCCATTATTCCAATCAAATCGGAAGGGTGCTTCCCCAGCTAGTGGCTCCACAATCAAGCTTCCGTCAGATTCCCCACTACAACTAATGGCCTGTAACAACTCGATCTGAGGCAAAATATCTGGTGTACAATCACAATATTCTGTAGAAGACAGCACTACCGCCGGACAGCCACTTCCATCTGTCAGTTCAAATCGATAAGTTGATCCTCCTAGGTACCAACTACTTGTGAAGCTTGTACCACTTAGCTGAACACTAGTATCCCCTTCAATGCGATAGCTGGCAGCATTGCCACCGATGATGTCAAAAGATACCGAGTAGGCAGTTCCTGCATCATTACAGCGAATCATCAGGTTATTCACTTCCGGCACATCAGTCACATCAACTTGGGCAGAGGCATTGGCCGGATCGATTGTTCCATCGCAAGCCCAAAGGCTACCTCCCCTGACAGAAACCAAAGAATAGGTGGTATTGGTGTTAGGTGCCACCTCAATGGTATGCCCATCATCGATTCCAAATAACCCGAAGGTATCTGTACCATCGGTATAAAGCACGGTATAGGTAGGCCAACCGCTCAATTGAAAGCTTAGGTTGGTACTTTCTCCTTCACAAATGGTCGTCGTACCGCTGATACCCACTTCCGGACTCGGATAAAACACTATGGGTTGACCAGGTGCAACAGATAAGCAAGGGTCTGCCATGCGATCCAAAACCGGGAAGCCACTGCCATCGTCGTTTCCAACAACAGCTGAAATATAATATACCGTACCAAAGGTCAAAGACGGCTCATGCACAAAGGTTCCATTGGAAACTGCCTGGAAAATGTTGCCGAGCAGCGTATCTCTGGAATCGTGTAAAACAAAGCCCAATACATCGTTGCCATCCAATACCTCTAGGGCTGGATCATAAGTCCCAATAGCCGCCTCTCCTCCACAAACTTTTAAGGTATCGGTAGACATCTGGCCAACATTGGATGTGCAATTGCACGTATGATTGCCACTGACCACGATAGGATCACAAGGACTGCCATCTGCCACAGTGAAGCTGTAGGCTGTTCCAGCATCTATGAAATCACTGGTAAAAGTATTGGTTGCGTTATCGAGCATTCCCGTACCTCCCGTCACAACATATTGACTTGGATTACCTCCTGTAATTTCAAAACGAACCTGATAAGCAGTATTAATGGCATTACAGATGTGTGTGATGTTACCCACAACTGGCAAATCAATAACCGTCACAACAGCTGACCCAACAGTGGTTCCGTCACACATTGCCGCACTTTGGTCCGTAACCGACTGAATGGTGTAAGTCGTAGTAGCAGAAGGTGCCACGCGATAGGTGTCTCCGTCTCGTATCCCTGTGAGATTCTCCGTTTCGCTGCCAATGGCCAATACCAAATCAACGGCCCCACTGCCTGCTAGGAGGCTAAAAGTGACATCTGTCGAATCCCCCGGACATATGCTGGCATCCCCACTAATGGCTACTTGTGGCCGCTCGTAATACACCAAAGGCGTACCATTCGAAAAGCGATAACACTTATGAGCAGGATTGACGTTGCCAACGCCATTATCCGGTCCGGCAATAGCACTAACATGATAGACCACACCGACGCTGAGCGCATTGGTAAATGCAAACTGTGGGGTATTCCCTACTGCCATAATGTTTCCAATCGAGCTGTCATCTCCATCGTGCAAGACAAATTGAAGGCGGTCATTGGCTAAATCATCCAATATCTGGTCGGCATTGTGAACAGCCACAATATCTTCGCCTGTACATAAGAATAAGGTATCGGTTTGCATGCTTCCAGCGTTGGTCGCACAAAGACAGTCTTCCTGCCCACTCAGTTGAATAGCCGGACAAGTGCCGCCATCATCCACTGTTATATTGTAGGCTGTTCCTGCCGGAATAGGATCACTGGTAAAAGTGTTACCCAACATATTGCCAGTCAAGCCAGTAACCATATAAGGTCCCCCACTGCCTCCGGTCACATCAAAGCTCAGGACATAGGTATTCTTATCGAAGCTACAAGCTTCCTGAAGATTGCTGATTGTCATAAATGGTAGTATGAATACACTGGCACTCCCCTGCCCATTGCCGCCACAGCTCGCGCTGGTATTATCCGCTACACTCATGATGGTGTAAACCGTATTCACAAATGGCGCAACGAAAAATTGATGCCCATCGTTAATGTCATCCAAGACGATCTGTCCTCCCTGATCGTCGGCCACAACGAGGTCAAAAGGACCTATTCCTGCGGTAAAGTTAATGGTAAGTAGCGTCGAGTCATCTTGGCAAATGACCGCATCGCCGCTGATGGTTGCCATGGGCAAAGCTGTAAAGCGAATCGGTGTACCGATGGCCACTGAAAAACATTTATGTGATTGATCGACAATTCCGAAGCCATTGTCTGGACCAGCAATTGCCGAAACGTAATAAGTAACACCAGTTGACATATTGCCCAGTAGACTGAACGAAGGAGTTGTGCCGGTCGCTAAAATAGTTCCCAGCGAAGCATCTGATCTATCATGTAATACATATTGTAATATATCGCCACTTTCTAAAAATTCATCCCCATTATGGATAGCTGTTGCCACTTCGTTTGCACATACCTCGATGAGGTTGGGATCCATCGTACCAGCATCCGTATCACAGTCGCACTCTCGCTGGCCGCTTCCAGTAATGGGTGGACAACCGCTGTTGTCGAAGACCGTATAGCTGTAAGTAGTATTGCTTGGCATCGGGTCACTCACGAAGACATTCCCACTTAGGGTACCACTCAGACCATTCACGACATAAGAAGAGGGGTCGCCTCCCGAAATTTCAAAACGAACGGTAAAGAATGTCTTCGCCGGATTGCAATCCTCTCTCAAATTGATCAATTGCAAAGCTGGCGCAACGATGAAGGCCGCACTTCCGGAAAAGGTCCCACTGCAAGAAGCATTGTCCAATACCGATATCAGATTATAGGTAGTTGATACAGCTGGTTGGAGCGTCACTGTATGACCATTTGATACATTGGTCAAAGGAAAGCTGCCCCCTTGATCGTCTGCATAGGTGAGGTCGAAAGGACCTGTGCCAGTGAGGTTGAAAGTAAGGACCGCGTCCTCCCCCTGGCAGATGCTCCCACCACCGGATAGGTTGGCTGTGGGCGCTGCAGAATTGTTGGCATTCACTGGGCCGCCGGAAATACTTCCAGGGCAGGAAGTGGCATCTGTCACTGCTTGTAAGCTGTAGCTGGTTGTTCCGTTAACGGGTAGGCGAACAATGGCGCCATCCGACAAGTTACTCAGTAAAATGGTATTTGTGCCATCACTGAGACTGACTTCAAAAGGAGCGCTGCCCGTTAGGCTAAAGGTAATATCGATGGAGTCCCCCGGACAAACCGTTCCACCGCCACTGATGGCGGCTGTTGGAGGTGTCGACTCTGTAATTTGAATTTCTGCCACATCGCTGCACCCTCCGGAAGAACCTGTCCAGACCCAGTAGCTTCCAGCACCGACCACCGTATTGGTCATCGCTAGGCCCGGAAAGCCCAATAAGGCCACTGCCTCGCTGGTATAGAAAAATTTAAAATCAAGCGTAGCCCCATTTGCATCCGGTAGATTGATGGTATCTAAGTCGACCATTTCTCCCGGACAAATCGGTGCCAAGGTGATGGGATCACTTAAGTCTGGCGTAATGTCAATCACAATATTGATGCGCTCTACATCGAAGCAGCCATTGGGTGTTTCGTAACGCACCCAATAAGTATTTGTTTGAGAAACAATGGTATTGCTCATGGCATTGGCCATAATGGTTGCATCGAGACTGTCCTCATAGAAGGTAAAACTGCCATTGCTAAAGCCATTGGTCTCGTTGATACTGACGCTTGCCAGATCAATGGTATTGGGAGAGCAGGTAGGCTGCGGGTCAATGACGCTGAGCTGTGGATTTTCAATGGTCACATCGACCGAGGTTACATCATAGCAATTGTTTCCAGAGGTCATGCGAATCCAGTACGTACCGCTGTTACTGATGATTGTAGAAGGCAAAAAGGGAGTACCTGCCACAGCGTCCATCGAGTCTGCGTGATAAGTAACAAATCCACCACCGCTCCCAGTGTTAGAAATGACAATACTGGTCAGATTGACAGTGTTTGGCGCGCAAGCCAATGGTGGATTTTGAGCGCTGATATTCGGTCTTGGAATGCTTGTGACATTGATACATTGCGGCGCACTAGAACCGCATTCATTGACAGCCTCCACACAAACGGTCCCATTGCCAGCTCCCCAGTCCACCGTCAGGCTACTCCCAGTAGAAGAACCGACGATTGTTCCACCTGTCACCGTCCAGTTATAGGACAAGGCATCGTCTGCTATGGCCGTAAAAACTTCCCCTGGTGCATTTTCACAGATATTGTTATTTCCGGAGATATTGAGATTGGTTGGTGTGCTGGTATAAACAGTCACTGCTATCGAGTGAACGCTCGATCCGCTAGGTCCTGTGACCGTGAGGGTGTAATTCGTGGAGACTGTTGGAGAGGCTTCCGGGCTGGCCGAAGTTGGATCGTCCAGGGAAGCAGCTGGCGCCCAGCTGTACGAAAATGGTCCCACGCCAACAACATTGGCCCGCAGGAAAGTCGATTGGCCTGCACAGATGACATCATCGTCCACAGTCACATTGGTTTGATCCACCCCGCTGGTAACATTTATGGTATAGTCACAAGTATCTTCCAGGAAGCCATCCACCATCAGGTAATAATTCTCGCCGGCTGTCAAACCAGTTGCAGTGATCGTCCCACTGGCTTCTGTTTTTGGATTCCAACAATTGGAAACCAGATTAAAATTGCTACAATCCGATGTTTCAAAAACAGCTACCTGTATCCCCTCCCCCAAACTACAAGAAGAAGCTACCACATCAAATATGACCGTCGGATCAGAGGCTGTAAAAGCAATCCAGGAGTTGTTTTCAATATTGGCACAAAAAGCAGATAGCGGCACATTATCGGCCGTGTAGCCTTGGGTATTTCCACAATAACCATCGAATAAATCACTCAACAAGATGGCATCACAGCAAGTATTTCCAGCTACAGGATTGTTGGTGCAGCCCGTCACATCATCCGGAACAGCCGGAGTATGGGCATATGCACAGAGATTGAACGTACCATTTTCATCATTTCCATTCTCCCAAACACGGACGTAGAAAACCTCATTGATGTTTTCAAAATTACAGCCATCTTCTACTGTCAGTCGGGGATCGTTACCACCACCGCTGTTGTCGTCGCAAGCCTCAAGGGTCAAGGATGCACAACTACCACTGTAGCTGTAGACAGCCATCCCTCCATCGAACGCCCCGGTAGAGGTCAATTCCAAAGTGACGTGGTAGCCATTATTGGGCATGGTAAACTGAAACCAGACATCTCCTCCCGCATAACCTCCACAACCCGGATCGGCTGGTCCACTCGTCGGCGTAGCTGCTGCATTGGTGTAGCTAACGGCATTACAGCTCGTTGCGACGCTCAATTCAATGGCATTACAAGGATCATCATTCGAAGGTTGGGCCACAATAGTGCCGGTCAGCAGCATGACTAAAAGGCAGATAGATGTTCTAAGGGTCATCATTGTCTCAATCGCTAAATTCAACAAATTGGAAATTGGCTACTCGTCTACCAGACCGGAAAAGAGATCAAATGCCGGTACAGTAGAAAATCTTCGTTGGAAGGGGGGAGGAAGACTATCCGTAGAGCAATTGCAAAAGTTCTGCCATTTTAAAGAAATGATACCAGAAAGGAAAAAAGAGGGATTACTTCCCAAACAAAGAGAAAATTCAAGTATTTACATATTAAATCCAGTCCTTACTTGACGAGCGTCAAGTCTCCATAGATGATTTTTTTACTGCCATCTTGTAGGAGGATTTCAGCATAATAGACGAAAACGGCCGGGTTTAAGGCTTCTCCCTTCAGACGACCGTCCCATCCCATTCGAGGGTCGTTGGGAGGCATTTCTCTGGACTCATACATGAGTTCTCCCCAGCGGTCAAAGATGCGCAACACTAAAATTTGAGCGACCGAAGGGCCGCTGTACAGTACAAAGCGATCGTTGATGCCATCGCCGTTAGGCGTAAACGCATTGGGTGCAAATACAGGCGCTTGGGCATCGACTTCTATGGTGATTCGATCACTGACGGGGCATCCATTCTCGTCCCAATAGGTCAATTCATAACTGGTAGTGGAGAGTGGCCGAACCCATTGGGTAAAACAATCTGCGCAGGTCAAAGGCTCCTGGGGTTTCCATAGGAAAGAGTCGATCGTAGCTGATGGTATGTTGGTGATGGGAATCAACTCAATGCTGTCTCCAAGTACAATAGTGGTGTCATTCCCCAATTCTAAGGTAGGTCGTATCGGTGCTGATAAAACCAAGGTGGAATCCCACTCGCAGCCACTCGCATCTTGGACTGAGACATTGTAAGTCCCTTCCTTTAATTGCGGCCAAAAACGAATATCACTAAAAACCTCTCCATCCAGGCTGTACAAGAATGGTTTCAGCCCTCCGAGGGGTTCGCCAATCTCAATCAGACCTGCGCTGCGACAATCCGGCATCCGACTGATCAATTGCACTTCAAAGCCCTCTGGCAATCCTCCTACCTGCACGCTGTCTATGTTGCTGCAGCCATTAGAATCATCCGTAATTTGCAGCTGGTACCAGCCCGGTGAATTGGCCCGCACAGCCAAGGTATCTAGGCGGGAAGACAGTCCCGGCCCCTGCCATTCAAAGGTATAATCAGCACCAGCAGATGATTGGCTGCCATCCAACCAGACTTCCGGCGTAAAGCAATCAAGACTATCGGCGACCGAGAGTACTACCTCGGGAGGTTCCACATCCTGCATGATGAGTAGGTCTGCCGTATCTCGACACCCTTTGAGGGTATCTGCAACGATCAGCCGTATGCCTGCCCCATTGTTCAACTCCAACATAGACCCGCTGGACAGCAAGCTATCATCGTCTACTGATAGCCATTCGTAGTCGACTCCACCAAAAGGCAAGGAATTCGATCCGTCTAGCACCACAGTTGGACTCGCACAACTGATTTGTTGCGCGCCTAATATCTGAATATCTGACCGCACCTCTATCTGAACAATCTCTACAACAGCAATGCTATCGCAGCCTTCATCATCTGTCAGCGTATCTCGATAAATGCCTGCTTGTTCCAATACAGTCCCGGCAAAAGAAAAAGATTCTCCTTCGCACAAGAAAACCATTTGAGAATCTCTTTTTGCATCGGTCACTTCCAATTGCAGCTCAATGATGCTGTCACAACCACCCTGCGTCTGCAAGGTATCCAAATAAACACCACTCTGCATCAACGATAAACCATTGAAGGTGAAACTACTACCTGCGCAGACTCGCTCTGACAAAACCGTCCGAACCGTATCCAACACATTCAAACTCAGCTCTAACACACTATCACAACCAGCCTGCGTTTGCAACGTATCCAAGTAAATACCACTCTGGGTCAATGATAAACCATTAAAAGCAAAACTACTACCCATACATATCTGCTCCGACAAACTCGTCCGAACCGTATCCACTACACTCAAGCTCAACTCCAACACACTATCACAACCACCCTGCGTTTGCAACGTATCCAAGTAAATACCACTTTGCGTCAACAGCTCTCCATTAAATGCAAAACTACTACCCACACATATCTGCTCCGATAAGCTCGTCCGCACTGTATCCACCACACTCAGACTCAACTCCAACACACTATCACAACCACCCTGCGTTTGCAAGGTATCCAAGTACACAC
>JBCCSZ010000021.1:0-39134 GCA_039199225.1 Bacteroidota bacterium
ATCTTCTTCTACACCGTAAAAACTTGGCTTAAAGTGTTTGCCGGAGAAATTGACAGGAGAACCATGCGAGAGATGCCCGCCATGGGACAGATCGAAGCCCAAAATCTTATCGCCAGGTTCCAGAATGGCTAAGAAGACGGCTGCATTTGCCTGCGCACCAGAATGTGGTTGCACATTTGCATAAGCCGCCCCGAATAGCTCTTTGAGCCGATCAATAGCCAGCTGTTCGACCTTGTCTACGATTTCACAACCGCCATAATAGCGTTTTCCCGGATAACCCTCAGCATATTTGTTGGTCAGGCAGGAGCCCATAGCATCCATGACAGCCTGACTAGCAAAATTCTCGGAAGCGATCAATTCGACGCCATTTCGCTGGCGTTCGAGTTCTTCTTGTATCAATGTAAAAACGATGGGATCTTTGACCATAAGGCGATCAGAAATTTAAATAGTGATGAATTTTTGGCGCTTTGGCGACCCATTGCTCGGTCCGACAGCGCAAATTTACAATAAAGCTGCCTAAAAGAGGCGGATTTAACAACCGGAATGATAACCTTTGTCTCTGTTTGACCGTAAATAACCAAAGGAAAATTATTCATAACTTTGAGAACAGCAGCTCTACAATCTTCCGTCGCACCCGGCTGCTATCTATCGGTTAAAATGAGGACAAACATGGTCACCACTCGCTTACTCGTCGCTTTGACTTGTATTCTTTTCTTTTGCGATTCCACTCTTTATGGCCGTACGGACAAATACAGATGTATGTGGCGGAGCGACCCGTCCACGACAATGGTCATCGGATGGAACCAAGTATCGGGCCAACAACCCGTACTACACTACGGAACAACAGATGCCGGGCAACAATACGAGGCTTATCCCTACCAACAAAGCCCCAATCGATTTGTGCCTTCCAAAGGAATGAAGAACTACTTTGTGCGGCTCACCAATTTACAGCCTGCCACCGTTTACTATTTTGTCATCGTCGATAGTGAGGGGCAAAGCCGTAGAATGTCTTTTCGGACAGCACCCGATAATCCCTACGAGCGCCTTTCTGTTATTGCCGGGGGCGATTCGCGCAACTATCGAGAATCCCGCCGAAAGGCCAATAAGCTTGTTGGTAAACTCAAACCACACTTTGTATTATTTGGTGGAGATATGACAGGTGGAGACAATGCCACCCAATGGCGGGCTTGGTTCGATGATTGGCAGCATACCATTACCTCGGAAGGTCGACTGACACCGATCGTCGTGACTCGTGGGAATCACGAATATTCCAATCAAAGCCTAATTGATCTGTTTGATGTCAAAGAGCGCCATCTTTACTACGGCCTAACCTTTGGAGGAGACTTGCTGCGGGTGTATACCCTCAATTCCTTGATTGCATGTGGCGGCGATCAGAAAGACTGGTTGAAGGAGGATCTAACGGCACATCCACACATTCGCTGGAAAATGGCGCAGTATCATTTTGCCATTCGTCCACATACCCGTAAGAAGCGGGAGCGCAACGGCCAATGGTTGCATTGGGCCTCTTTGTTTGAAAAGCACCAGGTCAATCTAGTAGTCGAATCTGATGCGCACTGTGTCAAGACGACTTATCCCCTGCGCCCAAGCCGGGAGGCTGGGAGCGAGGAGGGCTTTATTCGAGACGATAAAAATGGGACGGTCTATGTTGGCGAGGGCTGCTGGGGTGCACCTTTGCGGCGCAACGATGATGACAAAGCCTGGACCCGAAACAGCGGTAGCTTCAATCAATTCAAATGGGTATTCATCGGTCAGGACAGGATGGAAGTCCGCACCGTTAAAACAGACAATGCCGATTTGGTAGCAGAGGTACATCTCGACGACCGCTTTTCGCCGCCCGAGGGGCTGTCCATTTGGCACCCTAGCAATGGTCCCGTGATCTACATTCGGCCTCGGGTTCCAGAGGAGGAATTGCATCCCTTGCTGGCTTCCAATGGTGCCTTTCCAATGGCATCGGGCCAGCGCCGGGAGGAAATGAAAGTCTTGGATTTTTTGGCTCGTGCTGAGCTAAATGGCATTTCTTTGGAGTGGCAAACACAATTCGAACCAACGCACAGACTTACTTTTGAATTACAGCGTTCTGTAGCTGAGAAGCCATTCCAAACGATTGCACACGTGCAAGGGCAAGGAGGTGTCAAGAACAACTATCGCATTGTCGATGAATCGGCACATGCCATTCCGAAAAACGAAGTCCGATACCGCCTCGTACACAACTATGCCAATGGCCAGGCGAGGATTCACCTTGTCCGTCAAGTGGGGCAGTCCAAGGATGGTTGGAAAAATTATGAACGCTTGTTACCCGATCCGCGCACGGGTCTGCTTCGGGTGAAGTATGTACTGGATGATTGCAAGGATGTGAGAATCCGCCTTTTGAATGAGCAGTGTGAGGCAGTTTCCCGAAGCGAATACAAAGACCAGCGTGCCGGAAATTTTTTGAAGTCGATCAATATGCAAAAATTCCGAAAAGGTCGTTATCTTTTGATCATCGAGGCCGGAGAAGAGGTATTGCTTCAGTACCGGGTCGAACATGGAATTTGAAATCGCCCCTTTAATTTATCAGTTGTCCATGGATGAAAGAATAAAAGAAGTATTAACAGAAAATATCATGTTGCGCCAGGCGCTACTGGAAAATGAGCCCCTACTGACTCATATTGATAAGATCGCAGATTTGACAACGATCGCTCTGAAAGGAGGAAAGAAGGTATTGTTTTGCGGTAGTGGCGATAGTGCAGTGGATGCCTACCACCTGGCCGGAGAGTTGTCGGGTCGATATTACAAAGACCGACCACCACTTTTTGCAGAGTCGCTGCACATGGACATTTCAGCCTTGACGGCTGCCTCTAGTGATTTTTCTTTGGAGGAGGCTTACGCGCGTACGCTCCAGTACAAGGCGAGGGAAGGGGATGTGCTATATGCACTTTCTACGACGGGTGATTCCTCGGGGATCATCCGGGCCATTGATACCGCTCGCCAAAATTTTATGATCGTTGTGGGAATGACTGGGCTGCGAGCGGGCAAAATGGAGGGCCGCTGCGACTATCTGCTGAAGATTCCTTCGAGTGAGGTGCCTCGCATTCAGGAGGCTCATATGATGATCGGCCACATCATTTGTGAGCTGGTAGAACGTCGGATTTTTGGCAGCGGTGATAGAAATGTCAACTAGCTCAAGTCGATTCCATTGATTTCTTCTCAACCTACTCTGTTTCTGGACCGCGACGGTGTGATCAATCGCCGATTGCCTGGGCGCTACGTCCGCTCCTGGGCCGAGTTCGAATTTTTACCAGGGGTGTTAGATGCCTTTTCTTTGTTACCACATTACTTTGGTCGGATCGTCGTTGTGACCAATCAGCTGGGGGTCCATAAAGAGCTGATGAGCCTCCAAGATTTGGCAGATATTCACCAGCAGATGGTGCTTCGTATTGCCGCCACCGGATGCAAAATTGATCAGGTTTATGCCTGTACGGATCGTTCTGCCTGCCGCAAGCCACAAACCGGAATGGCCCAGCAAGCCAAGCGTGACTTCCAAGACATCGACTTTAGCCGCTCCGTCATAGTAGGTGATTCCATCACAGACATGCAGTTTGGACAAGCTTTAGGTATGTACACGGTTTTGATTCCCGACAAGGCAGAAGAATACGAAGCCTACCAAGCAATTACAGTTGACCAACGAGTACGGAGTTTGCTGCATTATGCCCAAGGCTTATCAAAGGAAAAGTGATTGTATTCCAGAAAAATCTGTACTTTTCGCGCATGGAAAATTCTACACAAATCGCCAATCGCTTCAGAGAGGTCATGCTCCATGGCAAATGGATCGCCAACACGAATTATAAAGATCAATTGTCCCAAGTGACGTCAGAGCAAGCAACCCACAAAATCGGATCGTTGAATACCATCTTGGCCCTGGCCTATCACATCAATTACTACATAGCTGGCGTTTTGAATGTTTTTGAAGGTGGAGCCCTGGAAATCAGAGACAAGTACAGCTTTGATCATCCCAGTATCCAATCACCGGAAGATTGGGAGCAACTCCTCAATGACTTGTGGGCCAATACCGAAAAATTTGCTGGACACATCGAGTCGATGTCTGCTCAAAAGCTGGACGCTGCCTTTGTCGATGAAAAATACGGGAGCTACCGCCGAAACATTGAAGGTATGATCGAACATTGCTATTACCACCTGGGGCAAATTGTGTTGATCCGAAAAATGATGAAAGAAACGATCTAGGACCTCGGTAGTACTTTACTAAAGCCAATTGCTGACCAAATCAAATACATTGGCGACAACAAAACAATTTCGAAGACGATTTTCTTCTTTGCCATTCATCGCAGCTCGAACTAAATGATTGGTGATTTCCGATTAGCCCTTTTCTGTAAAAACGACTTCCGTTGCGCCATAACCATATTTAGGGTGGTATTCATTGCGAAAGGTCACCACTTCCGGCATGCGGATCAAACGGCTGGCAATGGAATCTCGTAGGCGTCCCTTTCCCAATCCGTGAATGATAAATACCCGATCGACCCCTATCTGGATGGCTTTGCGCATGTAATTGTCGAAATGTTGAATCTGTAAGCGCAAGATTTCTGCATTGTTCATTTTGTGGGCATCGCTGCTGAGCTTTTCAGCATGCAGGTCGATTTCCTGGACGAAGCTGGCAAAACGCATCGGGTCGACCATATCGGAGCCACCTCTGTGTGCATGAGACGATCGCCTGGCTCGGGCATTTCGCTTGGTGTAGGACTTGAGGTCTTCACCATTGCCAGTGCTTTCTTCAAACTGGTCTAGGAGTACGTAATGATGGACGGTCTTATTGAGAATGGGGGCCAAGGCCGTTCTTTTGAGAAATTGCTTGGCTTTTATTTTCAATGTTTTAGTTAATTGGCGTCCTGTACCAAGGGTGGTGACTTGCCAGCAATTCAATACAAATTTGGGATAGTCGTTCAGTTGATCGAAAGGCAATGTTCCCACGACTACAGCGGTGTACGCCTCCAGTTGTTCGTGCAGTTTGTGGTGTAGTTTTCCCGCCAGGTGCAATTCGATGGTAAAGATGAAGGAATAGACCGTATCGTTGATCAGGTGGATTTTGTAATTGGGTTGCATGCCCGGAGCCAGGGCTGTGTCTTCGAAGGCCAGTTGTATGCCGAGGGGATTTTCGATTCGTTGGTCGGGTGCTTTGCGCAAGACGGGAGCAGGTGGCGGAATGACAGGCTTGGGAGGCACTGGATCTTTCTTTTTCTTTTGGAGGTCGACGTTTTGCAAGTGTTCTTCGAAAGCCGGAATGGCATCCCCATCGTCGAGCTGGACGAGTAGCATGCCATCGCTGAGTTGTTCGATGATGTGGCCCTCATCACCTGTGTGGATGAAGCGAACCCTGCTTCCTGCTGTAAATAACATATCGTAAAATTACGCCTAATCTTAGAATTTCTTAAATTTATATGACAATCTGCTTTCGGGTGGAAAACAGCCTGAACGACGGACAACGGATGGCCTATAGGATTCTCCGTTTATCACAATCTTAACCCAATCGACTTTATGCCAGCACCTTCTTCCAACCTTCGATGGAAAATTGCACAAGCAGCTGAAATCCGCTGGTGGCAACGCTATTTGCGAAAGCGCCCCAAAGCCGATTACCTGCTGTGGAAGCGTCAGTATTGGCAGAACATGCTCCAAAAAGCAGCAGTCGAATTGCAGCCAGGTGACGCTGTGCTGGACGCCGGTTGTGGCCCGGCAGGCATCTTCCTAGTCTTGCAACAACAAAAAGTGGATGCGGTTGATCCATTATTGGAGGAATATGCTCAAAAGTTGCCGCATTTTTCAAAAAGTGATTATCCCTACGTCCAGTTTCACGCCTGTCCATTGGAAGATTTCCAGCCTACGACCCAATACCAGCAGATTTTTTGCCTCAATGCCATCAATCACGTAGCAGCACTGGACCAATGCCTCGATGGATTGGTAGATTGTTTGGCACCTGGTGGACAACTGTTCTTGTCCATCGATGCGCACAACCACCCCTTTTTTAAACGACTTTTTAGATGGATACCCGGGGATATTCTCCACCCGCATCAATATGACCAAAAGGAATATGAGGAGATGCTGACAAATCGTGGACTCCATCTGTCCAGCGCCCTATTATTCGATGAAGGATTCTTCTTCAATTATTACTTGCTAGTGGCACAAAAGCCCTTGGTCAAACGTTACACAAGTACCACTGAAGCTGATTAGCGCTCTTGTACCGAGAGGAAAAATAGCCTGTAGAAATTACCCCGATGACTGATGAATGGATGAATACGTGCGGTTGCTCGATCCCCAAAAGGTGAGTGGCGCCATGCAAGTGTGATGTATTTGCTGCCCTTGACACGTATTAGTTCTGTTATTTAAAATCAGATGGGACTTTTTGCGTTAAAGTGGAGACTGCAGTTACAATGTCAACTGCTCAACGAACAACAAAAAGCTTTTTGTCGCAATTTCATAGACCGACTATTAAGTCCCCTATATTCCCGAAAACAAACAAATTGCCGAGCCTAAAAATATGAAGATGAAAACAGCTACCCTGGTTTTGGTTTGCTGTATTTGTGGGGTGGGGATGTTAAATGCACAATTAACAGCTGATACCTACGAATTCAAACCTGAAATAAGTCTTTCTCGAACATCCCTCCAAAGGATGGTGGACACATCTTCGTATGGCAACGAATTTAATTCTCTTGGGGTGGAGCTTTTGTATGGTCGAATGTTGAGCGATCGCATCTGGGTGCAATCCAATGTGGTTTTGAGACCCCGCAGCAACTTTCCTGAATCTTTCAGCGAATTTTTGAAGAGCCTCGAATTTGAAGGCCGTTATTATCTGTGGCAACAAGAAAGTCGCCAATCGCTTTTTGTTGGAGGAGGTGCTACTTTTGAATTGGATGCAGTGGATGGTCGGGAGTTGCAGCAACTCTTTCTGACTTTGGGAAACGATTGGAAAATCCAACCTGGCCTGTGGTTGAGCCCTCGCGTCCGATTTGGATTACGTCCCGACCGACCGGATATTCATCGCCTGGGTTTTTTGCTCAACCTCCGCTTTTTGCAACACAGCCGAAATAGATTGCGACAAAAGCCAGACATTCGTTTCTATCAAGGTCGGTTTTTTATCCAGTCTTCTCAATTTGCTTTCAATATGTACACAGGCGAGGGCAATCGCTCTGCGCATGCTTTTTTGTTAGACAGCCGCTTCGGATATTTCATTACGCCCTTTTTGGTGGCCGGAGCAGAACTGTCGCTGAAATCGAACAGCCAGCCTAAAGAGGACCTGCGAAGCGTGCGGTGGAACATCGGACAATTCTTTCGTTTCTACATCAATCCTCAAGGGGGCCACAGCAAGTTTTTCCTAGAGGCTGCCTGGGAGCGCCAGCGGACCAGCGAGCAGCGAGGGAATCGCGTTTCTTACGATTATTGGCTACAGTATGGAGGAGGGGCAGGGCTCAATCTGTTCATCAATCCTCAGTTGGCATTGGAATGTCGACTGGACTACCGCCTAGGAGGCTTGACACAAATCAGAGGGATTCGTCGAGAGTTGATGGAATTGGACGCTAGAAATACAGAGCTAACTTTTGGGATGCAGTATTTTCTGGAATGAAATATTCGTATTTTTGCAGCCGATTCGAAGATTTGGAATATGGCATCTTACAAGGTTAAAGAAATTTATTATACCCTACAGGGAGAAGGAGCCCACAGCGGCCGCCCTGCTATTTTTTGCCGTTTTTCGGGCTGCAACCTTTGGAGTGGTCGCGAAGAAGATCGCCACAAGGCGATCTGTCAGTTTTGTGATACGGACTTCTGGGGAACCGATGGTGAAAATGGTGGACGATATGCGACGGCTCCCAAGCTGGCGGAAAAGGTTTTCTCTCTCTGGCCAGATCAGAGCAAAGGTACGCCCTATGTCGTTTGCACTGGGGGAGAGCCGCTTTTGCAACTGGATGAAAAACTGGTTGCGGCCTTTCACGAACTGGGGCTGGAAGTTGCCATCGAAACAAATGGCACCCTGCCCGTACCGACTGGCATCGACTGGGTCTGTATGAGCCCAAAAGCCAACACGGAGATTGTACTGACAGCTGGCAATGAATTGAAGTTGGTTTATCCACAAACAGGCGCTGAACCCGAGCAATACGAACAATTTGATTTTGAACACTTTTTCCTTCAACCGATGGATGGGCCGGAGGGGCCACAGAATGTCCAAAAAACCCTAAATTACTGTCTGACACACCCACAATGGCACCTCAGCATACAAACGCACAAGATGTTAAATATTCCTTAGATATACTTTTAATTTATATCTTACTATAACACTGACCAAAAAAGATATGAAAATTAAAACCCTGCTTTTGTTTTGTATCCTTTTTCTTGGCTTTCGGGTATCTCACCTGACAGGCCAGGTCACCAAAGGCAGTTTTTTCATCGAAAGGGGGCTTTTTTGGGATTTTTCTCGCGTCAAGTCCGGACCAAATGCCAATGCTCAGGTCCAAAGCCTTATCTACAATCCCGTGATGGGCGTATTCCTCAGTGAGTCTGTCTTGTTGAGTGGAGGAGTACAACTGAAGGAGGAACGCTTCAGCTCTAGCGAGGAGGTGCGTACGACCTATGGCGTGAGTTTGGACATGCGCTGGTATCTCAGCGCTCCCAAGGATCGGACAATGCTCTGGTTTTTGGAAATAGGTGGCGAATATGCCCGCATCAACATTGCCAACTCTTTTGATCGGAATACGGAGTTGGACCCTTGGACAGCGCGCATTTCGTTGGGGACGGATATTTTTTTGGCCCAAGGATTGTCGATTAACAGCCGCTTGTACTACCGCAGGGGCAAAACCTCGAATTTCTCTTTCAATAAATTTTCAGACATAGGCATCACCTCGGGCTTGCGATACTACTTCTTACCCAAAGGTGTGCGGCCTCGTTGGACTGCCATCAGCCCTGGACCCGGCGATTGGATGATCGGCGGTAGCAACATCGATATTCGATCTGATCGCATCAGCCCGGGAAAGAATTTCAACCTCAGCCTGCGTCCCAGAGCTGGTGTATTTGTCCATCCCCATTTCATGCTGGGCAGCTCTCTGTTCATCAGCTATTTCCGCTCCTCTTCAGATGTCGTACGCAATACCAACCAATCTTATGGTTTGACTCCCTTCGTTCGCTATTATACCGAGAGTGTGCCTTCTTTCATCAAAGGATTTCTCGAACTCAATGCAGGCTTACAACGGAATGCTTCCATCATCAGAGTCAGCGGAGGGACTGCCAATAATGTCTTTCGCAATTCCAATGTCTCTAGACTTTATGGGGCTGCCGTAGGACTCGATATTTTCCTTAACCCCAACTTTGCACTTGAGCTGAGCTTTGCCTACAACCGCTTTAGAGCTTCAAACTTTACAGACCCCGATACGCCTGTTAAGCAGCAATTTTTTAATTTGAATTTTGGTTTTCAGTACTTCGTTACCCGCCAGCCCTAAGACTTTAGAGCATATTCCCTTCTCCACAATAGTTGACCAGTTTTTGATATACTTCGTTTTGACTGAGAATGGCCTTGTTGCCTAAAACGATCAGGTGTTGCCGCGCTCGGGTCAGCGCTACATTTAATTTGCGATCGACTCCTTCATTAGATAAGGAAACCAAGGAGTGCAATTGGGCGGAGGTATTGGTACACAAGGAAAGGATAATGATGTCTCTGGCGCCCCCCTGGTAGCGCTCCACTGTATCAATGGTGATGTTTTTAGCAGAGGTGCTACTGGCCTCTAGGTGCTGGCGAATGCAAGCGATTTGCGCTCGGTAGGGAGTGATCACCCCCAAGGTCCCATGGTGAAATTCCATCCCATTGGCAGCATAAATGCGTTGGAACGCCCCAACGATCTGACTCAGCATTATCGCTTCATGCCGATTGGTTTTGGAACTGCTCGCTTCGTCTGGTGCCGTATCGAAAAACATCATGCGGCGTCGGGCCAGACGTTCTTCCAAGTCGTTGGCTTCGGCCGGCAGCTCGTAGCTTAAGGCACTCATTTGTTGCAAACGCCAAGCGATGCCTTCTGGCAAAATGTGTAGTCGCCCCTTGTAAAAATATTCGTTGGGAAAGTCCATAATGACCTGGTGCATCCTGCCTTGATGGCTCAGTTGTGCATAGGCCCAGTCCCAATCCTGCGCCTTGCAGCGTTTGTACAGCCGCTCAAAGAGGGAATCCCGCATATTTTGTAGCCCAATTTTTTTCAGCTCCGGACTGGTACTTGCAGATCGTTCTTTGTCTTGCACCACAACGGCCGGCAACTGCTGGTGATCTCCGATGAGGATGAATTGCTCAAAGCGCGGGAGCAATCCGACCAATAAAGGTTCCAGTATTTGCGATGCCTCGTCGATAACCACCCGCTGGAATGTCTTGAGCTGCAACAGCTCCTGCTTATTGGAAATGGAAGCAACAGTACTGACGAAGATGCGGTGCTTGTCGATTAATTCCTTCAAGCCCTGTCGAGTGTTGATTTTTTCCAACTGAGTAGAAAACAAGCGATCTCTGAAAGGTGGCGCCGTCGCGTAGCGTGATCCAATGCGCAGATATTCTTGCCGGGCATATTTGTCGATGCTTTCGATGGCCTGACAAATTTCGTCTACTGCGCGATTGGTGTAAGCCAGCAGCAGGAGGTTTTCGTCTGTATGGTTGAGGATGTAGCTGACAAAGTGCTTGAGCATCATGCTGGTTTTGCCAGTGCCAGGCGGTCCCCACAGCAGAAAGTAATCTTTGGCAGAGATCATGCGTTGGAGGATGCCTTGCTGCTCAGTGGTGAGGTCGCCGGGAGCATTGAGTTTGGCAGGAGCCGATTGGGTCGGGGGGGCTATGCCTAATAGCAGGTCTTTTTTGTGAGAGTCATATTGAACAAATCGAAAAAGGTTGCGATACATTTCTGTAAAGCTGCTGTCCATCATATCGTGTTCCAAATTCCAAAGAACGTCGGATTGGAAGATGAGGTTGTTGAACTGTCGGGAGCGCAGGCGGATGCTAAGCTGTTGTTCGTCGATCTGTATAATTG
The DNA here is from genome assembly GCA_039199225.1 of Bacteroidota bacterium. GTDB lineage: Bacteria > Bacteroidota > Bacteroidia > Chitinophagales > Saprospiraceae > JBCCSZ01. The sequence goes on from JBCCSZ010000021.1 coordinate 11,052, forward strand.
TACACTTGAATATCTGATTGGTGAGGACATTGTCGCCAGCTTTTCGGTAGGGGTACAAAACGGCAATGTCGCCATTGCGGAAGTTGGCCAGCGGATTGGTCCTTTCCGTTTTTTGAAATACGATAATCGGATCATTGTCTTTGGCTCGGTCTTCCAGTATGCGCAAATGACTGATGATGTCAAAGGAGGCTTCTTTCTCTTCCAGGTCATTGAGCCACAAGGAGGCCAAGCCATTGACGTTTTCAAGACCTTGAACGCCCGTTTTGGCCAGCCATTGTTCGTGTGCGATGAAGCCAGAAAAGGCCGTAAAATAGTGCCGGTCGATGGAGCGCATACCTCTGTATACTTTCTCAAATAGCCCGAGGTCTTTTTCGATGAAGCCTTTAGCGGCTGTTAGTTTTGTGGGGCTGAGGAGGCTGAAAAAATTGGGGCTATCCAGTGGCTGGTCCAGCAAATTGGCAATGCCTCTTTCGATGGCTACAATCTGATTTCGAATTTGAATGGCCTCGTACTGTTGGGCCTTTATAGAGGGGGCAAATCGCAATTGTCGGTCTTCCACGCCAGAATACAAAATGAAGTTGGCAGGAGCGATGCCTTTTTCAAAAACCGATTTGATAATGAGATCGTACAGGAGTGTTTGGGTAAAATGATTGCTGCTGATTCCATAGGTATTTGCCTTGAAAGGCTTGCCGCTTTTCAATTCTACAATGGCTGACTGCTTGCTGCTGTCGGCTTGCTTGTAAAAGACATCCAACCGCCCTTGAAGGCCGTACTTCTCGGAATAAAAGCTGGGTTCCAAATAGCAATCGCTGGGTTCGATGTCGCTGGCTGGAAAATCCTGCTGTATCACCCTTTTGAGATGGAGAAAGTGCTTCTGAGATGTTTGCATGATCTCCCGGACCAAACGGTTGTCAAAAATGGCGAAAGCCAAGGGGTTGAGCTGGAAGACTTTTGGAAAAGTTTCTTTGAACGTGCTGTCCTTATGGGTCATCAATTCGTCGAGAAAGAAGTTGGCGATGTTCCCGATCATAATGTATTTGGTCGTCTGGAAGGGTAGGTACTTTTTGAGTAAGTACAGCATCGGAGCTGCTCCAAAGTCTTTGAAACACTCGGAAATTGCGGATACATCTACCAAGTAATCAGGTTCCAGCACGATGGCTTTGGGACGGTATATGCCTGCTTGATCAATCTCTACATCAATCAGGTTGAGGGAGACCGGAAAGCGGAAAGTCGTTCGAATTTGATCAATGGTTGGATTGAAATTCTCGTTGCGATCCGGGATGTTGTATTGCACACGCTGAACTTCCTCCGGTTGGTTTTCTGCTCTGACAATCAACTGATGCTGCTCGGGATCGTCCTGAAGTGCTACCACCCGAATACAAGCGTGAAAGGATTGAATCTCCGACGGTCGTTGTGCAAAGGTGGGCGTTGCCAACTGCAAGAAAGCCGGAATGTCTAGCTGTAACAATCGGAATATGCTTTGACCAATGACAAATAAGCCTTGTTGATAGGTCTGTTCCAATAAAGAGGGATCCAGCGCCTGGTCTTCCTGTCGATTGAGCCATGACCGGGCCTGTGTCCGAAAGGCATGGATTTGGAATTGCAACTGTTTCGGTAAGTCAAATCGGTGGCCGACATAAGCGATGCGTGCAAAAAGAGTCGTAAACTGCAGCCGCTCCGCCCGGGTAACTTCTACAAATAGCAGATTGAGCAATCGATACAAAGCCGTAATTTTATCGGCCGTATCCAGCTCCTGCTGTTGGATTTTCTCTACTTCCCGGTAGAAAAGCCGAGCGAGCTTTTGCTTTTTTGAAGTCGCCGTTTGCATGTCGGGAAAGTACGAAAAATATCCCGAATCGGGTAACTGCCTGGGGTGGCATCCTTGTCAGTCAAAGCCAAAACCATCCTTCTCAATAACAGGGTAGATGCCAGGCTTTGCCCTGCCAGATTAGAATCATTGCTAGATAGTTTTTATGTTTACATTTCAAGGAAGTGGCCGACTTAACACCCGGTAAAGTACGCTCATCGATATGATTCAAAAAGGAACGCTGATTTTTTCGTTGGCTTATCTGTTTGTCGCAGCTTTCATCATCTGGTATTTTGATGGCACTGCAGATGCTGGGGATAGTGTAAAGCACTACCTGGTGGCTCATTCTGCCTTCGATCACCCACATTTGTTTTTTTTCCACTGGGGCAAGCCTGTTTTTACGCTTTTGGCTGCTCCCTTTGCCCGCTTTGGCTTTGATGGGATGAAGTGTTTCAACGTATTGGTAACCTTATTGACCCTACTCTGTAGCCTTCAAGTTGTTCGTCGCTTGGGCTACTCCAATGCCTGGCTGGCTCCTTTTCTATTGTTATCGGCACCTTTTCATCTGATCGTGATTTTTTCGGGCCTAACAGAGCCTTTGTTCGCCTTATTTATGGTTGGGGCTTTATACCTGGCGCTTTGTCGCGAACAGTGGGCTTGGGCTGTTATCTTGTTGTCCTTTATGCCTTTTGTACGTTCAGAAGGAATGATCATTTGTGGTGTGTTTGGCTTGTACTTGATGTGGAAAGGAAGGTGGTCTTTGCTTCCTCTGTTTGCTCTTGGCCATGTGATCTATATTTTTGCAGGTGGTCTAGTGACGGGGAATTACCTGTGGATCATCAATGAAAATCCATATGCAGCCATGCATCGTTACTTAGAAGCAGAGGCGCATTTGTTCGACTTTGCCGAACGGCTTACTTATGTCATCGGTATCCCCTTGTACGGTTTGTTGGTGTTGGGCTTATTGAGTTTTTTGTGGAAGCCCTACAATGCTTCGTTTAAGCTGTGGCTGGAGGAGCTGTGGCTAATCGTAGGCTGTTTTGCTGCCTTTTTTACAGCCCATACGCTCTTTTGGTATTTGGGCATCTTCAATTCTATGGGCCTAAAAAGAGTTTTGATTGGCGTTTTACCATTGATCGGTATTTTGGCTTTGAGAGGATTTAATTTTGTGCAACACCTCACAGAGTCTCAGCCATTGCTGCGCCGCTTTTTATTCTTCGGCATTCTGGCCTATACGTTCATCTTCCCTTTTACTTCGAATCCGGCTGCCCTTGGTGGTGCTCAAGCCATGCGACTTTTACCGGAGCAACGCACTGCTGTGGAGGTGGCAGATTTTATCCGGCAATCGAATGTGGTCGGGGAGGAGACGACTTTGTACTATACCCATCCTTCTTTGAGTATGCCTTTGGGGGTTGATCATTTCGATCCAGCAGTGCGTCGGGACTTGGACGATTTGCACCGCCAGGCGCCTCGTTTATCTGATTTGATTATCTGGGATAGCTGGTATGGGGTGGTCGATAGTAAGTGGGAGCTGGATGCATTGACGACAAGCTATGATTTGGAGTCCATTGGCCAGTTTGAATCGACCCATCACCGATACGTTTTGCTAAAAATGAAAAAAAATTAGGTCCAGCGGGTCCGATCTTCCCTTTTCAAAGAACTATAGGATGTGTCGTTCTTCCAAGAATCGTTTGGCTGCGATTGGAGGAGCTTATACATTGTCTAACAAACCGAAAAACGGTTCCCTAAAATCCAAATTAGATCATCTCCACTCGTTCCCCGGTGGAGATTTTTTATGTGGTGGGTACGGAAAGATCGTTCGGTACACTTGATACTGAAGATTTTATTGAACTCCCTTAAAACCACCATTATGAAAAAGCTCTTCTTTTTAATGCTCTGTACGACTTTTTTAGCAGCCAATGTATTTGCCCAGCGCAACAGCTTCCAGGTGAAGACCTGCCCGGACATAGCCGTAACTGAATTATATGTCCAGTGGGTGATGATCGACCCACCACCTTCGGTTGATTACAATTACTACAATATCTGGGGTGCTGTCCAAAACATTGGCAATGCTACCATGTATCCGGATGCGTCCAACTATACGGCCTTTTTATATGCAAAATTTGGCAATGGTTGGAAGTTATTGAAGAAATTCCCGCTTCCCAAGATGGCTCCGGGGCAGCAACAAAACATCCAGTATTCCCTAAAGATCAAGAAGCCCAAGAAGGCTCCTGCAGTTATGATTCGGGTATTGCCAGGCATTCAAGGTGCAAAAGCGCCAGATTGCAACCTGAGCAACAATGTCAAATACAAATACCCTCAGCGTCCAATATCTCCGGTGAACAGCTTTCAGAGTCGAAAAAAATAGGAAGGTCATGCACCAATTGAAAAAGGGAAAGTAGGCATCTGCCCGCTTTCCCTTTAGCTTATCTTGATGGATTGATCCTAGTTTTGCGCCGCCTTTGTCTGCTCGACGATGGCTTTGAATGTAGCCGGGTGGTTCATGGCCATGTCGGCAAGTACCTTCCGGTTGAGCGCTACCTCATTTTGATTGAGGGCATGGATCAAACGAGAATAAGTTGTGTTGTTGATTCTAGCTGCTGCGTTGATACGAGCGATCCACAGGCGGCGGAAGGCGCGCTTTTTGTTGCGGCGATCGCGGTAGGCGTAGGTAAGACCCTTCTCAACCGCATTTTTAGCGACTGTGTAGACTTTTGATCTAGCGCCCCAGTAACCTTTGGCAGCTTTTAGAATTTTTTTGCGCCGTTTTCTGGATGCAACGGCATTGACGGAACGTGGCATATCTGCGTTTTTAGTACCATGCAGGGATCATTTGGATGCTTAAGACCTGCATGCTCGTTAAAAAAGGAATTTATCTCAGGCAAAGTAAGTGCTTGATTCTGTTTTCATCGCCTTTACATTGAAAGACAGTAGAACCAACCAAACGCTTTTTGGCTTTCTTACTTTTCTTACGCATCAGGTGAGAAGTGCGGGCCTGAAACCGCTTAACTTTACCCGATCCAGTGATTTTGAAGCGTTTCTTCGCACTGGAATGCGTTTTCATCTTAGGCATAATTCAATACTTTTTTTAAAAATGGTTTGCAAAGATATGTAAAAGCTCCTGAATTAACAAGCCAAGCAAACATAAGACATCCCAAAACCGCGCATCGAGGCAACGATTTTGGGATGATCTGGACGGACAAAACCAATTGATCAGTCTTTTTCTTGCTGAGCTTGTTTTTCCGGCTTGGAGTCTTTCTTCTTCTTTGGAACTTTCTTTGGTGCAATGACGACGATCATCCGGCGTCCTTCCATCTTTGGGAGGGTCTCCGGAGAGCCATATTCATCCAATTCCTTGAGAAAGCGCAGAAGCAGCAATTGCCCTCTATCTTTGAAGACAATGGTCCGGCCGCGGAAGTGTACATAAGCCTTGACTTTGGCTCCTTCCTCCAAGAACTTCTTGGCGTGACGCAGCTTAAAGTCAAAATCATGCTCACCCATGTTGGGGCCGAAGCGTATTTCTTTGACGACGGTCTTGACCGCCTTGGCTTTAATTTCTTTCTCCTTTTTCTTTTTCTGGTACAGAAACTTCTTGTAGTCAATGATTCTACAAACAGGAGGAGAGGCATTGGGGGAAATCTCTACTAGATCGAGTTCTAAGTCTTCTGCCCAACGAAGTACCTGGCGAGTTGGGTAGACATTAGGATCGACTGGACGGCCGGCTACCCGGCTGACGTCGGCAAGGTTGTCACCGACAAGACGTATTTCTGGAACGCGAATTTGGAAGTTGATTCTGAAAGAGTAACGGCTGTTGTCTCTGTTATTTGATGATCTTTTTCCTTTTCTTGCTTTAGCCAAATGAATGTTGTTTTAATGAAAAAATAGTTGATGTCCGTATTGGTGTAACAGTGTTTTGCATTAGAAAGGTTCAATATAGAAGGACAATTACTCCTAATGAAGACTTAAAAATACAAAAAAGTACATCCATCTAAACAGATGGATGTACTTTTATTACGATTTTAAAATTTCTTATTCACTAACATCGGTATTGACCTCTTTGGCAGACTGGATGTCGATGCCCTTCTCGTCTTTGTTGAGAACAGCTTCCATCGTACTGCCTTCTGGTGGATTATTGTTGAGAATAAACTCCGCCAGTGGATCTTCGATGTACTTCTGAATGGCACGATGCAGTGGACGAGCGCCGAACTGTGGATCGAATCCTTTTTCTGCAACGAATTTCTTCGCATCGTCAGACAAGCGCAGCTTGTAGCCCATGCCTTCCAGGCGAGAGTACAAATCCTTGAGTGTAATGTCGATGATCCGGAAAATGTCGTCCTGATCCAAGCTGTTGAAGATAACTACATCGTCAATTCTGTTGAGGAATTCCGGAGAGAAGGTACGCTTCAAGGCATTTTGAATGACGCTCTTGTTGTGGTCACCCGCAGCATCCTGACGAGCTTTGGTTTGGAAACCAACCCCTTGTCCGAAGTCTTTCAATTGGCGAACTCCAATATTGGAGGTCATAATGATCAGCGTATTCTTAAAGTCGACCTTGCGGCCTAAACCGTCTGTCAACTGTCCATCATCCAACACTTGTAGCAAGATGTTGTACACATCTGGGTGAGCCTTTTCGATCTCATCGAGCAGCACAACAGAGTAAGGCTTGCGCCGAACTTTTTCTGTCAACTGCCCCCCTTCTTCATAACCGACATAGCCCGGAGGCGCTCCGATCAATCGGCTCACAGAGAATTTTTCCATGTATTCACTCATATCGATGCGGATCAAGGCATCGTCTGAGTCGAATATGTAGCGTGCCAGCGCCTTGGCCAACTCGGTCTTACCAACCCCGGTAGGTCCGAGGAAGATGAAGGAACCGATGGGCTTGGATGGGTCTTTCAGGCCAATCCGATTTCGCTGTATGGCTTTGGTAATCTTATCGATGGCTTCATTTTGGCCGATGATGACGTTCTTGAGGTCATTGCTCATGCCAACCAGCTTCTTACTTTCGCTTTGAGCAACCCGTCGTACTGGAATGCCAGTCATCATGGAAACGACCTCGGCAATGTCTTCTTCGCCGACCGGGTAACGCTTGGTCTTTGCCTCTTCTTCCCACTCTACCTTGGCAAATTCGAGCTGACGAACCAGCTTGGACTCATCATCCCGCAAATCGGCAGCCTTTTCGTACTGCTGATTCTTGACAGCCTGGTTTTTCTTCTCCTTGAGGTCTTCGATTTTCTTTTCGAGCTCCTCGATATGCTTTGGTACATGAATGTTTTTCAAGTGGACCCTTGCACCTACTTCATCAAGAACATCGATCGCCTTGTCTGGTAGGAAGCGGTCGCTTATGTAGCGGTCACTCAGTCGAACACATTCCTGGATGGCTTCATCCGAATAGTTGACATTGTGGAACTCTTCGTACTTAGGCTTGATGTTTTCCAGAATATTGATGGCCTCCTCTGCTGAAGGTGGATCGACGATGACTTTTTGGAATCTACGGTCCAAAGCACCATCCTTCTCAATGTGCTGGCGGTATTCGTCAAGGGTAGAAGCACCGATGCATTGCAACTCACCTCTGGCGAGCGCTGGCTTAAAGATGTTGGAAGCGTCGAGGGAACCGGTTGCGCCACCTGCTCCAACGATGGTGTGAATCTCATCGATGAAAAGAATAACATCTCTGGACTTCTCCAACTCATTCATAATGGCCTTCATCCGCTCTTCAAACTGACCTCTGTACTTAGTACCAGCAACGAGCGCTGCCAAGTCAAGCATGACAATACGCTTATTGAAAAGCGTTCTGGACACCTTACGCTGGGTAATGCGCAGTGCCAAACCTTCGACAATGGCCGTCTTACCAACTCCTGGCTCTCCAATGAGGATCGGGTTGTTTTTCTTGCGTCGGCTCAAAATCTGGCTGACTCGCTCAATTTCGTTTTCTCTTCCGATGATTGGATCGAGCTTGTCTTCTTCGGCCAACTTTGTAATGTCGCGGCCGAAGTTGTCAAGAACTGGTGTGCGCGACTTGGTGTTGCCTTTGCGCTGTTGATAGCGGCTTTCTTCTTCTTCGAAAGGCTCCTCTGACTCGGGTGGTGCCTGAGCGTAGAGATCGGGATGTGTCAAATCCTGCTCTTGACGAACATACTCTAGTTCGGACTTGTAAATTTCGTAGTCGACATCAAACTGATGGAGAATACGAGAGGCGAGGTTGTCTTTGTGTTTTAGAATGGAAAGCATGAGATGCTCAGGGCTGATTTCGTCGCTTTTCAAGGATTTAGCTTCCAAAAAAGTAACTTTCAACACCTTCTCTGCATGTTTATTCAGTGGCAAATTGCCCATGTTTATGCTGGTTTTCGGTGTGGCACGTCGTTGAATGGAGTCTTCAATAGTCTGACGAAGATCCATTGTGTCCACATCGAGAGAATCAAGTACTCTAACAGCCAACCCCTCCTCTTCGTGCATGATTCCCAGAAGTAGATGTTCGGTACCGATATAGTCATGGCCCAGGCGGATCGCTTCATCCCTGCTCCTGGAGATCACTTGCTTGACCTTTGGTGAAAACTTTCTATTCATAATTAAATTTGGTAACCTTCTGGTTTTGATAAAAGGATATTAAACAATATTAAGACTAATTATCCAGCTTTACAAGAAAATATAAGTACAAGACTTGAAAAAAAACGCCTATATAATCCTATTAATTAGAAAAAATAGTGCCATGTGATTCAAGGCTGACATATTGTACAAAGCCTTGATATGAAAATGCCCTCTTTTTGTCTCTTGTATCGCCGACGGGTTTGATAGGTGTTAGTTTTAAGACAAACCGGATTGAGAGGTTTTGCTTGCCAGGAACAGCGTTTACAATAAGTCTTTTTTGTGAGGCAGAATATACTTTTTTGTGTCCTTGGACAGAAGTATTCCTTCTTCCCGATTTTTTTATATATCTAACAAACAATCAAATACAGACCTGAGTTCAAATGTCTTATAATGAAGGAAAGTTGTATGTGTAAAAAGCTGGTGAATAGCCAATTGTTGCAGTCCGTGTGGAGGACCCAGCTTTTGGCAGTTGATGAAAAGCTTAAATTTCGCAAGAATGATTCGAATCAGCGCTTTTCTACTGCCGCTTACCCCTGCTCATTGGTCTGGAATGTTCCCTCGTTCGTGCAAACAAGTCTACTGTGCTGTACTACCTAAGCTGTTAATAGCTGAAATCCGACCAATATATCTTTCCTTAGCCGATATACGGATTGACAGCTCGATGGTTCGGGGGAAACCCTAGTTTTTGAATAATTTATGAGCCAAATCCTACTTTTACAGGCACTTATGCCTATTGGTCTGAAAGATTTTGAAGGCTGACTGGACAAGAATCAGAGGGAAAACAAGGACTCTTGCATTCACTTTTCGCCTCAATGGCGTTTGATCTGCTCAATCGCAGCTTGAATTAATTATGCGAATGCAATATTAATGGCTACATTTGTGTCAATCCCCTTTTCATATTCATCTTAAGCGTTTAGTTGTATGAAGTTTACCGTTGATAAAAAGGAGCATTACACCTTGTTGAGCCTGGATGAGGAGCATCTGAATTCTGCTATCGCTCCCAATCTCAAGTCCGAATTTGTCGTCTTGCACAACAATGGCGTGCAGAATCTCATCTTTGATATGGAAGGCATTGCCTTTGTTGATTCTTCCGGATTGAGTGCCATTTTGACAGCTCACCGTCTTTGGAAAGGGCAGGGATCTTTCATTTTGACAGGCATCATCAACGAAACCATTGATAAGCTCATCAAGATTTCCAAGCTCGATTCTGTTTTTACCATCATCCCTACGGTCCAAGAATCCATTGATTACATTATGATGGAACAAATCGAGCGAGAACTGAATGCCGATCCAGAAGACTGAGTTCCAATGGATTTCGAACTGACGATCCTTGGATGTAATTCAGCCATTCCTGCGCACGGGCGCCATCCTTCTGCCCAATTATTGCGCCTCAGAAATCAACATTACCTCATAGATTGTGGGGAAGGTACCCAAATGCGCATGGCGGACCATAAAGTCCGAAAAAGTCGCATCAATCAGATTTTTATCAGCCACCTACACGGCGATCATGTTTTTGGACTGATTGGCCTGCTGACGTCCTATAGCCTGGCGGGCCGCCGCCAACCGATGGACCTGTTCGGCCCGGAAGGGCTTCAGGAGCTGATTGAGACGACGGCAAAATTGTCCTACTGCATCTTCACCTATCCTATCCAATACCATCTCGTTGATACCAATAAGCAAGCGCGCATCTTTGAAGATAAGCTGGTAGAAGTCTTTTCCCTGCCGCTCAAACATCGCATCCCAACGACTGGGTTTCTATTTCGCGAAAAGGAGCGACCTCTGAATCTGCGCCCCGGGATTGTGGATCAGTTGGAGATTCCCTTTCAGGAGATTCCCGCAATCAAAGCTGGTTCAGATTGGGAGGCACCCAATGGCCAGCGGTATTCAAATACCGATTTGACGCTGCCGCCTACTCCGCTTCGTTCCTATGCCTACTGCTCTGATACCATGTATATCGAAGATTTGCGGCCCCTCATTCAAGGCGTCAATCTATTGTATCACGAAGCAACATTCCTACATGAAAAGGCAGAGAACGCCAAGCTTACCATGCACTCCACTGCCCTACAAGCGGCACAAATGGCCCATAAAGCTCAAGTGGGCCAACTGATATTGGGTCACTATTCTTCGCGCTACGTCACACCTGCTCCCTTGGTGAAAGAAGCAAAGACAGTCTTTCAAGAAACCCTTCCTGCCCAAGAAGGGCGTGTGTATCCCATCGTCTAAGCCACTGGAATTATTGTGGGTTGCTCCAAATGTTAATATCTGAAATAAAAAGCAAGTGGACAGGTTCTTTTGGTAACCAACATCTTATTCGGCTATGATTCAAAAATTGTTCGCTTTCCTATTATTTGCAAGCTTACCAACCAGCCATGTATTGGCGCAGTCTTCATCCATTGGCGGGTATATTTATGGTCTCAATTCGATCAACCGATTTGAACAAACCAATGGTCGACCGCCAAACATCAGCAAATTTTTCGCAATGGGTTTTATGGCTGGTTTTCAGTACCGCTACGATTTTTCCAGCCAAAAATCTTTTTTGACCGCAGCACTTGAGTCCACCAGCCGGGTGACACAATTTTCTTTCAAGCGAGAAACCCTGAGAAGCTGTCCCAATTGCATCGTCAATACCTCTTCTGTCTTTACCGATCAGGACCACGGTATTCGCATGGGCTACGGAAGGAGTTTTCGATTCAAAGGCCAAGAAAGTGGCCTAGAGGTAGAAGCTGGTGGTTACCTCCGATTGATTCTAAACCGAGTGACACCTGCCGGTTTTCCATTGATCTTTCGTCCTGTCTTTGTTTCTCCGGCAGGAGCAGATGTAGAAGATTTGGAGAGTGGCGAAGCCTTTGCCAGCGATAAGAACCACATGATTCACTCCAGTGCCTATCTCAAGTTGAGTTACTTTTTTCCCCACAATCGCTTAAAGCGTGTCAAGTATCGATGCTCTCTTATTTACAATCAGGGCTTGCGCAAAATCAACTATGTCAACATTCGCTACAGCAATTACCAACTGTTGGAGTTTTACGATTTCAGCATTGTTAACAATGGAACTTTTGTAGGGATTGGGTTGGATGTATTGTTTAAATTGGGAAAAGCTTAAATTCCAAATGCACCCTAGAGATCGACCGACAAAATACACTATTTTGCTTGTTGCTCTTTGGAAGCAATTCTGCGAATGTTGATGCGCTCGATGTCCGACAGTAAGCCATCTACATTGTAGTGCTTGGGCCGATACCAATTTTTGCGCTGGAAGTGGTGGTAAAGGTCCTCCGAGCGAAAGATGAAACCATGGGAAGCGTAGATTTCATTGATCATCATGCGAAGCTCCTTATTGGAATAGCGCTCCAACTCGTCTCTTGACAAAATGCGTAAAGAGCTTTGTGGATAGTTTCTCTCCAAGTTGATGGAGTCCGTTCGCTGGAGTTTGGTAAAGAAATTTCGTTTGTTGATGCGGTAGTTCTCGTAGTAGTAGAACTCGACAATGGAGTTGTCTTCGCGGAAATTTTTGATGGAAACTTTCTGCCAAACAGGTCGCTCTTCTGTTTCTTGGTGATCCGTCAGTGATTCAGATTTATATAATTCGTCGACTTTATAAAAATCGTAGTATTCCAATTCCAGGATATTATCGTCCAGCATATTGATCGTAACGCTACCATCGTAAGACACTTCCTTTAGGGGAAGAATATCAATGGTCTCACCATCGTTGCTGAAGATGCCGAGATAGGCATTGCCTTCGCTCCCGTCGTCGGTGCTGTATTCATAATAAAGCAGATGAGTAGAGTCTGGCGAAGGGATCAAACGAGCATATAGATGGTGATCCAAATGTATCGTAGAATCGGGCAAGAACATCTTGGCAAATTCGCGAATCTTCTCGTTGGCAATGGTGCCAGGTTTGAGCGATATGGCCCGTAGGAAGTTGCTGAACTGTTTTGCAGAATGAATCTGTCGGGCCTTCACATCCTCCTTTACCTCCGGCACCTGAGTAGAGGGGCTCGTATTGAAATTGCCCGTACAGGCTGTCAATAAAAGTATCCAAATCGTACCTAATATCGTTGCACTCCGCTTCATTTCTTCTGGTATATCATTGTGGTTGATCACGTCTGATGGTGATACAGTAAAGTGGTCTTTATAGTTCATCTTAGTCCCTATAACCATACCAAAGAGGGTTACGAGGATAAATCTGTCAGTATTTATCGGGAAATGGACGCTCTGAGTTTAAGACGTTGAGGGGGCATCTGTATACTCAGGGTTTTAACGTTGCCCTTTGCAGAAAGGTTGTGCAAAAGAGACTCAAAGCTACGCAAAAATCCAAAATATGAAAGAAGGAACATATGTTTTATCGAAAAAATGTCCGCATTTTTATGTGTATATAACAAGGTGTAGTTAATGATGCTTTTGCTACTTTTTTTAATTTTTTTCTCAGTTTTTTCTTCTTTCAGGGTCTGTGTGATTATTTTGGTTAAATATAAATTAGACAAATTTAAATTGGTTTTTATTGTGAATATTATCTTTTATTTTGATTATTTGAGATTTTTCAATTTTGATGCATAAATAAGTAGCCTTCCCAGGAAAGCCTAAAAGTTGCATTTGAACATCTGTACACCTATGTTTGTAGTATTAATCGACGATGGAATAGTCTTCATTTTAAATTCATCTTTACACAGATGGCAAAAGTTAATGGCATAGTTTTTCTGAGTAACTGTTGTTGCTGTATGCAGAGCGCCCCCTCTGGTAGGATACGACTGTGTTGGATGTCATAAATCAATCCGAAGATCATAACATAGGAGCGCCTTTCCAGAGTCACATTTGGAAAGGCGCTCCGCATTTATGAACACTCCATCCTATGTTAATCTTTTTGATAGATCTAAAAAAAATCGAACGATGAGCGGCAATTTAGACCTGAAGAAAATCACAGATGCAGCGGCTAGAGACATCATTGAACTCAAGCACAAAATCGCTGCCTTCAAAAATGGAGAGATCGACGAAGAGCGCTTCAAGCACTATCGTCTGACCCGTGGGGTATACGGTCAGCGTCAATTGGGCGTGCACATGTTTCGAACCAAGATTCCCTTTGGAAAACTTCGGACCGATCAGCTGGTTGCTCTGGCCAATGTGTCTGAAAAATATACCAATGGTAATCTCCACCTGACCACTCGTCAAAACATCCAAATGCACCACGTCAAGCTGGATGATTCGCCAGCCATTTGGACGGATTTAGCCAACGTCGGAGTTACTGCCCGGGAGGCTTGTGGCAACACCGTTCGCAACTTGACAGCCTCTGCCAATGCCGGCATCGATCCCGATGAATTATTTGATGTCTCTCCGTATGTCCAAGGGGTCTTTGAGTATTTCCTACGCAATCCCATTTGTCAGGATATGGGCCGCAAAATCAAGCCGGCCTTCTCGTCCAGCGATCGGGATTCGGCCTATACTTATTTTCACGACTTCGGTTTCATCCCTCGTCTGGAAGTACGCGATGGCAAGGAGATCAGAGGTTTCAAAGTTGTTGTTGGGGGAGGACTCGGCGCTCAGTCCATCGTGGCACATACGGCCTATGAGTTCCTCGAAGAAGATCAAATCATCCCATTCATGGAGGCTGCCATCCGGGTGTTCGACCGCTATGGAGAGCGGGAAAAGCGCTTCAAGGCTCGCATGAAGTTTCTAGTCAAAAAATTGGGTATGGATGGCTTTATGGAGCTGGTAGAAACGGAGCGCAAAGCCATTAAAAATAAAGCTTGGCCAATCGACCAAAACTTGGTGGCTCCTGGCGAGCCAGCACCTTATCAACCGGCCCCTGTAGATAAGCCTTACGACGAAGATAAATATCAAACCTGGCTGACGACCAACGTATTTGAACAAAAGCAAAAGGGATTTTTCGCTGTCCAGATTCGCCTGCCGCTCGGCGACATCGATGCCGAAAGAGCCCGCCGCTTCGCAGCTCTGGTCAAAGCCTATGCTGCCGACGACATTCGCATCACCGTCAACCAGGGTTTTCTGCTGCGCTTCATTCGCCCCGAAGCCTTACCACACTTATTCAATGAACTAACTAAGTTGGAACTGGCCAAGCCGGGCTTCAACAGCATTGCCGACATCACGGCCTGCCCCGGAACAGATACCTGCAACCTAGCTGTAACCAACTCGACTGGTCTGGCGGGTGTATTGGAAGAGGTGCTTCAGGAGGAATATCCACAGCTGATCGAGTCTTCGGACATCAAAATCAAGATCAGTGGTTGCATGAATGCTTGTGGCCAGCACATGGCGGCCAACATCGGCCTGCACGGTAGCTCCATCAAAAAGGCGCCTTTGATCATTCCTGCCATGCAAATTGTCATGGGAGGTGGCGTAGATGTCGAAGGAAAAGGATACGTAGCAGAAAGGGTGATCAAGCTTCCGACCAAGCGAATCCCGGATGCCTTGCGCAGCATCCTCCACGACTATGAGGAGCAAGCAACAGAGGGGGAATACTTCAATGATTATTACTACCGATTGGGCAAGCGCTATTTCTATAATTTACTCAAGCCATTGGCAGCCGTCGATGCGCTAGGAGAGACAGATTTCTTCGATTGGGGACAGGACAGTCAGTACATCCAAGCCATTGGCGTCGGAGAATGTGCCGGCGTTGCCTACGACATGGTGGGAACCATCATCGGAGATGCCCACGAGAAGATCGAATTGGCTAAGGAAACCATCGAAGCTGGCATTTGGGCGGATAGCATCTACCACAGCTACAGCGCCATGGTGATCGGTGCAAAAGCACTGCTCCTAGGCATTGATGTGAAATGTAATACCCATAAGGGAATCATCAAGGACTTTGATACGAACTACGTGCAAGAGGCTGGTTTTGCGGTAGACGCAGAGAGCTTTTCCGAACTCGTTTTACAAATCAACCAAAATGAACCTTCGGAAGCTTTTGCCCGCAGCTACTTTGCGCAAGCCGAAGCTTTTTTCCGCAAGGTGCTTCAGACCCGCGAGCAGCAGCTGCGCGATGCCGGAGAAGACAAGCAGGTCATTGGTAAATACTACAACGCCTAAAAACCAGAACAATGAAGACAGAGACAATCCATCCGAAAATAACCCTTGTGGGGGCTGGTCCTGGTGATCCGGAATTGATGACCATGAAGGGAATGAAGGCGCTTTGGTCCGCCGATGTGGTTTTATATGATGCGCTGGTGAATCCAGCATTATTGGAAGAGGCACCTGCGGATGCTGTGAAAATCTATGTTGGTAAGCGCGCGAGCAACCATCGCTACAGCCAGGATGAAATCAACCTGATGATGGTGCAATTTGCTTTTACGCATGGGCATGTGGTGCGCCTCAAAGGAGGAGATTCCTTTGTTTTTGGACGTGGCCATGAAGAGTTGCAGTTTGCCAAAGCCTTCGATATTGAAACCAGTGTGGTTCCTGGCATATCCAGTTGTATTGCAGTGGCAGAATTGCAGGAAGTACCGCTGACCCGTCGTGGGCTGAACGAAAGCTTTTGGGTGCTGACGGGAACGACTCGCTCGGGTGCTTTGTCCAATGACATTTCGTTGGCGGCCCAGTCCAGTGCCACGGCAGTCATTCTCATGGGCATGCGAAAGCTTCCTGAGATTGCGGCGGTTTTTGCATTGCATGGCAAAAAAGATACACCTGCTATGGTTATCCAAAGTGGCAGCATGCCCGAAGAGCGGGTGGTCTTAGGCACTGTACAAGACATTGCACAAAAAGTAGCACAGGAAAAAATGGGCTCGCCAGGCATCATCATCATCGGAGAGGTTGTGCAATTGCATCCAGCCTTAAACCTCGTGAAAGCCGAAAGAATTCAGCGACTCGACCAACTTACACGAATAGAAAAAAGATAAAACAAATCGAAAACGAATCCAGATTTTTTCTGAAATCTACAGCAACATGACGCAAAACATAAGGACAAAACTAGAGGAGCTGCGACTAGGAGGCATAACCAGCAGAACTGTAGACGATCTCAATGAGATTTTTACACCCTTGAATTTTAGAGAGCGCATTGAATGGCTTTACGACTACTTCGACATGTCGGAGGTATTGTTTACTTCTTCTTTTGGGACGAAATCCGTTTTTCTGATTCACCTCATGCATCAGATACGACCAACTCAGCCCATCCACTTCATCAATACGACCTATCATTTTGATGAGACGCTGGATTACAAGAAGCACTTGATGGAAGCCTATAACCTGCGTGTCATCGAGGTTTTACCAGACCCAACGCAAAACAAGATAACACTGGATGAGCATTACTGGAAGGAAAATCCTCAGATGTGTTGTACGGTCAATAAAGTGGTTCCACTGGAGCCCATCGTAGCTAACCATCGGGTATGGATCAGTGGGTTGATGGGGTATCAGACGCCCTTCAGAGCCCATTTGCGGATTTTTGAACAGCAAGGAGACATCATCAAGTTTCATCCGCTGATTGACATCGATGAGGGAGAGTTTCTTTTTCACATCGACAAATACAAACTGCCGCCGCATCCGCTCGAAGCCCTAGGATTTGGTTCTGTGGGTTGCGTACATTGCACTGTCAAAGGCCAGGGCCGCGAAGGTCGCTGGGCAGGGACCGAAAAAACGGAATGTGGTTTGCACCCTAATTTTTTTAACAACAAAGTAAAATAAGTGGCTGAGCAAAAAGCCTTTTACACCATTTTATAGTACGACTATCTAAGTAAAGAGCGAGTTTTACCCACTCCTCGACTGCTATAGTTAGGCACAAAAAAATCTTGATCATGAATATGTTGTCAAAGCCGATCGAAAAAACGACTGATGTAACGGAGACAGATGTTCTCATCATCGGGGCCGGACCTTGTGGTCTGTTCACCGTTTTCGAAGCCGGATTATTGAAGCTGCGCTGCCACTTGGTGGACTCTCTGCCACAGGCCGGTGGCCAACTCACAGAGATTTATCCGAAAAAACCTATTTACGATATTCCGGGCTTTCCATCCATCTTAGCCGGAGACTTGGTCACCAATTTGATGGAACAAATTGCTCCTTTCAAACCTGGATTTACCCTAGGCGAGCGGGCCGAAAAAATTGAAAAGCTGGAAAATGGTCACTTTAAGTTGACGACCAGCCGTGGTACTGTCATCAGCGCACCAGTCATTGCCATTGCTGGTGGCCTTGGATGCTTCGAGCCGCGCAAACCACCGATCAGCAACATAGCTCAATTTGAAGATAAAGGCGTAGAGTACATTATCAAAGACCCGGAATTCTACCGCAATAAGCGTGTCGTTATTGCCGGAGGAGGAGACTCTGCACTGGATTGGACCATCTTTTTGGCCGATGTTGCTGAAGAAGTTTTGTTGATCCACCGCCGCAAGCAATTCCGAGGTGCCCTGGACAGTGTCGAAAAAGTTATGTCCCTGGCTGATGAAGGTCGCATTCGCCTATTGACCGATGCGCAAGCGGTTGGCCTCAATGGGAATGACAAGCTCGAAGAGGTCGTCATCAAAACCAAGGCAGAGGGAGAAATCGTCCAGCCGACCGATCACTTCATTCCGCTTTTTGGTCTGTCTCCAAAACTGGGGCCTATTGCCGATTGGGGCTTGACCATCGATAAAAACGCCATCGAGGTGGATACACGTGATTACAGCACCAACGTCCCTGGTATTTACGCCATTGGCGACATCAACACTTATCCAGGAAAGCTGAAGTTGATTCTGTGTGGATTTCACGAAGCGACCCTCATGGTGCAATCTGCTTTTAAGCGCATCAATCCAGATAAGAAGCTCAGCTTTAAATACACGACTGTCAATGGAGTAGAGGGATTCTAGGATGCTTTTCTTTCTTTGAAAAACGCTATCTTAGCTGCGTACAATTGACTGATTGATTGCTGGCATAACAAGCGGTTCGATCTCAAACAACTAAAATTTTTTGGCGAACTTTTAATAGCTTATGTTGCCGCTATCAGTGTCCTTACTCAAAATTTGTCGATTTGCGTATTTTACTTGCTCCCGATAGCTTTAAAGATGCCCTACCTGCCCTGGGAATTGCCCAGGCGCTAGCAAATGGGCTACACAAAGCAGATGATTCCATTGATTTACAGCTTTTTCCATTGGGTGATGGGGGAGAAGGAACCTCTGAGATTCTCACCTACCACCACCAAGGCGAGCGTTGCAGCTTGCAAGTACAAGACCCATTGGGCCGTACGATAAAGGCCCATTATGGCTGGAGCCCGGAGCGTTCGACCGCTTACATTGAAATGGCGGAAGCCTCCGGGCTGCAGCTCCTCAAAGCAGATGAGCGCAATCCACTCCTTACATCCACTTATGGTACTGGACAGATGATCTTGGATGCCTTGCAAAAAGGTGCCAGTCACATTGTGCTGTGCATCGGCGGGAGTGCAACCAATGATATGGGGCTGGGCATGGCTGCGGCTTTGGGATACGTCTTTCTAGATGCTGAAGGCCAGCCAATTGAGCGACCTACCGGCGGCGATCTTTCGCGCGTTCACAGCATTGAAAGCAAGCATTTGCGATTTGATCCTGCAACTTTGCAAACGACCGTCATTTGCGATGTCGACAACCCGCTTTATGGTACTCGCGGGGCTGCATTCGTATATGGTCGCCAGAAAGGGGGCCATGAGGCCATGTTACAGGAATTGGATGATGGCCTTCAAAAAATGGCGGATGTGGTCCAAGATCAAATGGGTAAAAATATAGCCGAAGTGCCAGGAGGTGGTGCGGCAGGTGGCTTAGGGGCTGGCTGTCTGGCTTTTATGAATGCCCGCCTGGAGGCAGGGATCGAGTTGGTGATGTCCCTCACGGATTTCGATGCTGCTTTGCAACAAACCGACTTGGTGATTACCGGCGAAGGGCGCATCGATGGTCAAACGCTCAATGGAAAACTCATCCACGGTATCTGTCATCGGGCTGCCGAGTATCAGGTCCCGGTGGTAGCGGTCTGTGGGAAGTTGGAGGCTGATCCCACGCAATTGAAAGCCATTGGTTTGCAAGCCGCTTACCAGGTAAGCCCGGAGGGCGTGGCGCTGCCAGAAGCGCTGGCCAATACCGGAACCTACCTGGAAAAATGGGCCTATGCGTGGTGGAAGGATTACCAACCAAAAAATTAGCAGATTTCCTCTCTGATCTTATGGCATAAAATCTCCCGTCCGTTCGTCTGCCTGCCCCTGCAGCAATTTCTTATTTGCTTCATTGCTCAGCGTAGGGGCCGGATAGTTGAAACCGATGCTCCTGGTTGCGACTGGTTGTTGAATGCCCGCAAAACGCTCGGCGCGTCGACGGAAGAAACTTTGCAGGCGTTGCTGTAGGCCGAACCACAGCATTTCGATGGTAGACAATTCTTGCTCTTCCTCGCGATACTCCACTTGTATGCCACTGCCTCTGCGGAAGACCTCCACACTGATGATGCAAATAAAAGCAAGCAGGACGCTGAATCCGACAAAGAAGGAAAAGAGATTTCCCCAGAAGGCTGCATTTTTGAAGCGCGACTGATGCCGGGTGGTCAGTGCATGCTCTCCCTTTTGAATAGCAGCCGTTAAAGTGGCCTTTTCCTGATCGATGGCTTGGTTTTTTCGCTCTTGCCATCGATCCAGCTTGCCGGAATGTTCCTTTTGAATCTTGGCAACAGCGGCCGTTTTTTCCGACTCCAACTGACTGGCCTTTTTGCGATACTTTTCTGAGTGACTCTGCGCCCATTTGGCCCCCTTGCGATAGCGTTGGTCGTACTGCGCCATTTTGATTTTGGCTTCCTGAATGCGGGAGTCGTACTGCGCATTGGTGCTGGCAATCAATTCCTGTTGTCGCTCTTTGAGAAGAACCAAATCTTGATCGAATCGGGTAGATAAACTCGACAAACTGCTTCGATACTCCTCCTTAAGCAGCGAGGCATCAAAAGTTTCACCAACCGGAACATTGGACACAAAAGCATAGTGAATGCCATTGGTCGATAGTTTGAAGGACAGCATGCCCATGCCGATCGTAATGACCGAGACAATTGCAAATAAGGCAATGTACCAGCTGTTTTTCAATCGCCTCCAGACAATGGCGCGGGTCAATACTTGCAAGAATTTTCGGCCGCCCATTTCAAGTACCGCAACCACTAGGAGCATCGCGACGATGGAGACAATAATGGACAAGACCTTGGAGCTGCCAGCCATTTCACTCTGTGTGATGTACCAAATAGTGATGGCTTCCGTCACGCCACTGATGACTTGTGCAACTTTGCCAATGGCGTCGATGCCAGGAGCGATGGGCCGAAACAAATTGTAAAAATCTGAATTGCTGGCCGCCGTTTCCTTCGCTTTTAGTTTTACCTGTTTTTTCATACTTACAACAATTTTAGAAAGGCACCGAATCGGTAAAGCTCGGGCCTTTGCAACCCATATGACCAAAACTTGAGGCCATCGAGTTGCCGATCAACAAATACGTATCATTATCTGGTAAACACTATCGAAGAAGCGGTGGGAAATAAATCAAACCTGCCTAAAATATCAATTACTGGATAGGAAAAATTACTACCAAAAATAAATAACTACACTATTAGTACGATACAAACGGCAAAAGGTAACAGCTGAGCGCCAACTAATTAAAGTTGTTCCGCTGCAACTGCTGGTAAGCAAAAGCATTTCTTTATACCTGGGACTCGATCATTTTATTTATAGAACAACTTGACGACCGGTATGAAGACCCTTTTGGGTGTTGGCCAAAGACTTTTAAAACTCCCGAATTTTTATATTTCGAAAAGAGACCTCATTGCCGTGGTCCTGAAGCAAAATGTGACCTTCGGCTGCTTCGCCAAAGTGCGGCCAGTTTTTGTACTTACTGTAAGCCACCAAAGCGCGATACATCGGGGTGTTGCGTTCATACTCGACGGCTTTGAAGCCATTCAGCCAATGTTCGATGTGGTTGCCACGGACGATGATGTGGGCTCGGTTCCATTGACCGATGCCGTTGAAGGTTTTGGAGCGGCTTGGAACCGAAAGATTTTCAGCGGGGATCAGGTCGTACAAGCTGCCCAGGGTCCGGTTGCCTTTGATGCCCTTTTTTGCATCGGGATGGTTTTTGTCGTCGAGTATTTGGAATTCCAGGCCGATGGCAGATCCTTTGCCGGTATTCAGGTCTGGATTGACAAAATACTTGATGCCGCTGTTGGCCCCTTCGGTAATTTTAAAATCTACGATGAGTTCAAAGTTGCTGTACTTCTGCTTGGTGACAATATCGCCGCCATTGGTCGATTCTCCGCCACCCGATTCCAGCACTGTCAACTCGCCATTTTCTATTTTCCAGCCTTTGGAAGGAAACTGTTCTCCTTTGGCACTCCGCCAGCCTTGGGAGGATTGGCCGTCCCACAGGAGGCGCCAGCCCCTGCGCTTTTCGGATGCGGTGAGGTTATTGGGTATGTAATTGAACTCTGCAACGCCGGGGTGCATGGGCCATCTGCTTTGCTCCAAGTTGGTGGTTTTGATGCGGATGTTGCGCCACAAAACACGGGCGCCTTCCTGCTCTTTGTTGTGAATGCTGTGAACCTGTAAGCCGATGAAACCAGCTGCCGTTAGCTCATCTACCAGATTGGCGCAATTGATGCCATTGATCCAGGTGCGGATGGTGGGTCCGATGGCTTCTACCCGATATTTATTCCAACGGCCGTTTTGGAAGGCGGCGCGGCCCTCGGGATTTTGTCCCATGGGATAGAGCCAGCCCCGGCGACCTTCATCGTAAATCCCCCCGCTGTAAGCCCTTTGGCTAGGGTCGATTTCCACTTGGTAGCCATGTACCCGGCCGTTGTGATAATCGGCTTTGCTGAGGCTACGGAACTGAACCCCGGAATTGAGAGAGGCGTCCACCTTTACTTCGAATTCGAGAATGAAATCACCGTATGCTTTTTCTGTACAAAGAAAGCTATTCGGCGTATTCATTTTTGAAATTCCAATGATGGTTCCATCTTGGACCTTGTAGGTGGCCTGACCATTGAGTTGCTTCCACCCACGCAGGTCTTTGCCATTGAAAAGTGTTTGCCAATCATCGTCTTGCGCATTTACACCAGAGAGGTAGCAAAAAACACAATAGAACAAGGCAAAACCGACAAACATTGCTTTCTTCGACATCTTTAAACTACTTTAAGAATGAAATATTTTGTATTTTTTCCGGACCTTAAATGATCGCGAATGATTGCAACTTGAGTTGGGATACAGATCAACATCATCCGTACAACATGCTGCTCGGCACAAGATCGATGAAGCATTTGAAACCCGGAAGGTGTGCCACAAGTTTTTGATAAATACTTCGAGCCCATCTTTAATCCTACCGCTCAAGCTAATTTTCTCCAGTTTTTTATCACAAAAATTATATGAACGCAACAAATAGAAACCGGCGGAACTTCCTGCTGCAAACGTCCTTGGCATCCTTTGGATTGCTCAGTGCGCCCCAAATGATTCAAGCAGCACTCTCCACAGAATTAACGTCGGATTTGCCATCTAGCCCTGACAAGGGGCAGGTGATTCTTTTTCAAGGGGATTCCATCACAGATGCCGGACGCAATCGAAACGTTCAAAATGCTAATAATGGTGCTGGTATGGGCTTTGGTTATGCTTACCAAATCGCTTCGCACTTACTGGGGCGTTATCCAGATCGGGCATTCAAATGCTACAACCGGGGCATCAGTGGACACAAAGTCTTTCAATTGTCTGATCGTTGGAAAGAGGATTGCCTGGATTTGAAACCCGATGTGTTGAGCCTGCTGATTGGCGTCAATGATTTTTGGCATACCAAAACCCACGGTTTCAAAGGAACAGCGCAGTCTTACGAGGACGATCTAAGGCGTTTGTTGGACCGAACCAAGGCGGCTTTTCCCAATATAAAAATTATGTTGTGTGAACCTTTCTTTGTGGCAGGTGGCTCCAAGCTGAAGGCCGACTGGTTTGCGGAATTTGATCAATATCGAGCAGCCAATGTGCGCATAGGAAAAGATTATGCCGATGTGTACATCCCTTTCAATACACTATTTGCCAAGGCATTGGAATCGGCAACTGTCGATTATTGGTGTGCCGACGGCGTGCATCCTTCTATAGCAGGCAGCTATCTGATGGCCAATGCATGGCTAGAAGCTTTTAGTAAAATCTGAATGATTTAGAAATTGATTTCTTCCTGAATTGCGACTTATCTTAAGCATCCTATTATGAATTTCCAGATGATGAATACCTATTTTTTTCGCTTGATGTGTTTGTTTCTTTTTGTTGGACTATTGGGCGCCTGTAAGCCTAAGAGTGCTAAACGCATATTGGTTTTTTCTAAAACAGCAGGCTTTCGGCATACTTCCATCCCAGCCGGAAAGGCGGCCCTGCTCAAACTGGGGCTGGAAAATAAAATTCAGGTAGACACCACAGAAAATTCGGCTGATTTCAATGAAGCGAATCTGAAAAAATATGCGGCGGTGGTATTTCTAAATACGACGGGAGATATATTGAACTCCTACCAGCAGGCGGATTTTGAACGGTTCATCCAGGCGGGTGGTGGCTTTGTCGGCATTCATGCAGCGACAGATACGGAGTATGACTGGCCTTGGTACAATCAATTGGTCGGGGCTTACTTTAATGGGCATCCCAAAATTCAAAAGGCTAAATTACTGGTCAATAATAAGACGCACATTGCCACCAAGATGCTGCCCAGCGTATGGGAACGCAGAGATGAATGGTACAACTTCAAATCTTTTAATGCAGAGGTCAATGTACTCCTCGACATAGATGAAAACTCTTACGAAGGAGGAACAATGGCCAATAAGCACCCCATGTCCTGGTACCATGAATACGATGGGGGACGGGCTTTTTACACCGCCTTGGGACATACCGAAGAGACTTACGAAGAACCGCTTTTCCTGCAGCACCTACTCGGAGGTTTGCAATATGCCATGGGAACTAAGGCGAAGGATTATGCAGCCGTGAGCACAAAGCGTGTACCACCAGAGAACCGTTTTGTACGCAAAGTCCTGTGGCGCAATCTCAATGAGCCCATGGAATTGGATGTTTTCGACAACGGACAGATCATCGTTGTAGAACGAAAGGGCCGCATCCTTTTGTGGGATACGAAAATGCAAATATTGGAGCCGGTGGCCAACATCGAGGTCCACACCAAATACGAAGATGGCTTACTGGGTGTTGCCATCGATCCGGATTATGCCAACAACAAGTGGGTCTACTTCTTCTATTCGCCGCCCGGTGAGGAGCCGAAACAGCACGTTTCTCGCTTTGTTTTTGAGGATGGAAAATTGGATCGCAGCAGCGAAAAGGTCCTTCTGGAAATAGCCGTACAACGTGACCAATGCTGTCATTCCGGTGGCTCCCTAGAGTTTGGACCCCAAGGAAATCTATTCATTACTGTAGGAGACAATACCAATCCTTTTGCTTCAAATGGCTTTTCGCCCAGCGATGAGCGCGAGGGACGCCAACCCTGGGATGCCCAAGGCTCTTCGGCCAATACCAACGACCTGCGCGGTAAGATTTTGCGCATCCGACCAGAGGACGATGGTACGTACAGCATTCCGGAGGGCAATCTTTTTCCTGTTGGTACCCCTAAGACCCGCCCGGAAATATACGTCATGGGCTGCCGCAACCCCTTCCGACATGCCATCGACCACCGAACTGGCAACCTCTTCTGGGGGGACGTAGGGCCAGATTCCGGCAAGGACAAGGAGGACCGAGGACCCAAGGGCATCGATGAAGTGAACATAGCCAAAGGACCTGGCAACTGGGGCTGGCCTTATTCCAGAGGCAACAACCAAGCATATCATCGCTACAACTTTGAAACCAAAGCGTCCGGCCCGTTCTTCGATCCCGACAACCCCATCAATGAGTCGCCCAACAACACAGGACTTCGCGAATTGCCGCCAGCCAATAAGTCCTTGATCTGGTACTCTTACGACGAATCCAAGGAGTTTCCCTGGGTAGGGGTGGGAGGTAAAAACCCGATGGCCGGCCCGATTTACTACAGCGATCAATTCAGTGATGCCAAGCGATTTCCTGACTATTTCGACGGAAAGTTGCTCATCTATGAATGGATGCGCAATTGGATTTACGTCGTCAAGATGGACTCCACAGGACAGATGCTCCGCGTCGATCCCTTTATGGCCAACGAATCCTTCTCGCGCCCGATGGATATGGTCTTTGGCCCCGACGGTGCGCTCTATGTTTTGGAATATGGCCAGAAGTGGTTTTCTGCCAACCTGGATGCTCGGCTCAATAAAATCGAATTTGTTAGAGGCAACCGGGTCCCAATTCCAAAGATCGAGGTCGATCAATCGGTTGGTGCTGCGCCGCTGGCCGTCCGATGTTCGGCAAAATCTTCCTACGATTTTGATGAAGGAGACGAATTGAAGTTCGCCTGGAAAATCAATGGAGAGGAAGTCAGTCAAAAGCCAGAACCGACGCTGTCCTTTAAAGAGGCTGGCATCCACCAACTCGAATTGGTTGTTACTGACCTTGAAGGTTACAGTGCCGTTGCCAAACAAGAGATTCAAGTGGGCAATGCCCCTCCGCAAATTTCGATTGCTCTCAAAGGAGGCAACCGCAGCTTTTACGACGATCGCAAAAAACAAATGGCCTATGAAGTGAGTGTGGCCGATGGAGAAGACGGAACCACAGATGAGGGCCTGATTGCTGCTGATGCAGTTTCAGTGAGCTTGGACTATGTAGAGACTGGATTTGATATGACCTCCATCGCACAAGGACATCAAACCAATACGAGTGGCGGAAACCTGGCGGATGGAAAGAAATTGATCGAAGGCTCTGACTGTAAAACCTGTCATGCAGCCAAAGTGGAAGTCAATGGTCCTAGTTACAATGCCATTGCAGCTCGCTACAACAACAGCCCAAGCCTAGTGACTACTTTGGCCAAAAAAGTCATCCGTGGGGGGCAAGGTACCTGGGGCGAGCGCGCCATGTCTGCTCATCCTCAAATTAAGCAGGATGATGCGGAAGAAATGGTTCGATACATTTTATCGCTGGGGCAAAAGGATGTTGCGGCAGCGGCCAATCGAATGCCTTTAAAGGGAGACATAAAGATCGATGAGGCACCGGCTGATGCAAACAACGGCAGCTATGTACTCATGGTTTCCTATACCGATAAGGGGCATCAAAAGATCAAGCCTATTACTTCTCGGAAGACCTTCACCATTCGCTCTCCCAAGGTAGAGGCAGAAAATTACGATGCTGCCAGCTTCGAAGTAAAGCGGGTCAAAAAGGGCGAGAAGCGCGACTTCAATGGGGTGGGCAGATTGCGGCACGATAGTTTCCTCCGCTTTGACAAGCTCGACCTCGAAGGTGTCGGAAGTCTGCTGGTGCGTGGCAGCAATAAAAACACCTCCAAGATCAGTGGCCGATTGGAAGTTCGATTGGATGGCCCCGACGGAAAGAAAGTCGGAGAGGCTGCTTTTGAGCCAAATGAATTCACCAACGATGTGGAGCTGAATATACCATTGGAGCCTACCAAAGGGATGCACGATCTATTTTTCGTAGTGAAAACCAATGCCCCTGCCAACCAAGCTATGTTGGAGTTGGATTGGATTTATTTCGACATCAGCGGTAAGGGGGAACAACGGGCCGGGCTATAGCTCGGTCTCCGGATTCTTGAGGCTTTTAATGGCCTGCTTTTCCTTCTCGATGGAACGGCAATGCATTTCGTTGCCATTTTCACAAGACTTTTCAAGGGCAGTCAAAAGCTTTTGGCGTAATTCGATGTTGTGGCCATCGTAGGTAAGGGCATTGCGTAGCTTGAAGGCTGCCTCGAAATATTTCTCTTCGTTGAATACCTGCAGTGCTTCTTCGCGGGCCTTTTCGAAGGCCAAAGAGTTTTTCCGGCCAATTTCTACTTCGCGCCTCTCTCTTTCGATTTCCAACTGCTCTCGCTTGGCAGCTTCTGCCTGTATTTTGGCAATGGTATCTCTCTGGCTAAAATAGGTCCAAGCAGCAAAGAGCAGCAAAGCAATTAAAACCCATTTGACGGCCTGTTTGAGTACAGGATTGGGTTCGTAATCCTTTGCGTAATCATCTACCGCCGGATTGTTTTCTGGTTCGCTGTTTTCGCCTTTGTTTAAGCGGAATTTTCCACGTCTTCTATTCGCCATGATACTGCCTGTTTAATACAAGTTGCGGCTCCTTTTTACAATCTGCAACTCGGGTTGTTTATCTTTTCGACCTACAAAGATACAGACTAATTGCGCCAAATTGGTGTGTGCTTCAGGGGAAAATTCCTATCTTGTATCAACAACGCTAACCGCAAATAGAAGCTAATGAAAACAATTCTCCCTATTTTTCTCCTTTGTCTGGCTGTTTGTACGGCAGCAAATGCACAGAGTCCCTTCCGATTTGGATTGGCCTTTGAAGGACATCTATCGGGGCTCAACGCGCCCGATGGACCCTCCACGATCTTCAGTACACAAGTCGATCATCAGTTGAAAACCTCCTTCAGCCTTGGTGGAATCCTCGAATATGGCTTCAATCACCACTTTTACTTGCAAACGGGTGTCAAATGGCTGAATAGGGGTTCTGTCCATAGGCTTGAGAGCGACCTCAGTAGATTCAATTCATTCAATCCATTCCTTGTCGGCTCCTCTTCGTCCTCGACGCCTGTTGTCAATGTGGGGACGGTGGGTCCATCTGGTTTTTTCTCCAATT
This sequence comes from Bacteroidota bacterium, assembly GCA_039199225.1. Classification (GTDB taxonomy): domain Bacteria; phylum Bacteroidota; class Bacteroidia; order Chitinophagales; family Saprospiraceae; genus JBCCSZ01. Next base: position 39,074 of record JBCCSZ010000021.1, read on the forward strand.
CCCCTAATACCATAGAATATACGAGAGAAAAGGTAAACTACGATTTCATCGGCATTCCCAT
>JBCCSZ010000022.1:0-38816 GCA_039199225.1 Bacteroidota bacterium
CCAGGTATTCCGCTGGCGATTTTCTTTCCGGAAGTTCAATTCACCCTCATCGATGGCACACGCAAGAAAATCAAGGTAGTGGAGGAAGTTTGTCAGGCTCTGGGATTGACCAACGTCAGAGCGATGCAGGTCCGCGCCGAAGAATTGAAAAACGAGCGTTTTGATTTTGTGGTCAGCCGAGCCGTGGCGGCCTTGGACAAGTTGCTTCCTTGGTGCCAACGCCTACTGAAAAGGGAACAGCAGCACAGCCTGCCAAATGGTTTGATTTGCTTAAAGGGAGGGCGCATCAAGGAGGAAATTGCTGCACTACCCAACAGAGAATACATCGAAACCTATCCGATCCAGAAGTTTTTTCCAGAGCCCTATTTCGAAGAAAAAGTCATCGTTTACGTCCAAGGTTGAGGGGACAGCCTCAGTGGGTTTCTTTGGCCCGACCTTCCTTTACCCGGCTCAGCGCCTCTTCTGCCACAGCGTCCAATAATTCGCGAATGCTCCATCCATGCGCCAGTGTCTGTTGTGGGAAAATACTCTGCTCAGACATACCTGGGATGGTGTTTGCCTCCAAAAAGTAAAAAGTACCTTCCACCAATATATAGTCGAATCGAGTCAATCCCCGGCAACCCAGCACCTTGTACAAGCGCCGAGAGAGGGCCTGGCATTGAAGGCTTAGCGATTCTGGCAGTTCGGCAGGCGTAATTTCCTGGCTTTCATTCTCGTATTTGGCTTTGTAATCGAAAAAATCGTTCTCTGAGCGAATTTCAGTGATGGGCAGTGCGACGATCTCCTGTCCCTTGCGGATCACGCCATTGGAAAATTCGCTTCCATCCAGAAACCCCTCGATCAGTACTTCATCGTCAAAGGCAAAGGACTTCTCAATGGCAGCTTCCAAATCATCCCAGCGGTCTACCTTTGAGATGCCATAGCTGCTGCCATTTTTATTGGGCTTCACAAACAGGGGGAGAGACATCTGTCGAATAGCTGCCAAGTCGAGTGTTTCCCCTTGGTGAATCAGGACAGAAGGGGCCATCGGAATGTTGTGGCTGCGCAAAAAGTCTTTGCAAGCCTGTTTGTTGAACGTCAGTGCACTCACAAAATGGTCACAGCCAGTGTAGGGAATGCCCAATAAATCGAAATAGCCTTGAATGCTGCCATCTTCGGCAGGATGGCCGTGGAGCATTAAGAACACCAGATCGAACCGAATGAGGTGGCCATTGACGTCTAGCGAGAAGTCATTTTTATCAATCAGGGCATTGGATGCCTGTTCTTCGAACTGTCGGCCGTTGAGCTCTATGATGTAGGGCTGATATTTTTCAGGGTCGAGATGTTGGAAGACGGTCTTGGCACTCAGCAGAGAAATTCCTCTTTCGGCAACATTTCCGCCAGTGAGAATGGCGACATTGAGTTTTTCCATAAATCAGGCGATTTTTCAGCAGCGAATTTACGAATGCTTCCCAATTATTACCCTCCTTTTCGAGTATTTGAAGGCGATCTTCGAAAATTCGGAGGAATAGACGACCTGGGCCAGTCGGCTGTTAGAATTTAAGATTGTCCAATTGAAGTGAAATCTTGGCGGTCGAAGTTCGAAACCTGCTCCTTATTCTTATCTTAGCAGCACATTTTGGAAAACAACACAAACGTCCAAACCAATGAATAACGATTCTCTTTCGTCCCCTTCCACAGATGTTCAAATTCAAGCGGCAGACAACATCCGAATTCTGGCTGCAGCAATGGTTGAAAAAGCCAAGTCGGGCCATCCCGGTGGTCCTATGGGAGGGGCAGACTTTATCCACATTCTGTACTCCGAGTTTTTGCAGTTTGATCCCGACGATGCAGCTTATCCTTTCAGAGATCGCTTTTTCTTGGACCCTGGCCACATGTCGGCCATGTTGTATTCCCAGTTGCATTTGTTGGGGCATTATTCCATGGATGACCTGAAGAATTTCCGCCAGTGGGGTAGTCCTACGCCTGGCCACCCAGAGGTGGACGTCCGCAGAGGAGTGGAAAATACGTCTGGTCCTCTAGGAGTCGGCCATGCTTTTGGTGTAGGAGCTGCCATCGCCGAGCGTTTCCTGGCCGAGCGATTTGGAGAGTGGACTGCTCACAGAACCTTTTTATACATCTCTGACGGTGGGGTACAGGAGGAAATTTCTCAAGGGGCAGGCCGCACGGCTGGATTCCTGGGATTGGGCAATATTGTGATGTTTTATGATGCCAATGACATTCAGCTGTCTACAGAGGTCGGTGATGTGATGAATGAAGATACAGGCAAAAAATACGAAGCTTGGGGCTGGCATGTTATGACCATCAATGGCAATGACCACGATGAAATTCGCGGTGCTTTGAAGGCTGCCGTTGCAGAAACGGAGCGTCCTTCCCTCATTATTGGTAAGACGACGATGGGCAAAGGAGCTGTGACAGAAGATGGCGGCTCCTATGAAGGAATGGTTGATTCGCATGGAAAACCGATCAGCAAGTCCGGAGCTTCTTTTGAAAAAACAGTTGTCAACCTAGGTGGTGATCCTGAAAATCCATTTCAAGTCTTTCCAGAGGTGACAGAATTGTATGATGCAGTCAAAGAGCGCAAGCGCCAGCAGGTTGCAGAGCGTCGCAAGTCGCAGCAAGAATGGGAGGCGGCCAATCCGGATTTGGCAGCTCGCCTGAAGCGATTCCTTTCGGGGGAATTGCCAGAACTCGATTTCAGCGCCATCGCTCAAAAGCCTGGTGTTGCTACCCGTAATGCTTCTGCAACGGTACTTTCTTACCTAGCGGATCATGTAGATAATATGGTGGTGGCCTCTGCCGACCTCAGCAATAGCGACAAAACGGATGCCTTCCTCAAAAAGACGACTTCCTTCCAAAAGGGAGATTTTAGCGGTCAGTTTTTTCAGGCAGGTGTTTCTGAATTTACGATGGCTGCAGTGGCTACCGGAATGGCGCTGCACGGCGGCATCATCCCCGCTTGTGCGACCTTCTTTGTCTTTTCGGACTTTATGAAGCCGGCCATTCGCTTGGCTTGCTTGATGGAGCAGCCTGTGATCTTTATTTGGACGCATGATGCTTTCCGGGTAGGGGAGGACGGCCCGACCCACCAACCCATCGAGCAGGAGGCACAAATTCGCCTGTTGGAGCAACTTAAAAACCACTCTGGCCACAGCAGTTTCCTAGCTCTGCGCCCAGCAGATGCCAATGAAACGACCGTCGCCTGGAAAATGGCGTTGGAAAACCGCTCTACGCCCTCTGGATTGATCTTGTCGCGGCAGAATGTAGCCAATCTGGCCAACTCTTCCTACGAATCCATGCTGGCAGTTGAGAAAGGTGGCTACGTTGTGGAAAAAGAGGAGGGCGAGGCCGATGTCATCCTACTGGCCAATGGTTCAGAGGTGTCTACGCTGGCAGAAGGTGCTGTGTTGCTACGTGAGCGCAAGGGACTGAAGGTGCGTTTGGTATCCATCCCCTCCGAAGGACGATTTATGGAACAGTCAGAAGCCTACCGCGACGCTGTCATCTCCAAGGATGTACCTGTCTTTGGCCTGACGGCCGGCTTGCCAGTGACCCTGAGAAACCTAGTGGGCAGTGGAAAGATTTTCGGAATGGAACATTTCGGCTATTCGGCCCCTTACACGGTGCTGGATGAAAAATTTGGTTTCACAGCAGAGAGGGTCTATCAGGAAGTTGTTGATTGGCTGAAAGTCTAGTGATTTTTCGCATCTTTTATCTGTTGAATGGTCCGCAAATGCCATGTGTTGACCCAAGCCAGGATTTGACACTATTGTGAGAACAAATTGCGTTTTTTTGGGTTTATGCTACGAGTGTTTTGTTAGTCAAATTCATAAGCAGCGATGACCATTCAGCCGGGAAAAAAGTCCATCATTACCTTCACCATACTGGGGCTACTGAGTATCTACTTCCTCTTTCAGTTGAAATTCAGCTTTTCACTGGAACAGTTCTTTCCGGAGGGAGATGAAGACTTGGAGTTTTATCGGTCATTCACAGAGTCTTTCGAATCGGATATTAACTTCTTGCTGTTGGCCGTCGAGCGCAAAGAAGGCGTTTTTGAGAAGTCCTTCTTGCAGCGATTTGACAGCCTCAGTCTATCGGCTCAAAAGTTACCCCATGTCTCCAATGCTCAATCGCTGACCAACGTACGCTACCCCCTCAAAACGCCCTTCGGACTGACCACCGTCCCCGTCATACACATCGACGAACCAGACCGCTACGAAAAAGATAAAGAGCGCATCTTGTCCGATGATCGCTTTGTCAATACGCTCATTTCGGAGGATGCCACTGCGCTGGCCATTGTCTTTAAGACTGTCACCAACCTCAATTTGGAACAATCTCAGGAACTCATCCCGGCAGTGGATGAAATGGTTGCGAAATATGGCTTTGAGGATTATCATCTCGTCGGGCCGCCTTACTTTCAAAAGGAGATGGTCGCTATGCAGCAGCGAGAGATCACGATTTCTGCCATCGTATCTGGTATATTGGTAACCCTGATCATGTTTCTGATCTTTCGACGAAGCTGGGGGATATTTATTTCTCTTTGCTCCATAGGCCTGGGGATGTTGCTGTTTATGGGTCTGCTGGGAGCCTGGGGGCGTGAGTTGAGTGCTATGGCGGCGCTTTATCCGGTGTTAATGATCATCGTCGGCACATCGGATGTCATACATATCATGTCGAAGTACATCGATGAGTTGCGCAAGGGCTTTAGCCGCAAGGAGGCGATCCAAACGACCATCCGCGAGATTGGTCTGGCGACGCTATTGACCTCATTGACAACTGCGATTGGCTTTGCCACCTTGATGACCAGCCGGATTGGTCCGATTCGAGATTTTGGCTTGAATGCAGCCATTGGTGTCGTCGTTGCTTACATTACGGTTATTGGTTTTACAACGGCTCTATTGGTGATGTTTCGGGCCGATCAAATCATGCGTGTCAACGACAAACAATCGATTTGGCATCGAATGATGGAATCCAGTTATCGATTTACTCTGCGTCATCCCAAATTCATTGGCTTTGCCTCTTTTTTGGTCGTGTTGATTTGTTTTTGGGGTATGAGCCTGGTGACGACCAACTATCGGGTGGAGAGCAATTTGCCTAGGGGCGAAAAAATATCGGAAGATTTTAAGTTCTTCGAAAAATCCTTCTCGGGTTTCCGGCCTCTCGAACTGGCTATTTTTACTCAGGAGGGCTACACGGCCAATTCCTATGAAGTTTTACAAGAGGTTGGCAAGATCGAAGACAAGCTGATGGGGGTGCCAGCTATCCGCTCAGTGGCTTCTTTGGCAACTGTCTATCGGAGCATCAACCAGATGTTCAACAACAACAATCCCGACGCTTATCAACTGCCAAAGGATGAACGCCAATTTGCCAAATATAAGCGCTTGGTATCCAAAATGCCAGCCAACACTTCAGCCGTTATGGTCAGCAAAGACCAAAAAAATACGCGCATTACTTCCCGCATATTGGATGTCGGTGCAGATAGTGTAAAACGAGTAGAGCAAGAGATCAATGAATGGGTTGCCGCAAATATTAATCCTGACATTATCGATGTGAAAGTGACTGGTACGGGGCTGATTTTAGACAAAAATGCGGAATATGTCCAGCGAAACCTTCTGCAGGGACTGGGCTTGGCAATTATTATAATCAGCATCTTAATGGCTTTACTCTTCCGGGACTGGCGAATGGTTATCATTTCGCTGGTGCCAAACGTCTTTCCGCTGATGATCGCCGGCGCCATGTTGGGTTTCGTTGGTATTGAGTTGGAAGCAGGCGTCGCCATCACCTTTGCCATCGTTTTTGGCATTGCGGTAGACGATACCATCCACTTTTTAAGTAAGTTCAAGCTCTCTTTGCAAAAAGGCTGTAGCATTGAGGAGTCGCTCCACATCACCTTCATCGAAACGGGCAAGGCCATCTGTTTGACAAGTGTCATCTTATTTTTTGGTTTCCTGGTCATGCTTTTCTCCATCCACCCACCAAGCGTAACGATCGGACTACTCATCAGCCTGACCCTTCTAAGTGCTTTAATGGCCGACTTGTTCACTACGCCGGTGCTGATCCGCTGGCTGATTCGGGAAAAAGAGGAGGGAAAAGAAGTGTTGAAAACTGCTCAACCTCCTACTACACCTTCTTTGAAAACGTCCTGAAAAAAGTTCGATGCAGAATTCCTAAAGTCGATAGATACTATATTTGCGTAATTCGTTAAATTCACGGAATATTGTGCAGAATTCCTATATATCAAACTTACATTACATCTGCTTGTTTTGATTGTAGTGATTTATAGGTACAAAAATTGCCGGTTCGGCTATCTATAAAATTTATCAAAAAACCTGAGTTGCGATGAATAAAAGCTTTCTTAAAAATGAATCGCAACTTGCATTAAAGAAGCAATAAGTCAGACCATATGAGTATCGTAGAAATGCGGGTTCCTGTTATCGGAGAATCCATCACAGAAGTTACCCTTTCACAGTGGCTCAAAGAAAATGGAGAAATCATTGCATTGGATGAGCCCATTTGCGAATTTGAATCCGATAAGGCGACCCTCGAGTTCCCAGCAGAAGCAGCTGGAAAGTTGATTTATGTTGCTCAGGAAGGTGATGACCTAGAAATAGGCGCTTTAGTAGCCAAGATCGATACCAGCGTGGCGGCTGATGCAGGCGGTACTTCCAGCAGTCCCGCGCCGGAGGCAGAAACCGCCAAGGCTACGCCAGTTGCCGAAGTGCCAGCCACTAATGGTGCTTCCTCTTATGCCGCTGGGACCCCTTCACCTGCTGCTGCCAAGATAATGGCGGAACAAAATATTTCTACGGCAGAAGTAACTGCAACAGGTAAGGACGGAAGAATCCTCAAAGCCGATGTTCTGGAAGCTGTTGCCAAGAAAGAAACAGCCCCTGCGCCAGTGGCCCCTGCTGCCCAGCCGGTAGCGCCCGCTGCCCCAACGCCTGTGTCTCCATTACAGCGCTCTACCAGCCGCAAGAAAATGAGTCGCATGCGCCGGACCATCGCCAATCGATTGGTTTCTGCCAAGAATGAAACGGCGATGCTGACGACCTTCAACGAGGTGGATCTGTCGGCAGTGATGGCATTGCGCAAAAAATATCAGGAGGAGTTTGTAGAAAAATATGGTGTCAAACTGGGCTTTATGTCGCTCTTTGCCAAGGCTTGTGCTAAGGTGCTGGTGGAAATGCCAGATGTCAATGCCATGATCGATGAAAATGAGATTGTCTACCACGATTATGTCGATATTTCTATTGCCATCTCTACGCCCAATGGGCTGGTTGTGCCGCCTGTGAAGAATGTGGAGTCAATGGATTTTCACGAAATTGAAAAAGCGATCAAGGCGCTGGCAGCCAAGGCACGCGAAAACAAACTGACACTAGATGAAATGAAAGGGGGAACCTTTACCATTACCAATGGTGGTGTGTTTGGTTCTCTAGTCAGTACGCCCATCATCAATAAGCCTCAATCTGCCATCTTGGGTATGCACACCATCCAACAGCGGCCTGTTGCTGTGAATGGAGAGGTGGTGATCCGCCCAATGATGTACTTAGCATTGTCTTACGACCATAGGATCATCGACGGCAGTACTTCCGTTACCTTCTTGGTGAAGGTGAAGAAATTACTGGAAGACCCTGTGAAGCTGCTGCTGGGCATCTAAGTCCTTTCAGCTGCAGCCAGGCAAGCCTATATCAAAGCAAATAAACGAATGACCCTTAGACAATTTATCGATCAGCTGGGAGAAAATCCCTATTACGTTATTTTCTTCTTTTTGCTCATTCCGCTGACCGCTCTACTAGCTGGCATCTTCGGGCGAAATGAAGGGCATATTTCCCCTTGGAAATACCTTTATTCGCTGTTGATCTACCTGGTGAGCATTCCCGGGATTTTTGCTGTGACCTTGAGTATCTACCTCTTTTTGTTCGAGCGGCGCAGCATCTTCGATACCGATATTTATACGCAGGTGCTGCCCATCTTGTCCATGATCATCACACTCTTGTTGATCCGACGGAATGTAGACTTGGACTTGATTCCGGGCTTTGGTAAATTATCTGGTTTGGTCATTATGATCGCTGCTGTATTGATCCTCATGTGGATGGTTGATCGGACGCGTATCTTTGTGTTTTCTTACATGCCTTTTCAGCAGGTATTGTTGATATTTGGTGGCTTACTGTTGGTCGCTTGGTTTGGTTGGAATCGCCTTTTTGGCGGCAGTCGCCGAGCTTAGTACAAGGCGGTCTCGGGATGAAAGGCTGACCAGGCAAACCAATACATACTAACGGCAGGTAGTATTTTGCCAGATTCATCTGTAATGCGGGCATAGCGACCTTTGGAATTGTAGTGAATCTGTAGCTTCTGCCCGTTGAATGTATCTTCCAGTACTTCTTTCTTGTGTTTGCGGAGCTTGCGAAAGGCATATGCCTTGAATTGGCCGTTTATTTCTATGCCAATAACCAGTGCTTTTTCCGGCAGTCGTTTATCTCGATGATTAACGGGAAACATCAAGCGCCCGGACTGCTCGTACTCTGCATAAGCTTTTTGAGAATAGTCTCTTCCTCTTTGATCCAATACTTGACTTTCGGGATGTCTAGCGTACCACTGCCCCCAGCTCGTTTGCTCTACGGCTACTACGGGAAGCTTGGTGCCAGCCATTGGCCCAGAGACGGCTTCGCCTAAGATTTGCGACCAAAGGGATGCTGTTTGGCGGTCGTACAGTAAGACATCACTGTTGTAGAGCAATCCTGAAACGCCAAAAGAGCTTTGACCTTCGAGGTCTTTGACCAAAAAGGCCATGCCACTGCGGCAAAGTGGGCAGTAGGTGACCAATACGGGTTCGTTTCCAAAGTGGTCGTTGACGACTTCATGTCTATCCAAAATCTTGGTGGGATAAGCCTTTGCGATGCCATTGTAGTAAATGCCCAGTATGCGTTAGTCCTTTCGAAGGACATTGCCTATGTCGGAAGCACCAATGAAGCTGGGGCGATCGATGGATGGGATGCCATCGCGGGGTGGGCCACCGGACTGGATGTCTGCAAGGGGAATTTTTAATTGGGTCAGCTGAAAGCCATTGCGTTCTGGCGCAGGCTGCTCTTCGGCTGGTACATCGGTTGCGGCGACGATGGTGGCGGCTTTGGGGCTGTACTCCAAAGGCAGGAAGTCTGCCAACCCTTCTTCGTTCCAATAGCCATATTCGACGACCGAGCCCGGCTTGGTGGGAAATCCTTCCGGGCTGATGTCAATTTTGCTTTTGCGGGCAAATAGCCAGGAGGTTTGCTTTTTCCTCTTTTGGCCGAGGCTGCCAGATTCTTGATCGACTAAGTCGCTCTCTGCGCGTTGGCTGAGCTGCTTGGCAGAACGTCCAATGCGCCGGGAGCCAGCGTGGTCGATTTCCCCTTCCCGAGTGTAGACCACCTTGAGAAAATCGTCGAATTGAAGTTGGTAGTTGTCTCCATTTTGTTTGATGAGTTGTTTGGGGTCAACGCGTCCGGTGGTCACAAACTTTTTATTGTCTTGCAACTTGGCCTTATAGATTTCAAAACCGTCTTGGGTGAGGCGATTTTGCATCAAGCTGAGATAAAAATGGCGCACAGAGCCTTGGAAAGTGACCTTGCGGTTTTTTGCCCAACGCCGGGCCTCTTTGGGATCGCTACTTTCCAAGGCTTCAAAAAAGGTTTTACCAGCATAGGAAATCTGATTGTTTATCGACGCAAAATCTTCCAGTAGGAAGTAAGTAATGTAGCCGGTAGATTTATTCTCGAATTTCAGGATTCCTTTGGCACTGGCCGTTAGTCTGCCGTCGGCTTCCTTTTGAAGGAGGACTTGTTCTGGGTTCAGCAAACGACATTTGGCGCCATTGGGCGTATTGCCCAAAATAGCACTGGTAAACTCTTTGAGGTAGCGGTTTCGCTTTCTACTTTTTTTGGAGGTGACTTCTACGGCACTTAAGTCAATGGAGCTTGGGAATAATTTGAAGTCTAAAATATAGGGTGTTCGCCGCGGTGTTCGGACAGTCATGTCAACTGTATTATACGCCAGATGTGAGACGATCAACTTGTAAACGCCATTGGGAATTTCCTTGAATTCGTAGCGTCCTTGCTCATCAGTTAGTGTCCCTAATGTCGTGTTTTCTAAAAACACGTGAACAGCTTCTACAGGTGTTCCTTTTGCGCGATCGATAACGGTACCGGACAAATTGAACTGTGCGAGGCAGTATCCATTGGCCAGGCAAAAAAGAAAAAAGAGGGATGAACAGCGACTGAAATAGGAAGCAAAATGCATAAGAGAGGATTTTACCTGGAGTTTAGCGAAAATCGTACGGTAGGAATATCGGCTGAACGACCTTGTTGGTTGATTTAGCGTACGTTTGCAATTTAATAATAAGCATTCATGGAATATGGATACTACCTTTCTGCTTATGCTTCAGAAATTAGCCTTGCCTAAGCCAAAAAATGGCTATTTTCGATCTGGATGCGGATTGGGAAATGTGGGCTGAAATTATTCTGGGAAGAAATGATCGATGCTGTTGAGTTTAAAGACTTTTACACAATGGTATTTTTCATCGCTGGTTGTTTTGTGTGGATCGGGAAAAACGTCGAACTGGCAAGCCTGGAAAAAGCCGACATACTTTTTGTCTGTCTCTGTCTCAAGAATTTTTAGTAAAAGGAACTTTGGTAGTTGTTCGAGCATAAAATTGCCGATGCCTTTCCACTGCATGTCTGGCTCGACGGCGATGTGTCGAATGTAATATTTGTGGCCTCCCAAGTTTTCAAGTCCGACAATTCCGATGCACAGTTTTTCGAAAAGTGCGACAAAAAGTTGGTGTTGGTCGTTTGGTTGGAGGTAAGCTGCCAGAGTTTGGCCCGTATTTGAGCGTGCGTCCTCTTTGAGGCTTAGCGTAATTAGTTTTTGTATTTGTTCTTCTTGGTTAGAGGTATTACGAACGGGCTCTAAAACGAGCGCATCCATATTTTTTGTTAATTGCATTCCTTTGGGTTTGCGAAAAAATAACGCTTCATTTAATTTGGCAGGAAAACATCACAATTTAACAATAAACTCGTAAACCTATAACAATAATGACACCTTTTCATTTGGCATTTCCTGTAACCGATCTTGTAAAGACTCGCGAGTTCTATGAAGGCTTATTAGGATGTAAAGTTGGAAGAACTTCTGACCGGTGGATTGACTTTGATTTTTGGGGTAACCAAATTACAGCCCATTTTACCGAAGAGTCCATTTCCGAGCCAGCTGCCAATGCAGTTGATGGAAAAAGCGTACCAATTAAGCATTTTGGAGCCATTCTGGAATGGGCAGAGTGGGAAAAACTATCGGACAAGCTTCAGCAGCATGGTATTAGCTTTGTCATCGAGCCTTATGTTCGTTTCAAGGGAGAAGTTGGAGAGCAAGCAACCATGTTCTTTTACGATCCCAGCGGCAATGCTTTGGAGTTTAAATCCTTTAAGAATTTCGATCAAATCTTTGCTAGTTGAGTACTCCCCCTGCTTCGAGGCGTCGCTTGCCGGCAGAATGGGAGCCACAGCGGTTTGTCCAGTTCACTTTTCCGCATCCTGCGACTGATTGGAAGAACAATTGGGAGGAGGCCATTCATTGTTTCCAGGAAGTGATTCGGCTGGCCAGTCGATTTCAGAGGGTCTTACTGGTCTGCCAGGATAAGAAGTCGGTTGAAGCATTGTGGACGGATGCTGAAACGGACTATTTTCAGTTGGTGGAGATTCCTTCCAATGACAGTTGGGCGCGAGACCATGGCGGGATTACGGTCTTTGAAGGGGAAGAGCGTCTTTTGTTGGATTTCGTATTTAATGGCTGGGGGCTAAAGTTTCCAGCAGACCAAGACAATCAGATTACCCGGAGGTTGGCGCAGCAACATGTTTTGGATGACTATCGCTTGCAGAGCCTTGGTTTCGTGCTAGAGGGAGGGAGCTTGGAGAGCGATGGCAAGGGGACGCTGCTGACGACGAGCCAATGCCTGTTGTCCCCCAACCGAAATCCCCATCTTTCACAGCAAGCAATTGAGCAAACCCTCAAGTCTCTCTTGGGCCTGGAACGCATCCTCTGGTTGCATAACGGTCACCTTATGGGAGACGATACTGATGCGCATATCGATACTTTAGCCCGCTTTTGTGATGAAGCCACCATAGCTTACGTGCAATGTACCAATTCTGCCGACCCACATTTTGAGCCTTTGAAGGCCATGGAGTTGGAGCTGCGGCAATTACGTCAGTCGAATGGAGCGCCTTATCGCTTGGTTCCGCTGCCTCTTCCCACGCCCATTCGGGCTGAGGACGGCCATCGTCTGCCGGCCACCTATGCGAATTTCCTCCTTCTCAATGGAGCTGTCCTGGTACCCGTCTACGGTGTGGCAGAAGATCAGCTTGCCATGAATTGCCTCCAATCCTTATTTCCAGGGAGGGAGGTACTGGCGGTGAATTGTCGCGCTTTGATCGAGCAACACGGCTCTTTGCACTGTATCAGTATGAATTATTATTAGAAAAGCGTCTTGTTCGGACTGGGTGCTTCTCCTCCTAGCTTCCAGGTAGCTTTTCACCGATCGATGAAAGTTTGGCTATTTTCTCTATTCTGTTGACCCTTGTTTTGTTTGTCTTTGCCAGCTTGATCCATCGCAAGACAAATCTCTTGCTCGAATCATTGATGCCATCAAAAAACGCGCTAGCACCCTCGTATTTTTTGAGGGCATCTCGCAAATCGTCGGGGACTATTAGCTTATCTACATCATCCATAAAATCCCAAAGTCCACTTTCTTTTCCAGCCTTGATGGCATCCAAGCCAGCCTTGTGCATTCTTTCTTCCTTAATCAATTTTTCAGCTCTTTCCTTGTAGGACCTGGCCCAGTGTTGCACTTTTCTAGGAGAAATGAGCTGCATTGTTCTTGTGTCATCCAGTTTTCGCCGTATGCCATCGATCCATCCAAAGCACAGCAATTCGTCCAGGACTTCATCTCGGGAGACATACTTTTCCCTTTCAGTTTTTTTGTAGGTCACAAGCCATACGCTGTCCTGTATGTGGTAATTTTTCATTAACCACTTTCTCAATTGATCAGAAGATTCAATCTCTACTTTATCAAAATTTTCAGTCTTTATCATTGTCCTTAAAGCTCTTAGGTAGTTGTAACAATCAATAAAGACAACAGAGAGGAGGTGTGATCTGTTTTTTGAAGTTCTCTATTTTATCGATCAGGTCGTTTCATTTGGCAAAAGTATTTTCTTTTGCTTAGTAGTGTTTATGCCAGACGCTGTGTTTTTTCCATTTTAAGCAATGGCATATTTCATTACTCTAATGTTCTTCTTCCAATCGTATAGCAGTATAAAGATGATGGCATATAGTCCAATGTGTAATTTTTCATTTTGATTTCACCTGTAATATCTATGGTAGTGACGATTGCTTTATCAAGTTTGTTTTTAAGTAAAAAATTAGATAAGCTTTTTAATTCTGATGGATTCTCATAATATCTATTTGACCATTTAATTTCAACTGCCCACGAGGGCTTTAAGTCACTAATTTTCAACCCAACGATATCAACTTCCCCATTTTTCCATCTTGCATAGTAAGGTGTTTGCCACTGTCTATGAAACCATTGAGAGTATATGGCTGTCTCAACCATATTTCCAATAATCTTTGAATTGTTATTGATTGGGGAGAACAGTGCACTCCTAAGGGAAGGATTGGTTAGGTAAATTTTAAAATAATTCGCTCTTTTAAATTTTTTGCCACTTAAGTCAACCCTATTAACAACTCGAATTAGGAAAGCTGCTTCAAGGTAGCTGATGTATTTTTTGATGGTGTTTTTAGATACTCCTGATGAAGTTGATAGATTGTCATACGAAAATTCATTTCCAGTATTGAAGGCAATCGTTGTAAATAAAGAATTTAATTCTTGAACATCTTGTATACCGTAAAGACTAGGTAAATCTCTCAATAGTACCTTATCAATTATATCACTTTTAATATATCTGCCTGGATTGGATTGGATCTCTTTTGATAATGATACTTCAGGGTATCCTCCAAAATTCATGTAATTGAGGAAGTGCTCGTTCAGCTCTTGTATATTTACTGTTTGAAAAAGTGTTATTTCAAATTCATTCCATTTCTTTTTCTTGGGTACAATTAGATTATCTAAGTTTTTAAGATGTATATATTCATGGAAGGTTAATGGAGGGAGAGTGAAGTCGGTAAATCTTCCAGCTCCTGATTCATTGCTCTTTAGTCTTAAAGCTGCAGCAGCTGAACCAGAAACGATAAATTTGATATGATGATATGAGTCAACAAGCGACTTTAAATGAATTTCCCAATCTTTTAAATACTGTACTTCGTCAAAAAAAACATAAAACCCTTTTAATTCATCCTCCTTTCCTACAGCCTTTCTACAATAATTAAACAATTCCTCAATTCCAATTCCATTGAAAATTGGTGTTTCTATTGATAGATAGAAAATTTTTTGTGGGTCAACTCCGTTCTCAATTAATTTCTGAATGCTATGAAAGATCATTACAGTTTTTCCAACCCTTCTAGGTCCCATTAAGACAACAGCTCTTTTAATTCTGCTCTCCTCTATGAGCGGAATAAATTTGGAGAAGTAAAGCCTTCTCTTCATTGAATTGTAGAATTCATCTATTACCCTGTCGGTCCACCATGGGTTTTCGAATCTAATTCTATCCAGGATTTGTTGTTCTGTAATTTGAAATAAAGTCATTTAAAATCAGGTTTGTGATTCTAAATGTATAAAAATTACCAATTAAAGTCAACTAATTGATCTTAATTGCGTAATATTCATTTACTGTAATTTTAGTTATAGAAAATATTGACGCAAGAGGTTTTTAATCAGTGATTTATATAGTTGATAAATATTAATTTCACTGAATGTCCTTCTTTCAAATAAGTTACATTAGTGTAATAACAACTTACAGTCGGTTATTGCTTGTGTTTGACTATCTTACAATAGCACAATTAAAATCATTGAGGTATGAGTATTTTATCGGTTGGTATGGTTCAGCAGCAAAATTCGGCAGATCAGTCGGCCAATATTCAAAAGAGTATCGATGGCATTGCGGAGTGCGCTCGGAGGGGCGCGCAATTGGTGGTTTTGCAGGAATTGCACTGTAGTTTGTATTTCTGTCAGGCAGAGGAGGTCGGGCAATTTGACTTGGCCGAGCCAATTCCAGGTGCTGCCACGGATCGATTTGCCAAGGTGGCCAAAGAGCATCAACTGGTTTTGGTGGGTTCGTTTTTTGAAAAGCGAGCGCCTGGTATTTACCACAATACGGCCGTGGTTTTTGAGAAGGATGGACGCATTGCTGGCACTTATCGGAAGATGCACATTCCGGACGATCCGGCATATTATGAGAAATTTTACTTTACACCAGGCGATCTTGGTTTTCAGCCCATCCAGACTTCCGTTGGAACTCTAGGGGTGCTGGTATGCTGGGACCAGTGGTATCCGGAGGCGGCCAGGCTGATGGCGATGGCTGGGGCGGAAGTCTTAATTTATCCAACGGCCATTGGTTGGGAAAGTACCGACGATCCAGCAGAACAAAGGCGGCAATTTGATGCTTGGCAACTGAGCCAACGCGGGCATGCAGTCGCCAATGGCTTGCCGGTGGTTAGTGTCAACCGGGTAGGGTTGGAGGAGGACTGGACGGGCGCAACGGGGGGAATCCAGTTTTGGGGACAGAGCTTTGTGGCTGGGCCGCAGGGGGAATTGCTGTACCAGGCAGCCTCGGATGTCGAGGAAGTGGCAGTGGTAGAAGTCGATCGAAAGCGAACGGAGGATGTTCGCCGTATTTGGCCGTTTTTCAGGGACCGGCGCATAGATGCCTATGAGGGATTGACAAAGCGCTATTTAGATACCAAATCGTTCTAAAAATCCTTTTTTCCGTGCTTGAGCGACCTCCAACTCTCTTTGGTTGTCCATGATGACCTGCCCACCTTTGCCCTTGATGTAGCGTTGGACGTATTCCAGATTGATGAGGGTAGAACGGTGGATGCGGTAAAATCCGAGAGGGTCCAGCACCTGTTCATAAAACTTCAGTTTGCGGCAAATCAAGGATGTTTGCCCATCTGTAAAGTGAAACTTTGTGAAGTTATCTTCCGCCTCGCAATAGCGCACGTCCCGAACACGCTTGACTTCAAAGCCATTGATGAGCGGAAGGACGATCTTTTGATTCTGCGTATTGAGGGAGGATATATTTTGAAGCAAGATACTGGTGTGGTTTTTTTCCTGCTGAGAATTCAATCTTTCCTTGACTTTGTCGACCGCAATGATGAGTTCGTCAATGTCGATGGGCTTGAGTAAGTAATGGGCGGCACTGAGGTTAAGCGCCTGGATGGCATACTGAGAAAAGGCGGTGATAAAGATGGTTTCGAACGAAATTTCTTCTAGCTGGTCAAGCAAATCAAAAGCATTGCCATAAGGCATTTCGATGTCTAGGAACACCAATTGGGGTTGAAGGTTTTTGATGGCTTTCTTGGCCTCGACGATATTGGCGGCTGTTCCTTTTACTTGAACGGAAGGACAGTATTTGCCGAGGAAAGCTGTCAGCGTTTCCCGACTGTCCAATTCGTCATCTACAATTAGGGCGGTGATGTTACTCATGCAATAGGAATTGTGATTTCGACTCGCGTACCGGTGTCGTATGCCTCGGGCTGGAGGTCGGAAGTGTGGAGGATGTAGTCCTTGGAGTATAACTCTCGAATCAGTTTTAGACGTTGACCGATGTTGTTTAAGGCAGTGGACTGGTATTGCTTTTGGTTGCTGGTTTTCAGAGCCATGGAGCGTTTGCGACCAATGCCATTGTCTTCAATGACGATCTTTAGTTTATCTTCCAGTTCTTCGATTCGCAACTGAATGTGTCCTTTTCCTTCTTTGTATCGGATGCCATGCCACACGGCATTTTCCAGAAAGGGCTGAATCAGCATCGGAGGGATTTTGAGGTTGTTGTAGTCAATCTCTTCTGGCTGTTCGATGTCGTAATCAAACTTATCACGGAAGCGGGTATGCTCCAATTTCAGGTACAAACTGATGAGTTCCAATTCTTTTTCCAAGGAGATGAATTCCAGTTTGGAATCGTCGAGCACCCGACGCATCAGAACTGAAAAATCTGAGAGATACTTATTGGCCGAGCGTTCATCGTTGCGGGCAATGAAGTTGTTGACAGAGTTGAGGACGTTGAAAATAAAGTGTGGATTCATCTGGGTTCGCAAGGACTTCAGCAGCAGCATGTGATTAGCCTTCCTTTTCTCCCGGATGTTTTTGTAAATAAAATAAATGGATACCAGGGCGCCCAACAGCAATAAACTGAGCAGCCCAATGATGACTCGCTGAGTAAATAGCTGTGTCCTGGTGTATTGGTTGCGAGCTATCGTGTAGTCAAAATCTTTTTCAAATAGATCAATTTTTCGCTGCGTTTTGAGGATGGCCAATAGCTCGTTGACTTCGTCCTGCTTACTTTTATTGGTATTTTTAAGGCTCGACTCATAAGTTTTCAAATCTTGGACGGCGGCTATGTAGTCTCCTTTTTGGGAGTTGATTTCGGATGAGCGCAGGTATATTTCTCCGACCTTTTCGCTGTCATCCACCTTATCGATCAATGCCTTGGACTGGCGGACATATTTGGAGGCATTGTTCAAGTCACCTTTGTCGAGATAGGCATCAGCAATTTTGAGCTGTTCTTCTACAATCTGGTTGGGTTCTATGTTTAGGCTGTTTTGTAATTGTAGGTGTTCTTGCCGGTATTCTATTTCCTTGTCTGACGATGCATTGAGAATGAGCGATTCTTTAGCCTCCTCGATGTCTTTGTAGTCGTTTTCTATACTACTGCTATCCTTTTCTTGGCTGGCGATTAGGTTGCGGGTAGAATTCCGAAAGTTGGCCTCTGCCAAGGGGGCGTTTTGCTGCTGGGCGTAGACGTTGGCCTTCTTGGCTTGTATGCGCGATAGGCTCCGAGTATCCTGCTGTCTGGCATAGTCACTTTCCAATTGGCTATACTCTAATAGACTCTTGTTGAGTTCCCGGTCGAGTCGGTCGGCATCTGCCAGGCCCTCGCGGCATCTTAGCAGGAGGGAGGAGTTGGCAGCTTCATTTTGCAAACACATGTTGAAGTAAAGCCTGGCAATGTCGGTGTTTTTTAGCAGGTTATACAATCGTCCGATTTCGTATTGTTGTTCGGCCATTTTGACTTTTTCTCCCATCGATTGAAAAAGCATCATGCCATTTTTGCGGCGGATGATGGCCAGTTCGTATTGCTGGATGTCTTCATTGATGTCGGCCAGCAGCAGGTAGGCGCGGGCCAGCACATCGGGTTTTTCTTGCTTTTTAGCGATTTGGACGGCCTGGTCGATGAGGTCGGTTGATTTGATCTGGCTGACCGATTGGACAGAGGTGGCCTGGTCCAGCAATTTGGCAGGGTCCGGCTCTGTTTGTCGTCCAAGTTTGGAACTCTTTATCTGTGCCAGCCCTGGAAAGGCTAGTAGCAGTAGTAAGGACAATAGTATGGTTTTGTGCCAGATCATATCTGTTTTTAAGCTCTCGCATCCAAAGATAACCGATTTTAGGGAATGCTGTTTTGGCAAAAAAGGGTGATTTGGGGGCGTTTACCAAGTCAGATGGATACTTGGCAAAGGCAGACATCTCCCTGGCCAAGTATTGGTTTTTCTTTCTGTTTTTTTCCAGGAATTTTGAGCTATTCATTCATCAAAAACGCCAGCTCTATGAAATTATGGAAATTGTATCTAATGTCTTGTACCGCTGTACTCCTCTTATTTTTAGGGTTCAAAATCAATGTATTTGCCGCTAGTGTTGTACACAACTTGTGGAATGACGAAGTTACTGTGGCAACAGAAGAGGAAGTCCAAAGTGGGAAATCCATCCGAGTTGCTCTATTGTTGGATACCAGCAGCTCCATGTCTGGTCTGATCGAACAGGCAAAGTCTCAGCTGTGGAAGATCGTCAACGAATTGGGAAGTCTTCAACACACAGAAGGAAAAGCCCCCCGCCTAATGATTTCGCTTTATGAGTATGGCAATGATGGGTTATCTGCCCGCCAAGGCTACATTCGTCAACTACTGCCTTTTACGACAGATATGGACTTGGTGTCTGAAAAACTCTTCACCCTCACCACCAATGGGGGCAATGAGTACTGTGGCATGGTCATCAAAAGAGCCCTCGACCAGTTGAAATGGGGGCAAAACAAAGACGATCTGAAAATGATCTACATTGCAGGAAATGAATCTTTTGCACAAGGCGTCGTCCCTTTCAAAAAAGCTTGTCAAATGGCGGTAGATCGGGACATCATCATACACACCATTTATTGTGGAAATGAATCCTCTGGCATTTCAGAGTATTGGGACCAAGGTGCGCAGGCTGGTCATGGTTCCTTTATGACAATCGATCAAAACGAGCAAACCGTCTACATCGAAACACCTTATGATAAGTCCATCGGTGCGCTGAATACAGAACTCAATAAAACCTATGTCCCCTACGGCGATCAAGGAGCAAAGTTCAAGAAGAACCAAAGCCGTCAAGATGCCAATGCCTCTTCCTACACTTTATCCAATGCTGTGGATCGCACAATCTTTAAAAGCTCTAAAGCATACACGAACGACAAGTGGGATTTGGTGGACGCCTACAAAAGAGATAAGTCGATCCTGAAAAAGAAAACAGCCCTACCCAAAGAAATACGCAACTATTCCAATGCAGAGCTGGAAAAATATGTGGAGGAAAAGCAAAATAGCCGCGCCCGTATTCAGACAGAAATTCGCGATCTCAATCAAAAGCGGAATGCTTACTTGAAAGACCGTTCCAAGGAAAAGGCTGGCATGCAAAGCCTGGAGAATTCCATTCTCAACTCTGTTCGAAAGGCGGCCAATGATAAGAACTATAAAATGAGGACCACTGCCTTACCGACAACGGATAAGTCGCTGGTGGATTATCCGAGCTTTTTGACGCTGACCAAAGAAGTGGAGGCTTACCGCAAAGATCGATTGTTGGATTTTGAGGCGTTTATGGAAAAGTCCAAAGAGTCGGGAACCATCATTCTCGACACGCGTTCCAAAGCAGCTTACGATCAAAAGCATTTGAAAGGTGCGGTCCATCTGAACTTCTCCGATTTTACAAAGGAAAAACTTCTGGAAGTCATTCCAAGTAAAACGACCAAGATTTTGATCTACTGCAACAACAACGTTCTAGGTGACAATCGCAACTTTCCAGCTAAGTCCATGCCCTTGGCACTGAACATTCCGACTTTCATCAACCTCTATGGGTATGGCTATAAGGAATTGTACGAATTGGCTTCCCTGGTACCTGTCGATAATATTGCCTGGGAATTTGAAGGAACAGATGTTCGCTCGAGAATGGAATAGCTTCATGCCCCTAATAAAAAACTGCCTTCGAATCCACTAAAAGACTGGATTGAAGGCAGTTTCATTTCTAATGATTTGATGTAAAACTACTCTGCTGTGCCAACCAGGCTCGGGTAATCTGTATACCCTTTCGCACCTGGTGTATAAAAAGTCGATTGATCTGCATCAACCAATTCTGCTCCTGTTTGTAAGCGCTGGACCAAATCTGGATTACCAATAAAGGGGCGACCGAAAGCAATCAATTCGCCGGCCTCTTTTTGGAGGTTTTCCTCCGCCCGAGCCTTGTCATATCCACCACTTAAAATAAGGTTGCCTTTATAAGCCTGTCTGATGCGCTCCACGACAGTCGGAGGCACCGCTGGCGCTCCCATAGAGGAATGGTCAACTAGGTGGACATACACCAAGCCCAACTTGTCTAATGCTCCGGCCAGGTATTCAAATGTCTCATCGATGGAATCGTAGACGGCCATATCGTTGAGGATACCATAGGGAGAGAGGCGAATTCCCACTTTGTCTTTGCCAATCGCTGCAACGGTTTGCTCGGCAATTTCCAAAATGAAGCGCGCTCTACTTTCAATGCTGCCTCCGTAGTGGTCTGTGCGTTTGTTGGAATGGGCAGATAAGAACTGAGCCAGCAGATAACCATTGGCTGCATGCAATTCTACACCGTCGAAACCAGCCTCGATGGCCAATTTTGCAGAATCGACGTACTCTCGGATGGCTTGCTGGATGTCCTCTGAGGTCATTTCTCGGGCCGTTGAATGTGGCTGCATCCCATTGGCATCCGTATACATTTCGCCCACTAAAGTCCCACCTGTTGGGGCAAGTACTTCTGCCCCCTCGGGGAGATTATCTTTGTGGGTCACCCGTCCGGTATGCATCAGTTGAACAAAGATGTGTCCACCCTTTTCATGCACGGCATCGGTAACCAAGCGCCAACCGTCGGCTTGCGCCTTACTGAATAAGCCAGGGATTCTTGGATAGCCCAGGCCGTTTGGCGAGGGCGAGGTACCTTCTGTAATGATTAGGCCAGCGTCTGCTCTCTGACCATAGTAAGTGGCTACCAATTCGTCGGGGGCATTGGTGCTGGCATGAGCTCTAGATCGCGTCATGGGTGCCATGACGATTCTGTTGGAAAGCGTCTTGCTTCCCAGCTGAAAGGATTCGAATAACTTCATTCGTATTAGTGGAGTTTTAGGAACTGAACAATTTCTGTGTTATGACATTGATTAAACAGCTCACTAGATCGAAGGTTCGTTTTGCTATTCAAGATTTTTTACCCATGTAGTTTCGAAAACTGAAAATGGACATCAAAATAAATAGGATTAATACGAAAAATAGGGCCAGATGTAGATTCTGCCAATCGGCTACAAAGCCAATAATAGGCGGCCCAAATAGGAAACCGGAATAGCCAATGGTGGTCACCATGCTGATGCCAACCCCAGGAGCAAGTCCCTTCGTATTGCCTGCCACACTGTAGGCGATCGGAACAATGGTGGCCAAACCCAGACCGATAACGAAGAAGCCAATCACCGCTACCCAAGGGTGTGTGATACCCAAAACGATGCCCATCCCAACCGTAGCAACCAAGCTACCTGATAGCAAAAGCCGGGCGTCTCCCAGGAGGGTTCTGGCTCGATCACCCAAAAAGCGACCACACATCATGGCTGTTGAAAAAGCTGCCAGTGCCAGCGGTGCAATGGCCTCCTCGGCCAAAGCGATGTTTTCCATGAAGTTGGTACTCCAATCGGACATGGCACCCTCGCCTAGCATGCAGCAAAAAGCAATCAGCCCAACGCCTAGTAAGGCCCGGCTGGGCATCCGAAACAATACTTCTTCTTCCTTTCCAGTCGCTGCCGCTCTTGGATCATCCATCAGGTGGCGAATGGCAAATAGGGCCAGGAAAAAACAAAGGATACAAGCCAAAGCTAAGTGGGTGAAAAGATCGTATTCTAAGCGTACAAAAAGGGCGCCGTTGGCTGCTCCGAGCATCATACCGGCACTAAAAATGGCGTGAAAAGAAGCCATGATCGGCTTTTGAAGCTGTTGTTCTGCCAATACTGCCTGCGCATTCATAGCAACATCCATCATACCTGTTACAATACCCATGGCAAAGAAGGCTACACCAAGGCTAAGTGTGGTGGGTAGCATGGTGAAAAAAGGTATAACTAAACAGAGAATCAGCGTTGAGGCAGTAGTAACTTGTCGGCTGCCATTTCTCACAATGACCCAACCGGCAAAGGGCATGGCCAGCAAGGCACCAATAGAGGCTGCCAGCAGGACGAGTCCCAACATGCCATTGTCCATGCCATACAATTCTTGCAAGCGTGGGAGGCGCGATACCCAATTGGCATACAAAAATCCGTTGATCCAAAAGATGATATTGACGGCTGATCGAAACACAGGCTGGTCTATTTTATTGGGCAAAGATTGAGCTTATCTGAGAAGATTGCTAAGTAGCTATTGGCTATTTATGGTGACTGGTTAACCTTTGTTTGTTATTTATTGCTTACTATTGTTAATTAGAGAATAAAAACTATATGGGAGCCGCCGTTTTAGAAAAGATAGATGCAGATTTTGGCAGTTCGTTGCGTGTTCGACGTTTTCAGTTGGCTGGACCGCAATGTCCGAGCTACTGGCACTATCATCCAGAGTATGAGCTGGTGTACATCAATCGTGGAACAGCTACCAGGCACATTGGAAACCACGTTACGCGCTTTGAGAATGGCGATCTCATTATGGTTGGTAGCAACCTACCGCATCGTGGATTTACCGAGGATATGGTGGAGGAGCATATTGAAATCCTGATCCAATGGCATCCCGATTTTTTGGGCGCAACTTTCTTTGACATTCCAGAGATGGCCAAGATTCGTCAGTTGTTGCAGCGCAGCCAACTGGGAATTTCCTTCGGTGGCCAAACCCGAGAGCGCGTCGGTACGGAGATGATTGCTTTATCGACTATGAAGGCCGAGCAGCGCCTATCTGTCTTCCTAGGCATCTTGACTACCTTAGCCAATTCCAAAGAATACGACATCCTAAACGCTTCAGGTGTTGGTTTGAAATTGCGAGAGAGCGACCATGGCCGCATTCGTAAAATCTACGATTATGTGGAGAAAAACTACCAGGACAAACTGAGTTTGGAGGAGGCTGTTCGCTTGGCAAATATGACAAAACCAGCCTTTTGTCGCCATTTTAAGCGAGTGACTGGTCATACCTTTATGGCCTTTGTCAACAAATACCGGATTGCCCAGGCCAGTCGATTGTTGAGCAATACGGGCTTGAGCATTTCCGAAATATGTTTTCATTGCGGCTTTATCAATCTATCGACCTTCAACAAGCAGTTCAAGGCGATCACTGGCAAGACGCCTTTGAGGTATCGAAAGTATTATCTGCAGGAGATTCACGGAAAGTAGGGAAGAAAATGAACAGGCACGACATACTTTGATGTACTTCAAAATCCAGGGCTCATCCTTTTAGGTAATTTTGGTAAAATTTGTACATTCAATGGTTGGAAAGTCTAAGCGGTTGATTGGTTCATTCAATGCTACGAACTGCTCAACCAATTGCTTTAAAAGGATTTGTCTATCTGTCAAAAGTAACGCTGGGCGTTTTTTGAAAAAAAATTGTATGATGAAAGGAGCAAAGAGCGTAATAGGTCTGTTGTTTTTCTTATTGATGATTGCCGCCTGTACGGTCAAAGAAAAGGGCGCAGGTTCTTCCGTGCCATCCACAGAGGAAGCTACCATTTCTCCCTTGGCATTCAACCAGAGTTTTGACAAAAGGGAAATGCCTTTCAAGGGACAGCTCATCAAAACCATTCATTGGACAGATCAAAACGGTCAAAATACCCTTATTCTTTCTCAGAAAGAGGTCAGTGACCAAGAGGAGCCTTCCTTGCGTAAAGCGGAAATATTTGCCGAGCAATACGTACAAAAAGATGATGAGATTCGACTTTTGTGGGATATACACGATTGGGTAGATCAATGTGATTGTGACTGCGATGTGCATTTGGTCGATAGCAGCCTTCTGGTATTAGACATCGATAAGGACGGTATTGCTGAAAGTACGTTTATGTATTTGCTCAACGACCGCTGCGATGCTTCGCCGGTCAGTACCAAATTGATGATGCACAGCGGTGCTAAGAAGTTGGTTATTCGAGGTCTGTCTCAACAATATTTGATGCCTACCGCCGACGAACTGGAAGGAACTGGTATTGTGGTTGACAAAGAGATGTTTAAGAAAATCGATCCGGCTTTTGAAAAGGTAGACCATCGGATTGGCCAGTTTGCTTCCCGATACTGGGACCAATACATCCAAAAGGAGAATGCCGAATTTGAGACTAGAGTAGGGAAGAACAACTAGGGGGTGTCTTTCTGTTAGCCCTTCTTTTTAAATTCTCGCAAATTGGTGGAGATGCTGAAGTGATTGCCTCCTCCGGCCAAGTGGTAGAAGCTCCTGCCATAATCAATACGAAAGCGCTTGATCTTGAAGCCAAGCCCCATAGAGAATCCCGCCAAAGAGCGAAAATTATCCACAGACAATTCCTGTTTCCGCAAGTGGTTGTAGCCAAAGCGCAGTCGAAAGTTTTCGAGTCTGCCAAACAGGAACTCTCCGCTGAAAACAAAGTGCCGGAAAAAATTGTCGATTTGCATGGAAAATCCACTTTCTTCTTGGTTGCCGTCTCCGATGATGAAGGTCGTCTCTTCGGTTGTCGGATCGTCATATAAAAGATTCCAGCGTTGCAAATTGTGGTATACGACTGAGAAGCGGAAAGGGAGGTGCTTTAGCCTCTGCGAAATCCCTATCTGGATATCGAAGGGAAGGGGCTCGTTGTTTTCGTTGGTGTAGCCAGACAGCTGTGCGCCGGCGTTCTTGAAAACCAAGGAAGCTGTAAATCGACCGGAGGTGTCCTGATAAAATAGCCCAAGATCGGCTGCAAGCCCGACGGAATTATACGTTTCCAGTTGGGAAGTGATCAGCTTTGCATTGGCACCGAAGGTGAGCTTTTCGTAGACTTGCCGAGAAGCGCCCACGACAAAAGCATATTCAGAGGCTTTGAACTCGCCCGTGATGGTTCCGAATTCGTCTGCTGCATCGAAGGTGCCGTAGGTTGTATATTGTAAACCAGCGTGTAGGCTGGCATTCCACTTTTTTGCATGATGACCATAGGCCACATAACCGTGGTTGATCCCTCCCAAAAAGATGTTATGGCTGAGCGCGATTTGCTGGTGCATGTCCGGATTGAGCAAGGATGGATTGCTGAGTGCCAGTGATAAATCGTCGTCTCTCACGCTGATTAGGTGTCCGCCCATTGCTGTGAGGCGGGCCGATGCTGGCAGGTTGAGAAATTCGTAGGTGTTGTTGCCTCCAACGATTTGGGCGGTAGAAAATAGGGGAGAGAGGAATAGCGCAGAGAACAGGATTAGGATGCGTAAGGGTAAATTCATAGTTCAGAGGCACTCGTTTGAAAAAGTCATTGTTTTTCGTTTTCGGCTTCTAGGGACCAGGTTGTGCGGCAAATGCCTTTTTGACAATCCATTTTTTTGATGAGCTGGCCGCTTTCATTGTAAAGCATTAAAGGGCCGTGTTCAAAATCTCCACCAAGATAACTCCCTTCTGCTTTTAACTGACCATTTGGGTGGTATTCTTTGAAAGGACCGTTTTCATTGTTGTTTTCAAACTGGACACTTTCCTTGAGCTGTTGATTGGCATAATAACTTTTCCATTCTCCTTCCATGGCTCCGTTTTGGTACTGGCCTTCTTGCTTGAGCTGACCATCCTCAAAGTAATTCTTAAAAGAGCCGTGGAAAATGCCACGTTCGTAAAACTCTTCCGTCTCTATCTGCCCACTCGGATAATAGAGAACGCGCTGACCATGCAAGGTATCATTTTTGTAATGGGCCTCTTCGATCTTTTTTCCATTTTGATCAAAGCGGCTGAACTTTCCTTCCTTTGCAAAATCTTTCTTGCTGCGAGTATAAACCACTCTTTCCCCAAAGTCTTCGGTTAGTTCAACTTTTTCCAGCCTGCTACAGGATGCCAACAACAGGATCAGCGCGATCGTGAAATAGTTTTTCAACATGTAGATATAACGCAAAAGCGTTGGTTGAATTATGAAACATCAATGGCTTTGACCATTCTGCGACACATCGACGGGCTTGCGTACAGTAGAGCGCCCGATGCTTTCGTAATGGAAGCCTAAATCTTGCATTTTACTCAAATCGTAAAGGTTCCGGCCATCGAAGATGACATCATTTTTCAGCGTGCTACGGATCTTTTTGAAGTCTGGTGTGCGGAAGACACTCCATTCTGTTACGATGGCCAAACCATCGGCACCTTCGAGCGCTTCATACTGGTTGTTGACCAGCTCGATGCGATCAGCATACAGCTTGCTGACATTGTCCATTGCTTCTGGGTCGAAAGCCTTGATCTTTGCACCTGCTTCCAGCAATTCATCGATGATGTAGAGGGCTGGTGCTTCCCGAATGTCATCTGTGTTGGGCTTGAAGGCCAGTCCCCACATTCCGATGGTGATGCCTGCCAGATTTTCTCCGTAGTAGGCTTTGATTTTTTTCGCCAATACCGTTTTCTGGATGGTATTGACCTTCATGACGGAGTTGAGAATTTGAAAATCGTAGGAATATTGGTTGGCTGTTTTGTAAAGTGCCTGAACATCTTTTGGGAAGCAGCTTCCGCCATAGCCTACGCCTGGAAAGAGGAATCGCTTTCCGATTCTGCTATCGCTACCCATCCCCTTGCGGACCATGTCTACATTGGCACCCACTTTTTCGCAAAGGTTGGCAATCTCATTCATAAATGAAATGCGGGCAGCCAGGTAGGAGTTGGCAGCATATTTTGTCATCTCCGCTGATCTTTCATCCATGTAAATGATGGGATTTCCCTGGCGTACAAACGGCTCGTACAATTGTCCCATGACCTTTCTAGCCTTCGCAGAGCTGGTTCCAATAACTACGCGATCCGGCTTGAGGAAGTCATCTACTGCTACGCCCTCGCGCAAAAACTCTGGATTGGAGACAACATCGAACAGGCTTTCGTCTGCGCCACTGGCAATGGCTGCATGCACCTTTTCGGCTGTTCCAACGGGAACTGTACTTTTATCGACAACTACTTTATAGTCGGTGATGATGGAAGCCAAATCTTTGGCCACGCCCAAAACGTAAGACAAATCGGCCGATCCGTCTTCACCCGGAGGCGTTGGCAGGGCTAAGAAAATGATTTGAGCCGGTTCAATGGCTTCTTTGAGATTGGTTGTAAACGACAGTCTTCCCTGACGTGTATTGCGTTCGAAGAGTAGGTCAAGACCTGGCTCGAAGATTGGCACTTCGCCATTGCGCATTTTTTCAACCTTGTTTTCGTCAATGTCTACGCAAATGACATTATTACCTGTCTCGGCGAAGCAGGTTCCAGTAACCAAACCAACGTAACCAGTACCAACAACTGCGATGTTCATATTCCAATATTTTGATGATGATTGATATTATATAATTCAAGTTGCCATTTCCTGCCTAATAAGCTGGTGACGCCTTCGGAAGAAAGCCTTTTGTTCTTTGCAACTTGGGTTAAATAGAAAAACAATGGCTTTTTTTGTCCATTGCAGAAAATCTTGTCAGTATCTTATTAGGGATGGAGTAGCTGGTCAACAGGTTTTGGAGAAAAGCACCAATATGACGTTCGGGAAAAACAGTTGAAGAAAACAGCTCGTCATAAACCTGTATTCAAGCTGTTTTCTTCAAATTGTGTACCAGTATCTAGTAGAATAAGGAGCGTTTGTCCGTAATATCGGCTTCCTTCTTGATGGCATCCATCAATTGAGGTTGCACGGGACTCCGCAATTCGATGGAGTGTACCGAGCGCATGCCTGCAATGTTAGATGGAACGGGGTTTTCTACCTTTTTCAAAACCTTTACCACATACACACCCTTTTCGCCAACAAAAGGCTTGGAAACCTCTCTTTGGTTCAGATAGTAAGCTGTGGATACAACCTTGAGATCGCTACCCACATCGCGTGTGGCGCGGATGCCCAAGAACATTTCTGTGAATGTATCTACTTGCAAGCTGAATTGAGAAGCAATGGCCGACAAGTCCTGACTGTTGATCTTGCTGATGATGGATTCACCTTTCTTCTGATTTTTCACCAAAGTTTCAATGTCATCCTTGACATCCGCTACGCTCACCTGACCAGGCTTTTGGATCGACTTCAATGCTACGATGACATACTTGTTCTCGTAATACTCAATAGGATTTTGGAACACATATACCTCTGGAGAAACCTTATTGATCTCGTCGTTTTTGTACAACCAGCGGATGATTCTACGGGTCTCTTCTCCACTACCCAATTTCTCGATAACGAAATCGTTGCGCTTCAACGCCTTGGATGTATAAACCTCCAAGTCCTCATTTTCAGAAGCATTCTTGACCATTTCATCGACTGTGCGATTGGCAGCTACGAATTCCAGTGCCTCATTGTTAATGGTCTTCTGGGTGGTTTCACTAGGTATGATGGACTTATTGATGTAGGCTACTCTGACGGCCTCATCGTTGTTGATGTATTTGCGGCCAGTAACCTCTACGAGGTGAATACCAAATTGTGTAGCGACGCTGTACAACTTATTCTCTTCTGCCTGATAGAAAATCAGATCGTTGAATGGCTTGACCATTGTATTTGGACCTGCGTAGCCCAAATCTCCACCTTTGGAAGCTGTCCCATCGGTGCCAAAAGCCAGAGCCAAGGAGTCAAAGCTGTTGGTGCCAGCTTCGATCAGGTTTTTCAAACTATCGACGCGGGCTGCAGCAATCACCGCTTCTTGTGGCGTCTGAGCGCGGATCAGGATGTGACGGGCGCGAACAGAATCAGGAACGACCTTCCGATCCAGCAATTTAGCAACCTGGTAGTTGCTGCCGGCAATGTAAGGGCCGTACACAGAGCCAATTTCTCCTTCAAACATATCGTCTGCAACATCGGGATTGAGCTGAGACTTTTTGACGTAGCTGCCATCGATGCTGCCATAATTGTTTTCGACAAAAGTCGTATCGTTCTCGGTGTCGCGGAACTTAGGCACCAGGTCGACCATTTCTTGACGGAGCTTCATGGAGTCTTCCTTGCTTGGGAAAACATCGAAAATGGTGTAAACAATCCGACGAGTTTCCTCATCCTGTACATACTGCGACTTATTGTCGTTGAGGTAATTGCTGTAGTCGGAATCCTCCAGGTCGATGTCGATATCTGAAACTTCATCGAAGGGGATTTGGACATAGGCGATGTCGAATTTGTTGTTTTGCTCGTAATGTTTTGCTTCCAGCATCCAGTTGGGAACATACATTGCTTTGCTGACCATATTGACGACTTTGCCCTGCAAGCGTTCCTTGATGACTTCTTTTTCTTGAAGCGCCCAGTAGGGACCGAGGGGGCTTTTTCCCAGCTCACCTCTGTCAAGTGCCTGTTGAATGTTGTTGAGTTGGGCATAATCTACCTGGCGGGTAGTCGGATTGGAAAAGCGAGCTTTTATGAGTTCGCTGATCTTATTTGGGTCTGGGCTGAATTGCAAGTCTCTCAGTTCATCTCTACTGACACCTAGTCCGAGGTCTTCAGCGGCATCCTTTAGGAGTGCTTCTTCCACGAAATGGTTCCAGAGATAGTCCCGGCGACCATACACATCGCTTCCAGCGTTGGAATAGAGAATCTGTTCTGTACGGGAAAAGTTGTTGTAGTCGATTTTGTTACCGTCTACGATGCCCATTGTGGTCTGATTCCCTGCACCAAATGCTCCGGTCTGGCTGTTGAACATGTCCATGATGATGAAACCACCCAGTCCGAGTCCAATAAGGACGATTAGTAGCCAGCTGTTTCTGCGAATTTTTCCGATTAAGGCCATTCTGTTAAAGTATTTTAATTTTCTTTAATTCGTTTTTACGCTATATAAATAGTTGAAAATGTATTCCTTATAGATTTTACTGAATTGGAATTCCATCGAAAGTAGGTCTTCCAAAGGCAGGTTTTGAAAAAATCCTTGCAAAGGTAACGGTATTGAGGCTTAAAATCAAAAAAAAGTAAACGCTTAGTCCCTTGAGGATCAGTTCTTTTGACCTGTAATGTGTCGCGCAGCGGCATCGAGTTCTTCGTAGAATGACTCGCCGTATTTGCGGATAATGGCTTGTTTTACGAATTGATAGACCGGAAGTTGTGCTTTTTTGCCAGAAATACAAGCTGCCTGGCAAATATCCCATCGATCGTAGTTGAGGGCTTCGAAGTTTAGTCCCTTTTCAGACCGCACTCGAACGGGGTACAAGTGGCAGGATACAGGCTTTTTAAAATCGATGGTTCCCGCCTTGTGGGCTTGCTCAATGCCACATTGTGCAATGCCTCTTTCGTCATAAGTCATGTAGGCACAAGCACCACTTTTGATCAGTGGGGTACCAAATTCTTCACTTTCCTCGTAGTAGGTATACTTTCCTTGTTCTTCAATAGCTTTTCGTCCTTCTTCCGTCAGTAGGGGAGCGACCTTTTCATAGATTTGTTCTAGTACTTCTAGTTCTGTTTCTTCCAAAGGTGCGCCAAAATCTCCCTCCCAGCAACAAGCTCCCTTGCAAGCATCGAGGTTGCAGAGGAATTGACGTTCAATTAGATCATCGCTGATTAAGATATCTTGAATGATTATCATATACTATGACGTTGAGTGATGAACCCAAGGTTGCCTGCCAACCAGCTAACGGGGAGCCTGTAATGACTCAGGTAGCCTAGACGATAGGCAGTCCAAATATAGCTGCTTTCTTTCAAATGACTCAGATCAGGCGGGCGTGTTCACTTTATTGTAACAGAATTTTAGTAATTTTATGTTTCAATAAAGCAAACCAAGCATAAGTATTATTGTTTCACTTAAAATTAACATTCTAAAAATAATCAATGGACCCGCTCAAGCAAAAATTCCAGGAAAAATCCGCCATCCTCAAATCAGAAATTAAGTCACTGCTCAAAGAACACGGAAGTCGCAAAGTAGATGAAGTTGCCCTCAAGCAAGTCTTTGGAGGCATGAGAGGTGTAAAGAGTATGATATGGGAAACTTCCCAACTCGATCCCATCGAAGGCATTCGCTTTCGGGGATATTCCATACCAGAGATTCGCGAAAAACTTCCCAAGTTCAAAGGAGGTAATGAACCTTTACCCGAAGGTCTTTTCTGGTTGATGTTGGTCGGTGAGATTCCAACAGAGGAGCAGGTCATGTGGCTGTGCGAACAGTGGAAAAACAGAAGTAACGTACCAGAGCACGTATTCAATGTGATCGAGTCGCTGCCAGTTTCTACACATCCTATGACCCAATTGAGTATTGCCATTGTGAGCATGCAAACGGAAAGTTTGTTTGCTCGTCGCTACTCCGAGGGATTGCGCAAGTCTGAATACTGGGACCCGACCTACGAAGATGCTATGAACCTGATCGCACGCTTGCCCAGGGTCGCAGCCTACATTTATCGCCGTTCTTACCACGATGGCAAACACATTGCACCAGACTTTTCGCTTGACTGGGGTGCCAATTTCGCTCATATGCTGGGCATCGAAGGTGCAGACTTCAAGAGCTTCATGCGCCTTTACCTGACCATCCATGCCGATCACGAGGGTGGCAATGCCTCTGCACACGCCACGCACCTAGTGGGTTCCACTCTGAGTGATTCCTACTACTCTTTGGCTGGAGGTATCAATGCCTTGGCAGGGCCGTTACACGGTTTGGCCAACCAGGAGGTCATCAAGTGGGTCTTCAAGATGCTGGATACCCTTGGCACTCGTCGTCCGACAAAAGAGCAGATTCGCGACTATGTCAACAGCACCTTGGCTGCCGGTCAGGTCATTCCGGGCTATGGACATGCGGTTTTGCGCCAGCCCGATCCTCGCTTCATCGCTCAGAAGCGTTTTGCAGAAGACTACATCAAGGGGTCCGACATTGTCGAGGTGATATGGAAGTGTTTCGAGGTTGTTCCACCCATCCTACAGGGCTTGGGCAAGGTGAAAAATCCTTGGCCAAATGTTGATGCTCATTCGGGAGCCATCTTGGTTCACTATGGTCTCAACGAATACAGCTTCTATACTGTTTTATTCGGTGTTTCTCGTTCGCTAGGGGTTTTGTCTCAGCTTTGCTGGTCTAGAGCCTTGGGCTTCCCGCTCGAGCGTCCCAAGTCGGTTACGACAGCTTGGGTTAAGGAATATCTTGCCAAAGCAGATGTTCCAGTGGAGAGCTGATCTAGCATACCATTATGTATCAATCGCAAATCCCGGATTTTCTGTATTGGAAAGTCCGGGATTTGTGTTTTCAAACTTTTATAGGAGTATCTTTTCAAAAGCCGTAAAAATTCAGCTATTTTTGGGCGATCTGAACACAAATACTTTTAGTGAACCACTATAATACCAAGATTATATGAATATACCTGCTGAATTAAAGTATACCGAAGAACACGAATGGGTTCGGGTAGAAGATAGCATCGCCATCGTCGGAATCACGGATTTTGCACAAAGCGAGTTGGCCGAATTGGTTTACGTAGAGGTAGATACGGTAGGTGAGACATTAAATAAAGGAGAGGTTTTCGGAACAGTAGAGGCCGTAAAGACAACTTCTGATTTGTACATGCCGGTCTCCGGGAAAGTCCTTGAATTCAACTCCGAATTGGACGACACAAAAGGCGACAATCCTGCAGTTATCAATAGTGATCCCTACGAAGGGGGGTGGATCATCAAAATCGATATGACGGATACCGCTGATTTGGATGAGCTCTTGGTGGCAGACGCTTACGAAAAATTAATATCCTAAAAAAATATTGGGCCGCATACACCAAAAAGGAATGCACCTGCATCTATCAAACCAAGGAGCTGGATGTTCAAGGCTTTCAAATACTACTTGCCGCTTTTTGGCTGGAGTCTGCTCATCTTGTTCTTGTCCACAGGTCCTGGTGTAGACCTACCTGAAAAATTGGTTGATCTACTAGCCCCAGACAAATGGGCGCACGCCTTTGTCTATGCCGTAATGACGGTGCTGATGTTGTGGGCTTTTCAAAAGACGGATTTGCTGACCAAAAGCCGCTATTTATGGTGGACTATAGCCATCATTTTTTGTAGTTCATATGGAATTCTGATGGAGTGGATACAGCAGACCTTTTTCCCGAACAGATATTTTGAAGTTCTGGATATTCTTGCTAATATTATTGGCTCTTTCACAGGAGCTTATTTATACAAGAGATTTTTTATCATCAAAACGTAACCATTATGAGTGTAGAAATGCTAGGATTGCCCCTGCTATTCGATTTGGCACTTACGGGTTCTTCTATGCTCTTGGCAATGGTTGGTCTCATCGTAGGCATTATCGTGCTGATTATCGTCATGCGCTCCAATTATGCCAAAAATGATCCCGATCAGCTCAAGGAAAAGTATGCCGGTGCATCCTTCAAGTCTCCGCTGGAAGGAAGAAACAAGTACCCCGACGTCGATGCTTTCAAATTGAGTGGTACATTCCTGAACGTCGGTCTGCTCGTTGCGCTTGGACTAACCATCTTAGCCTTCAGTTGGACGGAGTACGAAAAGGAAGTCATCATTCCGGATGATGCCCTCGAAATTGACGACGACATCGAAATCGAACCACCTCGTACAGCTGAACCACCGCCTCCGCCTCCACCACCACCGCCTCCCGTTATCGAAGAGGTACCGGAAGAAGAAATTGAGGAAGAGGAAGAACCAGAATTTGTGGATCAGAGTGTCGAAGAAGAAACTGAAATCATCGAACCTGAGCCTGTGGAAGAAGCACCACCGCCCCCGCCAACACCACCACCCCCACCACCCCAGCCCGAAGTGGAAGAGATTTTCCAGGTCGTGGAAGAAATGCCACGTTTCCCAGGTTGTGAAAATGAATCTGATAAAAACAAGCGTAAAGATTGCGCTAACAAAAAGATGTTGGAGTTTATATACAAAAACATCAAATATCCACCCATCGCTCGTGAAAACGGTGTTGAAGGAACAGTGGTTATCCGCTTTGTCGTCGGTAAGGACGGTAGTGTGGAAGAGCCTACGATTCTTAGAGACATCGGAGCACAATGTGGTTCTGAAGCCATGCGTGTCGTCAAAATGATGAACAGCATGGGTAAGAAGTGGGTGCCTGGTAAGCAGCGTGGA
Organism: Bacteroidota bacterium; assembly: GCA_039199225.1. GTDB lineage: Bacteria > Bacteroidota > Bacteroidia > Chitinophagales > Saprospiraceae > JBCCSZ01. Next base: position 34,550 of record JBCCSZ010000022.1, read on the forward strand.
AAGCCTGTAAAGGTTTACTTCAACTTGCCAGTAAAATTCCGCCTTGAGTAGGGGGATTTTTTGACCAACAGATTCTCAAAACGGCTTTTGTCCTCTGGGCAAAAGCCGTTTTGTATTCAATGACCCTTTATGGTGCAACTTTTGACTTTATTAGTGCGTTCTGATTTAAGCAGTTCATAAGCTTAAGTGAACCAATGATTTGTATGAAAGCTTTTCCACATACCTTACTTAAAATACATATTGATGCTGCGGCGTCGCCTGTGCTTTAGCTGCGATCTGCTTAATACTGTTTAGACATAAATTCGAGAAGAGATGCGGACCTTCCAATTGATAATAGCCCTGTGCTTGTTGCCCCTGCTGATGTCGGCGCAAAATTCTAAACTTGCCCAACAGTACTTCCAAAATGGGGAATACGAAAAGGCCGGTGCATTGTACCAAAAGCTGTACGAACGCAATTTTAACGACTACTACTTCAACCGTTACATCGATTGCTTGCTGGCACTTGAACAGTTCGATGAATGTGAGTCGATCATTAAAAAGCAAATCAAAAAGCGGCCAAAAGATATTCAGCTGCTCGTGACCTATGGCAACCTCTTTGAGCGTCAATACAAAGACGACCTAGCTACGCAACAATACCAAAAGGCCATCAAGAAAATGCCAGCAGATCGTTTTGTCGTTACCAAACTGGCCAATGCCTTTACAAGCCTGACCAAATATGACCTAGCCATAGAGACTTATGAAAGAGGTTCGAAAATCCTCAAAGACAACCGCATCTTTGCCTACAATCTCGGAGACTTATACCGTCGAAAAGGCGACACGCCCAAAATGATTGATAGTTACCTCAGTAGCCTGGCCGAAAATCCCGGTCGTTTGGGTTCTCTCAAAACCATCTTTCAGCGCTACCTTTTTACAGAAGATGATTACCTGGAATTACAAACCCAACTATACGAAAGGATCCAAAACGATGAGGATGCCATTCACTTTCCGGAATTACTCACCTGGGTATTCATTCAAAACAAAGACTACAACGGCGCCTTGAGGCAGGTCAAAGCACTTGATCGCAAATTGGATGAGAATGGAGGTAGAGTATACAACCTGGCAGAAATTGCGGCCAACGACAAAGATTACGACGTGGCCATCAAAGCCTATGACTACATTGTCGATACCAAAGGTGCTTCTTCGAGCTATTACATTGAAGCCAAGAGGGAATCTTTGACCTGCAAGCGCAATCGATTGGTCGAAGGGTTCGATTACCAGCAGGAGGACCTCCTAAAATTGGAACGAGAATACGAAAGCTTTCTCGATGAGTTTGGCCGCAACCGCGCCACTGCGACCATCGCAATGGAATTGGCCAGCCTGGAAGCCTTCTATCTCGACAATCTGCCAAAAGCTTCGGAGATTCTTCAGGAGTTGATCGGTTATCAAAACCTCAATCGTCAACTGGTGGCAAAGGCTAAGATCAGCCTGGCCGATCTTTATCTGATGCAAGGGGAGCGCTGGGAGGCTACGCTGCTTTATTCACAGGTCGATAAAGAATTTGAGGATGATATCACCGGCCACGAAGCTCGCTTTCGCAACTCAAAGCTGTCCTATTACTTTGGTGATTTCCAGTGGGCTCAAACCCAATTCGACATCCTCAAGGCTTCTACCTCCAAGCTCATAGCCAATGATGCCCTCGATTTATCTGTATTCATCATGGACAATCTTGGCCTAGATACGACAGCTGTACCGCTTCAAAAATATGCAGATGCAGAGCTGCTGGTCTTCCAAAACAAATTTTCGGAAGCATTTGCCAAGCTCGATTCTGTCAAGCAATTGTACCCTGAGCACTCGCTCGAAGACGATGTACTCTATTTAAAAGGCAATATTTACATCAAAAAGAGAGAGTATGTCAAAGCGGCTGAAATGCTTCAAAGCATCATCGACAACCACATCGATGAAATTCGAGGGGATAATGCCTTGTATCAATTGGCTGGACTTTATGAAAAGCAACTGAATGATCCGGAAAAGGCCAAGGCCATTTATGAAAGAATATTTACAGAATTTTCTGGAAGTACTTTTGCCGTCGATGCACGTAAGCGATTCAGGGCTTTGAGGGGCGACGAAGTGCAATAGTATATAAGCATATTGATATGATTCTCTACAACGTTACTGCAAAAATCGATAAAGAGATTGAGGCTGAGTGGCTGGAATGGATGAAAGGCAAGCACATACCGGATGTCATGGCAACGGGCTTTTTTGAATCCTACCGCATGTATCGCTTGTTGCACGACGACCCGGACGGTGTTACCTATGCCGTTCAGTATTTTTGCGAGAGCATGAAGAAATTACAAACTTATGCCAGTAAGCATGCCCCGCCATTGCAGGCAGCATACAAGGAACGCTATAAGGATCGCTACGTCATAATTCGGACACTGATGGAATCTGTCGATTGAGCTGTAGCATCGCTTTCCAACTACTTTCCCCTCTATTACAGAAACTAGGACACAGACGCCCACTCTTGGACACTTTGCTAGGAATTGCGTTAAATTTAGCGTAATTTCGCTAAATATTTAAGCACTCCTTTTCAGGAACCAAATAAAATTGAATATGATCTTTGAATTGACCGAAGAACATCTTGCCGTCAAGGAAGCTGCTCGGGAATTTGCTCAGAAAGAACTGAAACCCGGCGTTATAGAACGAGATTCCAAAATGCTCTATCCAACGGAACAAATCCGCAAAATGGGGGAGCTGGGCTTCTTGGGAATGATGGTCTCTCCCGAATACGGAGGAGGAGGAATGGACACGCTGTCCTATGTGTTGGCGATGGAAGAAATTTCTAAAATAGACAACTCCTGCTCTGTTATCATGTCTGTCAACAACTCATTGATTTGTTGGGGGATTGAAACATTTGGAACGGCAGCGCAAAAAGCAAAATACCTTCCTCGGCTGGCCAGCGGGGAGTGGATCGGCTCTTTCTGCTTGTCGGAGCCAGAAGCCGGTAGTGATGCGACCAGTCAACGTACGACGGCCATCGATATGGGCGATCACTATCTGTTGAATGGTACGAAAAACTGGATCACCAACGGAAGTTCGTCTAAGTTGCATCTCGTGATTGCTCAGTCCAATGTAGAGTTGGGCCACAAGGGCATCAATGTCTTCATCGTGGAGGCCGATACACCAGGTGTAGTCATCGGGGCCAAAGAAGATAAGTTGGGCATCCGTTCTTCTGATACCCACACCATTATGTATACCGATGTCAAGGTGCCAAAAGAGAACCGCATTGGAGACGAGGGCTTTGGCTTCAAGTTCGCAATGAAGGTCCTTTCTGGTGGCCGCATTGGCATTGCTGCTCAAGCACTAGGGATCGCCGGTGGCGCCTATGAGCTGTCTGTGGCTTATTCCAAGGAGCGTGTAGCTTTCGGAAAGCCGATTGCCAAGCACCAAGCCATCTCCTTTAAGTTGGCGGATATGGCGACGGAGATCGAAGCAGCCAAGTTGCTGGTCTATCGGTCGGCTTGGCTCAAAGACCAAGGAATGGACTACAGCACGGCCAGCTCAATGGCAAAGGTCTTTGCATCTGAAGTAGCCATGCGCCAGTCGACGGAGGCGGTACAGATTCACGGCGGATATGGCTTTGTGAAGGAATACCATGTCGAGCGTTTGATGCGCGATGCCAAGATTACCCAGATTTATGAAGGGACATCGGAGGTGCAACGGATTGTAATTTCTAGGGACATTGTCAAGAATAACAAGCTTTATATTCCTGTTTTCTCTTCTGTGATGGAAACGGTTTAAGCCTTGGTAGACAATTAAACTTCAAAGAATAAACCTAGGTTGGGGCATTACCAGAGTGGTAGTGTCCCAATTTTTTTGGGAGGAGTAGGCTTGGGATCAGTGGCTGTAGCCATCATACTGTATGGTTTTATTTGGAAATATTGAGTACTACTTGATGAGCAAATACCCCTTTGTTTCCCTCATTGCACCAAGGCTATATCCCCACGGTAACCGAGTACCCATCTTTTCATAACCCATCCCTGACTTGAAATTGATCCCCTCCTCCAACCAAATGAGACAAAGAACGTTATCCATTAAGCGGAGATTCCAAATACTTGACGCTACAGGCGATAAGTAATCGCACAATCGTCGTATTAATCATGTCATCCAAAAAGAATTAAATGAAAGGTGCTTTTCGCATCGCTGTGTTTGCCGGCATCCCCCTGATGATCCATTGGAGCTTCGGGTTGATACTGCTGTGGATTCTCTACATGGGTATCTCATTCAGTGC
>JBCCSZ010000023.1:0-38228 GCA_039199225.1 Bacteroidota bacterium
ACCGGCCCAAAATGACAACAGGCAATGCTCCGCTTTCCGGAACATTGCCTGCTGGTGTTAAAGCAAAGTCGATTGGGAATTACTCCTCCTTCATCACGATGTAATTCTTTGTCGCCTCTTGTGCATTCTTACCAAAGTCGATCTCAAATGTATAGGCAAAATCGCAAGGCTTTTCCTTTGGAAGGGAAATGCTCAGGCCCTTTTCGTTTTGCGACCACTTCAGCTTCTGGTCGCTGCCCAGCATTTTCACGTCGACCACATCCCAGCGGCAGTGCTTGCTCTGCTTTGCCAGAGAGGAGATAAGCGTTTGGCCACTTGCAGGCCAGTCCATCGTGATGGCATACAGCTTGCCGTCTTTGGTCGTAAAGCGGATGTCTTCTGCCAAAAAGCTATCCTGCTTTTTCTTTTCTGAGAAATATCCCTCCTCAGATTCTGTCGGCCCTTCGCCAAAAGTTTTCCAGCAGCGGGTGCCGAAGATGGCTTTCCCATTGACGTCGAGCCATTTTCCGATGGCGAGCAGGATGTCTTTTTGATCTTCTGGAATGGTGCCATCGGCTTTGGGACCGATATTGAGCAGCATGGTGCCGTTTTTACTTACAATGTCGATGAGATCGTCCACCAGGGTATTGGCGTCCTTAGATTGCCAACCTTTTGTATAGCACCAAGAGTTCTTACCGATGGAAGTATCTGTCTGCCAGGTTTGCTTTTTGATACCCGCCATTTTGCCTCTTTCTAGGTCGTAGACAATGGTTCCCTCTGGAAAGGATGGAAAGTGGTGGTTTTTATTTTGAAGAACGACCTCCTTGCCGCGGGCCAAACCGCTGTTGTACAAGTAGGCGGCCATCTTGGGGTGGTATTCCTTGAATGCTTCACTGTCCCAGTAAAAATCAAACCACATAATGTCGGGCTGATAACTGTCGATGATGTCTGTTGTTCGATTCCACCAAAGTTGCTTAAATGCGTCCGACACTGGCTCATTCAGGTCTTTACCCTTTTCGCTGTACAAATCGGAATAGCTCGGATCGACCGTATCGAAATGGTCTTTCTTATTGTAGTAGGACCAATTGAAGGCAAAGTGCGAGGAAGCGCCCATGTACAAGCCTTGCTTGCGGCCTGCTTCAAACAATTCGCCCAATACATCCCGCTGGGGACCCATCTTCACAGCATTCCAACGGGTATGCTTAGAATTGTACATGGCAAAGCCATCGTGGTGTTCCGCTACCGGCACCACATATTTTGCACCTGATTTTTTGAAGACAGAAATCCATTCGTTTGCATCAAAGTTTTCCGCTTTGAACATGGGAATAAAATCTTTGTATCCAAACTTCTTTTGATCGCCCCAATACTTCCGGTGGTAGTTGAATACTTCATTCGGCCCCTTGCTCTGCAATTCCAAGGTGGCTGAGAAAGTGGCGGTGTCCATATACATCAAACGCGGATACCACTCACTGGCAAAAGCCGGTACAGCATAGGGTCCCCAATGGATGAAAATGCCGAACTTGGCATCTGAATACCATTCTGGGATTTTGTATTCAGAGAGCGACGTCCAATTGGCCTCGTATTTTTTGGTGATGGCTGCTGATTCTTCGACTTTCGTTTTAGAAGAACTGTCCGAATTGTTGGTACAGGCTCCCAAGACCATCGAAACAATGCTGAAGAAAGCAACCCGATATAGCGTTTTCGATATTCTTTTCATAGTTTCTTCATTTAGTTAGTCTTATGTATAGTTCTGCCTTCATTAGACAGATTTGTTAGATATTCGCTTACTACTGACTGATGGCTGAACAAAGTTTACGACTTAGTGCAATTGTCCGTACCATAAAAGTGTAACTTTGTATTACAAATGTTTTTATATCCATCTGAGCTTCGCTGGTGGCCTTTGTTACCGTGCATTAGGCCAAAATAGGCTTCACCACTTCACCGTGTACATCGGTCAGTCGGTATCTCCTCCCCTGGTGTTTGAAGGTCAAACGTTCGTGTTCGATCCCCATTAAGTGTAGTAAGGTAGCGTGAAAATCGTGAACATGTACGGGGTTTTCGGTAATGTTGTAGCTGAAATCATCTGTCTTTCCATACGTCCATCCGGCCTTGACGCCGGCGCCGGCTAGCCACATGGTAAAACAACGTGGGTGGTGATCTCTACCATAATTGTCTTTTGTTAGTTTGCCTTGAGAATAGACGGTCCGACCGAATTCTCCGCCCCATATTACCAGTGTATCTTCCAGCAACCCCCGTTGTTTGAGGTCCTTGATGAGCGCAGCAGTGGCTTGGTCGGTATTTCTACACTGGTTGCGAATACTACCTGGCAAGAAAAGGTGATTGTCCCAGCCTTGGTGGTAGAGCTGCACAAATTTGACATCTTGTTCGAGCAGTCGCCGGGCCAGCAAGCAATTGGCAGCATAGGTGCCAGGCTCCCTGCTGTCTTTGCCATACAGGTCGTAGATATAGTCGGGCTCGTTGGACAGGTCGGTTACTTCCGGCACAGAGGTTTGCATTCTGTAGGCCATCTCGTATTGCTGGATGTGATTGTTGACCTCCGGATCGTTGTAGGTATCCTGCTGAAATTGATTGAGCTTGTTCAGATAATCGAGCATCTGCCGGCGGTCTTTCCCATCGTATCCTTCCGGATTGTTGAGAAATAAAACCGGGTCTTTGCCCGAGCGAAACTGTACGCCTTGGTGGTGAGAGGGTAAAAAGCCATTGCCCCACAGGCGGGCGTAGAGGGGTTGTCCGCCCGTGTATTTGGAAACCAGCACGATGAAGCTGGGAAGGTTTTCATTGTCGGACCCCAGCCCATAGCTGAGCCAGGCACCGATGGAAGGGCGCCCGGCCAGTTGGTGACCGGATTGAAAAAAGGTGATGGCCGGGTCGTGATTGATTTGCTCGGTATACATCGATTTGATGAAACAAAGCTCATCGACGACCTGGGCGGTATAGGGCATGAGCTCGCTGACCCATGCCTTGGAACGACCATATTGTTGAAAGTTGAAGAGCGAAGCTGTAATGGGCAGCGTACTCTGCCCGGCGCTCATACCTGTCAGTCGTTGGCCTTTGCGCACAGAGTCCGGTAGATTCTGCCCATGCATTTCAGCCAATTTCGGCTTGTAGTCGAATAGGTCCATTTGGGAGGGGCCGCCACTCATAAAAAGGTAGACGATTCGCTTGGCCTTTGGGAGGAAATGCGGCAAGCCCGGCAATCCACCCCGGCCGTTGGTCAAGGGACCTGCAGCGGCATTTGGAGGTTCGTTGGCCCATAGGTTGCTGCCCCCCAATAGCCCTCCGAGTGCTACAGCACCCAGGCCCAGGGAAGTTTTTGTGAAGAACTCCCTGCGATCCATTTTTTGCTGAAACTTGAACAGTTCTCTTTTCATCTTTTTATGATTGTTGCATCGGCATTCAATATGGTGCTGGCGACGACTGCGTTGGCTGCTACCTTTTCTGGCGGCAGCTTGGCATCCAATTCATAGGCACCTGCTTTCAGCCAGCCACTCATTTTTTCTGGGTGACGAACAAATTTTTCATATTCCTTCTGCTGCAATTCTAGCAAGACATCCAATTCTCCCTCCAAGGGTTTGCGGCCGCTGAGCTTGCGGAAGGTATCGACGATGGCCAGGCGGTTGTTTTCTTTTCGACTCATTTGCTCTCCAAGCACCTTTGCTGCTTCAAGGAAGGTGGGATCATTCAACAAGACCAAGGCTTGCAGGGGGGTACTGGTCTTTTGTCGCTTTACGGTGCAAACGCTTCGGTTGGGTGCATCGAAGGTGCCTTGAGTCGGTAGCGGCATACTCCTTTTCCAGAAGGAGTACAGACTTCTCCGATAGAGGTTTTCGCCCGAATCGGCTTGATAGGTGTTTCCGTTAATTGCCCACAGTCCCTTTGGTTGATAAGGTTTGACACTCTTACCGCCTATTTTTCGGACCAGCAGTTGGCTGGCGGCCAGCGCATTGTCGCGCATCATCTCTGCAGTCAGCCGGACGGTAGGGCCACGCCATAGGTAGACATTCTCGACATCCTGGGCGGCCAGTTCGTCTCGGATTTTGGAGGATTGCCGGTAGGTGGCCGACAAAACGATTTGCTTCAAAAGGGCTTTGACATCCCAGCCAGAATCGCGGAAGCTCATCGCCAGCCAATCCAGCAATTCCGGATGAGAAGGCATCTCGCCTTGGTTACCGAAGTCGTCAGCCGATTTGACCAAGCCTCTGCCAAAAAACTGTTGCCAGTAGCGATTTACAGCCACGCGAGCCGTCATTGGATGATCGGGATGAAACAGCCAGCGGGCCAGCCCCAGTCTGTTTTTGGGATAGGAGGCAGGTAGTGGCAGTACGGCAGCAATGGTGGCCGGATGAACCCTTTCCCCAGGTGCATCATACTGACCCCGCTCCAACAAATAGGTTGGGCGCGCCTCTGGCATCTCTTGCATAACCATCACCTCTTGAATGTTGTCTCGGGTCGTATTTTGTTCTTTGCGGAGCATGCGCAGCTTTTGTTGAGCTGCTGTAATTTCCTGATGTTCACTGAAGTAAAATGCCTTTAGCTCCTCCTTTTCTTCAGCTGTAAACGCTTCACTGGGCTGTTGGAGGTGTTGCTTGAAACTGGTTGGTGCAGCCAAGCGAAGGGCCTCCGGAGCGCTGAGGGTCCGGTTGAAGACCTTGATGTCGTCTACCACGGCCCCCTTGATGCCTGCACCCCGCCATCGAGCGCCAATCTGTAGTCCAGGCTCTGGCTCTTGCTCGAACTGAAAGAGGATGTCTTTGGACAAATGATCACTGGTGACCTTTGTTTGCAGCCGACGGCCATTCAAGTAGGTATGCAGACCCGCTGCTTTGGCCGAACCATCGTAGGTCATCAACAAATGAATCCATTCCTCTCTGGGAAGGTCATCGGCATATTGTATGATGGCGTTGTAAGGGGCGGCATGGGCCATTAGGATTTCCAGTTGGTTGTTTTTCAGCGCCAGGTGGTATCCTCTGAAATTGTAGAGGGCTGCGCCATGTCCTTTGTGAAACAGTACACCATTTTCCAAATCCTTGGGCAGCTTGACCCATAGCCCGACGGAGAATGGGCTGGCCATGTCAAAGATACCGACGGACCCAAGATCAACCCAAGCATCTCCGTCCAATCTTAATCCATTGCCCTCTTGACCTTCAACAAATTCTGTTTTGAGGTTTTTTGATTGGGTAAACATCTGCTTCAAGACGCCCTTTTGAGCAGCTTGGAGTCGGTTGACAATGCGTCGATTCTCAAAATTGAAATGCGCCAATAGGCCGGCGTTTGCTGAGTTGAGCGCCTTCCGCTTGCTGCCCTCCAACCAACGCTGAAAAGCAGGTGTTTCTTTAGTTTGTATTTGTTCAATAGCTGCTTGTTGCTCGGCAATTTGATCGTCCAGAAAGTCAATGATGGCCTCCACTTTCTCATCTGCCAGCAGTAGTGTCGGGCCAGGCATAGCGTTGTTCCAAGAGATTTGTCCAGCCTCTTGCACATTGTTGAAAAAGCTGAACAATTCGAAGTATTCTTTATGGGAAATGGGATCGTATTTGTGGTCGTGACAGCGGGCGCACTCCACCGTTAGGCCCAAGAAGGCGGCCCCTAGGGTGTTGGTTCGATCGGCTACATACTCCACTCGAAATTCCTCGTCGACAATGCCACCTTCCATATTTTGTTGGTGGTTGCGGTTGAAGCCGGTGGCCAGTATTTGCTCTTGGCTGGCATTGGGCAGTAGGTCGCCGGCCAGTTGCCAAATGGTGAAGGTATCGTAGGGCATGTTTTGATCGAAGGCCCCGATGACCCAATCCCGCCAGGGCGACATGTCGCGGTAGCGGTCGACGGTGTAGCCATGGGTATCTGCAAAGCGAGCCAGGTCCAGCCAGTCGGTGGCCATCCGCTCGGCATAATGAGGCGACTGAAGGAGCCGGCCGACGACCTTTTCATAGGCTTCGGGGGAAGGGTCGTTGGTGAAGCGGTCAATCTCTTCGATGGTTGGCGGCAGGCCAGTCAAATCAAAGGTCACTCGGCGCAGTAGGCTTTCCCTGTCTGCCTCTGGTGAAGGCTGCCAGCCCTTGCTCTCCAAGGTCTTTAGTACAAAGCGGTCGATGGGATGAACGGCCCAATCCTCTTGTTGTACCTTGGGGATGGGCGGTGGCTGTGGGGCGGTGAAAGCCCAATGAGGCTTGTATTCGGCCCCTTCGTCGATCCACTGGGTCAGGATGGCCTTTTCGCTGGGAGTGAGTACGAGATTGGATTCGGGCGGCGGCATGACTTGGTCTGGATCGTCGGAGAAGAGTCGTCGGATCACTTCGCTTTTCGTTAAGTCTCCTGGGGCGATGGCCACTGCGCCCGGAGAATCGGGCAGCTCCGCGTAGGCATCATGGGCATTGTCGAGCCGAAGTCCGGCGGCGAGTTTGTTTTTATCATTGCCGTGGCAGGCAAAACAGCGGTCCGACAAAATTGGTTTGACATGGATGTTGTAGTCGATTTTTTCGGGCAGGTCCCTCATTGCCTCTGCTACCTCTTCCGGCAGCGTGGGGCCGCAAGCGGAAAGCAATACAATGGATAGCACATAGAAAAGCTGCAATTTCATGTATCCTTTTTTACCCATTCCCTTTACCAATTTGCTTCTATGACCTCTTGCAGATGAGGGTATTTTTCGTCCGTTTCCTTCAGCTCTTTTCGAATGTGCTTCAGTCGTTTTTTCATGTCTTCCACAATGTCTGCATAGGCTGGTTCATCGATGCGATTGACTGTTTCGCGTGGGTCTTTTTGGAGATCGTAAAACTCCCATGCCTTTGGGGTCGGCTCGATTTTATAACACCCATCTTTGAGCCACCACATACTTCCTGTGCCGTTTTTGCTTTCGTCATAATGCTCGCCATAGTAGTAGATGAGCTTGTGGTCCTGGCTGCGTATGCCCAAGTGAGCGGGTATGTCGTGATGAACCATATGCATCCAATAGCGGTAGTAGGTATCGCTTCGCCAATTTTCTATGGATTTTCCTTCCAAGGCAGCTGCGAAGCTTTTGCCTTGCATGTAACCAGGCGCCACTCCTCCGGCCAATTCGATAAGGGTCGGCGCAAAGTCTGTGTTGTTGATCAATAGATTCGACTGTTGGCCTTGCAGCATTTCCTTGCCGTTTACTTTTTCCGGTAGGTGCATCAACAGCGGCATGCGCATGGATTCTTCATACATCCACCGTTTGTCCATGTAGTCGTGTTCGCCCAACATCATCCCCTGATCGCTGGTGTAGACGACAATGGTATTTTCCCACAGCCCATTGTCTTTGAGGTATTGAAATAAGCGACCCAAATTATCGTCGACACCCTTTACACATCGGAGATACCGCTTCAAGTATTCCTGATAAGCATTCGAGGTGGCTTGCTTGCGGTCTTCAGATTGAAAACCATATTGAGCCGTATAGCTGCGGTAAGGATGTCGGTCGGAGACAGAAGTGCCGATCCGGTTTTTTAAACTGCCATTTTCTCCCAGGGTAGCGACGGAGCCGAAGAGGGGCTGTTCGTACAAACTGGCGGGCTCTGGAATCTGCGCATCGGCCAGGTAGTCCTCGTATCTTGGTGCATACTCAAAATCATCATGAGGTGCTTTGTAGTGGTGCATCAGAAAAAAGGGCTGGTCTTTTTTAGGTCGACTTTCCAACCAATCCAAAGTCAAGTCGGTGATCACGTCAGAGGAGTGGCCTTTGCTATTGCTGATGTTTACTTCGCGCTGGATACCTCCATGGAAATCAATTACTTCTCGTCGATCACCTAATTCTTTGGTTATAAAGATCGGATCAAAATATTTGCCTTGTACGGGCAGTACCTTATAATAGTCGAATGCATCGGGTGCCTCTTTGAGGTGCCACTTGCCGATGATGGCTGTTTGGTAGCCCAGCTTTTTCATTTCGATGGGTAGATACTGCCGATCGGCCGGTAGGGCGCCGTCCAGGTCGAGTACACCATTGGTTTGCGGATACTGGCCTGTCAAAATGCTGGCCCGACTGGGCGTACAGATTGAATTGTTACAAAAGACATTGCGAAACAGCATGCCATCTTTGGCCAACGCATCCAAATGAGGGGTAGGATTCAAATTAGCCAGGCGCTCGCCATAAGCCCCGATGGCGTGATAGGCGTGGTCGTCGGTGAGTATGAAAAGGATGTTGGGTTGCTGGGGTGAAGTATTGACCTGCTTATCTGTCGAGCAAGAGAGGCATCCCAAGATAATCGAACAAAGGAGAAACCAGTATTTACCTACCATCTGAGAAAGAAAATTATTTGATTAAGTGCTACGGTAAAATCGGACTTCTTCCATAAAGTAGTGGAAAAAATTGAGTTGATTCCTATCAGAAATGATTTTCTCCTTGGCAAACGAACCTTCTAGCTCGGGAATGGTCTCTTTACAAAAAGAGAAAAAACATCTGTGGCATCGAATGACAGATAACAGGCTTTGGGGGCTTTGCTGTTTTGCTACCTTCAATAGCGTCGGATCGAGGGGATTGCAGCGGAGGCGAAGACTGTATTTTTCCATGCCTAATTTCAACAGATGAAACAACTATTGCCCATTTTTCTTTTGACCCTGAACGTACTGGCTGTAAAAGCCCAATTGCCCGAACCGCCGAAAGGCTACCATTGGGAGAAAAATTCCGAATTTTCAGATGAATTCAACGAGGCTCAGCTGGACAACACAAAGTGGTACGACCGTTCGCCCTACTGGGTGCATGGAAGACCTCCGGCAACTTTCAGGGCATCTGCTGTATCGGTTCAAAATGGCATGCTGCAGATCAAAAACCAACCCCTAGTGCCAAAAGACGAGAAATACCATATTGCAGGAGGAGCGGTTGCGTCGGTTAGCAAGCAGGCATTGTTTGGCTACTACGAAGTTCGGATGAAGGCTTCCAGTATTTCGATGTCGTCTACCTTTTGGCTCAAGAACAAGCCAGAAAGTCCGGACTGTCCCCGCGAGCAACAGGAATTGGACATTGTAGAAGCGGTTGGAATGAAGAAAAGAGGCTATGACTTTAACAACTATATGAAGTCGAACAGCCATATTTTCCGTTGGGATTGCGATGGCAAAAAGACCGTTTTATCAGAGGGTGGTCAGTGCGAAATTGTTCCACCAGCCAGCGAGGCTTTTCACAATTATGCTTGTTGGTGGGTTGATGAAAATACCCTGAAGTTCTATCTGGATGGCGAGCATAAATTTACGGTTCATCCCAAGAAACCCTTCGACCGGCCGATGTACATGCACCTGGTCACGGAGACCTATAATTGGGAAGACCCTCCCACCACGGAGGAACTCACGAACGATGCCATCAATACGACCTACTACGATTGGATAAGAAGTTACAAACTTGTAAAAGATGTTTCAGATTCTGAAAACTAACTGCTCAATGGGGCTATTTGCAGCCTTGCTTTTTCAATTAATGGCTTGCCAATCCCCAGAAGCGGCCAATGCACCAGAAACGCTAAGACGTCCAAATGTCTTACTGATTATGACCGACGATCAGGGCTATGGTGACCTGGGCTGCAACGGCAATCCTTTGATCCGAACGCCCCATTTGGACCAACTTCAAAAAGAAAGCGTTGTCTTCAGTAATTTCCATGTGGGTACGACCTGCGCACCGACCCGAGCTGGCCTGCTGTCGGGTGTCCACTGCAATCGAACGGGGACCTGGCATACGGTCAACGGACGGTCTTTTTTGAGTACCCGATTTCCAAGCCTTGCCAGCCTATTGAAAAAAGGAGGCTATCGCAGTGGCATCTTCGGCAAGTGGCATTTGGGAGATAACTTTCCCTACCGACCACAGGATCGCGGCTTTGACGAAGTCCTCATCCACGGTGGCGGCGGGATTGGCCAAACGCCTGATGCCTGGAACAACGATTACTTCAACGATACCTATTTCCACAATGGAAGGCCGCAGAAATACAATGGTTATTGTACCGACATTTGGTTTGCAGAAGCTTTGAAGTTTATGAAGACCTGCTCTGCGGATGGCCAACAACCCTTCTTTTGCTACATCAGCACCAATGCCCCCCACGGTCCACATCACGTTCCGCAGTCTTACATCGATCTTTACAAGGAAGACGCAAGGGTACCGAATCCCAATTTTTATGGTCAGATCACAAACATCGACGACAATTTCGGTCAATTGGAACAGCAACTCAGAGATTGGGAGATATTGGACAATACCATCCTCATCTTTCTGACAGACAATGGGACTGCCCAAGGGGTTTCTTTTGGAAAAGAAGGAGAAGTGCTCAAGGGCTTCAATGCCTCCATGCGAGGTACCAAGGGGTCGGAATACGAAGGGGGCCATCGCGTTCCACTGTTCATAAAATTTCCAGAACGCCTGAACATCTCGCCACGCTCTTTTGGTGAGTTGACAAGCTATACGGACTTAGCTCCTACCCTGCTGGATTTGCTCGACATTCAAGCGGACACCAAAACAAGCTTTGATGGCCTCAGCCTCAAACCCTTGATTACACAAGGGCAGCAAGACAAGCTGAAAGATCGCCTACTGATCGTGGATACCCAGCGCAATGCATTTCCGAAAAAATGGAAAAATAGCAGTGTGATGCAAAACAAGTGGCGCTTGGTCAACAATCGCGAATTGTACGATCTGTCCCAAGACCCCGGTCAGCAAGTCAACCTCATTGAGCAGCATCCAGAAGTAGCGCAGCGATTGTCAGAGGGCTACGAAAGCTGGTGGGCTGATCTGCAGGCTGATTTAAAGATGGAGAATCGCATCATCGTCGGCCACGAGGAGGAGAATCCGACTTTGCTGACCAGCCACGATTGGTACAGCGAGCAAGACCCGCCCTGGCACCAGCGGCACATCCGTTCTGGCAAAGCCGACAATGGCAGTTGGCGACTGGAGATAGAAACCGAGGGTCCTTACCACATCCGGCTGCACCGTTGGCCGCCTTCCATCCGCCAGACCTTCATTGCTCCGGTTGCGGCCGGTCAAGAGATAGACGGAGGGGTTCCCTACGAGCCAGGCGTATCATTGGATGCCAATCGCGCGCAAATCGAAATCCAGGATCAACAACTGGAAACGACGCACCTGGTCGAAGATGCTTTTTTTGAATTTTCCATCGAACTGAAAAAAGGAAAGGCCGACCTCCAAAGTTGGATATATTACGACGATGAGCAGGTCCGAGGTGCCTACTATGTAGAAATCATTAAATCAGAAGCTTGGTAATTTAATTCTTTATAAAAATGAAAAAATACCTATACCTATTCAGCCTACTTTTACTTTGGGCTTGTGGTGCGCAGTCGCCTCAAGAAGAAGATACCCCACCAAATGTTTTGCTAATTATTGGAGACGACCACGGCTATGCCGATCTGGGTTCTGCCAAATTGGCCGACGATGTTTCCACCCCCAATTTTGATCGCCTTGCACAATCAGGCATGCACTTTCAAAATGCCTATGCGACCAGTCCGATTTGCAGTCCTTCAAGAGTTGGTTTGCTGACGGGGGCTTATCACCAACGCCAAAAGGTATTTTGGTATGGCGGCGGTGGCATTTCTGATCCAGCCATTCCCACTATTGCAGAGCTGCTTCTGCAAAATGGATATGCTACGGGTTATTTTGGGAAGTTTCACTATGGAAGTAAGGATACCGATACAGCGCATCGGAGTTTTCCGCTCAACCACGGATTCCAGGAGCTTTACGGTTGCAATGGAGGGCGGAAGCACTACCTAATCCACAACAATGAAAAGGAGGCTGCTTTTCAAACTAAAATGGCAAAGGCGCCCAAACCCAAGCAAAGTCTGCGCATGGAAGGCTTTTGGAATCAGAAGCAACGAGAAAATATCGAGGGCTTTTCTACAGAGATTATTGCCCAAAAAGGGATCGACTTTATGAAAAGGCAAATTGATGCCCAGCAAGCGTTCTTTGCTACGGTTTCTTTCAATGCGGTACATAATTTTACCCACCAACTGCCCAAGGAATACCTCGAGGAGCATCAATTGGAAGGTTATCACGATTGGGACCCCGATAAGGAGACTTATTACGATTGGTACCAGAAGGGGCGCAAGCCGAATAATCCGGAGGGGCGGGCGCACTACTTGGGGCAATTGCACTATTTGGATAGGGAGCTTGGTCGTTTGCTGGACTTTTTGGAAGAAGCGGACCAGCTTGAAAATACCCTCATTGTCTACATCGGTGACAATGGAGGTTCCACCCAGATTTATGCGAACAACAGCCCATTTAAAGGTGGAAAGTACACCATGTACGAGGGCGGTCTGCGCGTTCCATTGATGATCTCCTGGCAGGGCAAATATGCAAAAAATCAAGTGTCCAAAAATTTAGTGAGTGCCTTGGATGTACTGCCCACCATTTGCGAAGCCACTGCTACCCCACTGCCTAAGTTGTTTGATGGACTCAGCTTACACTCCCTGCTCAATGGCAGCAATCCGGCCATCCAGCATGAAGACTTATTCTGGTGGGGCGGCGAACAGGCTTCCGTACGGTCCGGAGATTGGAAGTACCGTTGGGCCAACGATTCCGATTCGAGCTTTGCCCGTTCTTCTACGGCCTACGAAGGCGTATCTTTGGAGTTGGGACAGTTCTTATACCAACTGGAAACGCCCAGTCCGGAAGTGGAAGATGTCAAAGAGCAGCATCCTGAGATACTGGAAAAAATGGAAGCCAAGCTGGATAAATGGAAGGAGGAAGTGGGCATCTAGTAGGCCCGGATGAATCGAAAGTCAAAATGCTCCTTTTCATTCTGCAGTACGCCAAAGTAGCTGCCAGAAGGTAGGTCCTCCAAGGGGAGTTCATATCGATCGGTCAAGCGAATATCTTTTCGGACAAGCAATCGGCCAGCTGTATCGCGGATGTACAGCTGGAAGCTTCTTTCCCAAATATTGTTGCAATCCAATACCAACTGCAGAGGATCATCGACCGGATTGGGAAATACACTCAGTTGACAAGTGTCCCTTGGGATTCTGGTAGGTTCCTGGTACTCGAGATTGCTGAAGCAAGATTCAGCCTTCAAAGAAATTGTACCGATTAAATCATCCCGATAAGCAGCCAGTTCGAAAACATTGTCGCCCAGCGGATTAGTCCACCAGCCTTCTATGAATCCACTACTGGGTCCGAGGTGGCCATACATTTTCAACTGCACGCTTGGATTGAGCAACAACTCCATATCCGCGATGTGGATGTCCTCTGCTGCAAAGGTAGAAGAGTCTATCCTGGTCACGAGGAATTCTGAATTGAACAGATAAGTCAGAACCGTATCGGCCGTTCGGTATCGGGTATCGTATAGGTAAAACAGAGGCGATCCCTTGCCATAGATGAAAAAGATCGAGTCGTTCCGTTCAAAATAAAGATAATCCTGATTGTAGCGGTCCAGGTTTTCGGGGCTGTCTACTTCAACGACCTGCCCGCGCATCAGCTTGACATTCCAGGGGTCGATGAAGGTATCCTTGACCAAACGCAGCCCGATGTAAGCTTCTAGCTTGTGGTCTGTTGTCAGGTATTGGTAGCACCACTCGGCTCCCGGAGGTGCAAAATCCGATTGTGCGTCCAGCGAAAGGGCTGCCAGCAGGCTCATCCACAACAAAAGGAAGCATCTACCTATGGAATGCCTGGCCATCACAGTTTCATCAGCTTACCGACTCTAAGTTTGTTGTTGGATTTCAGATAGATAAAGTAAATGCCACTGCCCAATTTTTGTACATTGACAGATTCTTTGGGTGCTAATTGGGCTTGGTAATGTACCTGCTTGCCACTGTAGTCGAAAATAAACAGTTCCGATGTTTCCAACTCCTCCGTGTCGATCTGGAAGATGCCACTGCTGGGGTTGGGAAAAATATTCAGTTGATCGGAAGTGCTGAATGGCTCATCGACATCGGTAAAGAATGGATTGGTCGTCCAGGTTGCTCCGGGAATCCAAGGGTCGAGACCACTTTCAAAGGCACCTGCATCCGGTGCGCTGCCCGTAAAATCCAGCTCGATGCCATCGACGGTTTTACCATAATCAATGGCACTGCTTCCTGCCTTCAGCCGAAAGTCATTGTTCTCCCTGTCCATAAAAGGAGATTCGGTGACCGACAGATTTTTGTCGATGTCCGTTCCTTTCCAGGTACCTTCGTTGGATAAGTTGTTGAAGACTTCTACGTCTTGCAGTCGGGTGCCATTTGGTAGCCAGGTCCCCATTGATTCGCTGACATTCCAGATGGAGTTGTTGTAAATGTCGATGTACCAATCATCCCAATTCATTTGAATGCCCGTCCATTCCATGTTGGTGATTACATTGTGGTGAACCGACCAATATTTAGAAGAATTATCGAGGTAGATGCCTGTTGCTTTGTAGTGGGTTCCGGGCGATTCACAATCGTGGACAAAATTGTGGTGGATTTCGCTGTAGTGTTCGCCACAACAGGTGTAAAAAGGGCCGCAGTCGTCGTTGATCAGATTGCTGTGGTGCATATCGTTGTAAGAGATCACAGAATTTTGATTGACGCTTTGGATGAGGTCGCGGCCGCCATTGTAGATCGTACTTTGGTGGACGGTAGAGTTTTTGCCGGCGCGCATTAGGATGGGCGCACTGTAGGAGCCGACATAATTGAAGTCGTGGATGATGCAATCTTCGATGGTATTGCCGTCTCCTGCTACATGTACGCCCGTGTGGGCGCCCCAGGCAATTTCGCAACGCTCTACGCGATTGTTGGTACCTCTGAGGTTGATGCTTTGGGTATTTGTAAAGGCAGCTTCCCCGACGCCAAAGCCGTGGCTGCCCCAGGTGACCTTTAGATTTCGGACGATGTTACCCCTAGCAGCACCGATGATTTCGATGTTGCAACCGAAATGGTCGATTCCATCGAGTACAATGTAGCTTTTGTTGGCCAAATTGAATCCTTTGGTCCGCTTTTTCATACGCACTTGACCATCCTCGGGTTGTACGCCACCAGGCGTTTGTAGAAACAAAGTTTGGATGGCTCGTTGAAAATAAAACTCGTATTCGTAGTCCAGTGCTTCTTTGACATTGTACAGCACATACAAACCGCCATTGGCTGGATTGTGGGCATCTCCTTCCCAACCACTAGGACCTATGAATTCGATGCGTCCCTGGGAGGCGGCAGTGATGCGCTCTCGCCAGGAGGTCCAGCGGCTGTTGCCCAAATACCAGACAAAACCGCCTTCCTGCCACTGATAATTGGGAAAGTTGCCGGTCATGTGGCTCAAGCTTCCACCACTGTTGCTGTTGCCATCAACCGTAAAGGGGTTGCCATCGATATTATTGGGATAGCGGGCCAAATCGCACAACCGATCGTCGTACAAAACCATATTGTCGTCTCCCAAATTGAAAGGAACTTGTAGCTTGTAAATATTTCCTTGATCCCTTGTCCAGCCGTTCAGTGGCTCCATACCGGATACGATGACTTCTGCCCCTTCCATAGCTTGATAGAGGATGGGTTGGTTGATGGTTCCAGTTTTGAGTGGCGTGATGGTCTCGCGGTAAGTACCTGCCCCAATGAAGACCGTATCGCCTTTTTCTGCTACATCGGCTGCCTTTTGGATGGTTAAAAAGGGCTGTTCTGCCGATCCGTCGTTGGAATCGTCGCCGTCTTTTGCCACATAATAAACCTTTGAAGGGAGGCTGCCACTGCCACCAAGGGGCTCGAAGCGGATGTTGTCGATTTGGTATGTACCTACTTTTTCGGCAAAGCCAAACATCAGGACCATCGAATTGTAATCGGGTGTTCCTTGGAGCATTTGCGGAGTGATGGTATCTGAGAATGAAAACCACTGCTCGTCTCCCTGGAAGCCGATGAGGTCGTTGTTCCAAGCGACTCCCCAAGTAGCTCCGCCGATTTCGGGATGGGAATAGAGAGTGACACCTACCTGCTCGGCATTCCCGGAATTGCTTTTGACATCAAAAGAAAGAATATAGGATTTCCCCTCTTCAACGCCCAACTGTGTTTTTCGGACATAGCCTTTGAATGGTTCCGAAGGAGTAGACATGTTGACGACCACTTCCAGGGATTTGCTGCCTTCGCTGGCAGAGGCTTCAGTGGCTGTGTAGGTGAGGTCGGCTCCACCCCAAAAGCCAGTATCCCAGCTGGCCAAATCATTTTCAAAGCTTGGGTTGTCGATCAGGTTTTGTGCCGAGAGGTGCTCACAGCATAAAAGGAGGCTGCAAAACAGATAGAGGAATGTCTTTCGGAGACTCATTGGTTGTAGTTTGAATTAAAATAAAACTAGCTTTTTCATGGAAGCGCTATCTTCCGACTGCAGGCGAAGCTGGTAAAGTCCCTTGGGTAGATGGGCCAAATTCAGCTCGTTTTGTTTGTTAGATAAAGGTCCTTGGTAGACAATTTTACCGTCGATACTGTAAATGGTTAAATCGAGATAATCAAAATTTTCTAGGCCAACAAAATGGATAAGGCCCTGCGATGGATTCGGAAATACCCCAATCTCTTGCAATTGCGTATTTGTAAAGTCTGCGGTAGATACGGTGGTTCGCACCGGCTCATAATCAAAGTTCTTGACCTGTAGGCTGACCGTACTGATGTGGCCACCGCTGTCGTCTAGGCGCACCGAAATGGTATTGTCTTGCTCCACCAATTCGTATGGGATTGGAATTTCGATGATGCCAAAGAAGTCGTTTCTATTGCGTTGATCGTAGCCGCGCCAATCGTCTGGAACATCCACGGGCGTTCCGTTGAAGGTCACCTGTGGTTGTAAGGATTTATTGTGCGCCCTGCCGAGTCCCAGCCGTAGGGTCGCCTCGCCATGGTCGGCTTTTACGACATCTGAGATGCGGAAGCTCCGGGGGCTGTTGGCTGTGATGGATTGTAGATACTTATCCGAATAGTATTTTTTCTCTTCTTGTTTTTGGCGGCCTTCGATTTGATCGGCAAAGGTGTATTCTAAAATGGCCGTGGCTTCTGCACCGAGGAGGAATTGGTCGGGCGGAACACTTTCGGTTGTTTTGCTCAGTTGTGGGATATTGTTGATGGCGTGCAAATGCTTGATGAAGACACTTTGGATGTCGTTTCCTGTCGTTTCAAATACATTCAATTGCACCAGTCTGTCATCGTGTTCCAAATTGTTGAGAATAACAAATGCTTTATTGCCTTGCACATACGCATCGATCTGAATGTCGGGGTCGTGCGCCCAACTGTCGACGCGTTCTCCGGATACTTCGCTCCACAGTTCATAGTACTTGCGTAGATGGGTATACTCCCACTGAAAACCACCATTGGTATTTTCCAGTAGCACGTATGGATAGGGATAGCCGTTACTATTGGAATACCAAATAGCCTTGTCCACAATGAATGGAATGGCCTTCAAGATTTTGTGGGGCCGCTCCATGATGCTCATGGTTATGGAAGAAATCGACTTGAGTTGCATCCAATCGCGCTCTTCGTAATACGGACCTTCCCAGTCGGCGCAGCACGCACCATATTCGGAAATGAGCATGGGTTTGACCTCCTTCAATTGCAGCATACTGTATTGCTCGATCATATCGAATATGGCTTCCACATTGCTACCCTTTCGCTGCTTTTCATCGTTGGGGATGGGAGTGTCGTACAGGTGAAAGGACAGAAAATCCATATTCTCGCCAGCAATGTCGATGAAAGTTCGCCAGGTGTTGTCCCAGACACCGAAGTTGTTGCGTTCAAATTCGGGCCAGGCAGCCGTGTACCCACCGACAGCCACCTCTGGATTGTGGAAGCGAATGCTATCGGCAACGACATTGTGGAAGCGGGAAAGTTCCGCCGTCGTGGTGTTCAAATCACCAGCATGTACAAAAGGTTCGTTGATGACTTCCACATAATCCGGCTTGGACTCTCCGTTGCCACCATAGTATTCTTTGAGCAGGTAAGCATAAAACTGTCCGACCGCCTCATAGGCAGCTGGTTGCCAACCTTGGCTGGTGGCTGTTCCGTTGGGAAAAAGAGGAGAAGTATGCGATGTCATTACGAAGGTGCCAGGCTCATAGGGATGGATGCTGGTTCGGCTGCTGTAGAAATCTCGGTTTTGCTTTCCGAGGGTCGCCATATGGGATAAGTCGAAAAATCCGGGGCGGTCGGGCGCCTCCCTGATGCGATTCATCTGCCAGGTAACCCCTCCAACCGACCGTCCGAAATTGATGCCCAGTTCGTTGACCACTTCATTGAGTTCGTAGTTTTCCCAATCGTTCATGGTGTGAGAAGAATGGAGGTTGATGAACACATCTCGATCAAAAGTTGATACGCCTTCTGTACTTCTTTGGGTGTTTAGGTTTACATCTACAACCGTTTTGATTTGCGCCTTTGATGGGGTGTACCAACCACAAAAAATCAGGTACAGCGGCAGTACTTTTAAAGAGAATCCCGCAGGTACTTCAAAGGGCAAGAGCAAAAGGCGCATAGGCATCGGAGCTTTTTGGTATAAACAAAGCTATGGAAGGGGCAGGAATAATTCCGTTTTTGGATCGAGTCTGCTTAGTTGGTATGATTGCATTCGTAGAAGATATGTGTTTTGGCCAATCGCTTAAATGTTTCTTTTATGCTCTACTTAAAAACTCATTGTTGGAAAAGAATTTTCCGGGTGATTTCCTGCTTGGGAACACGAATTTGCAAGAAAAGGAGTCCCTGCCGTTGGTGGCCTGCAAATTGGCGGTCCTTGAAGAGGAACTCCTGCCTTCCTGGCAAAACCTCAGTGTAGTCTCTTTGGTAAATGCGCTGACCCAGCAGATTGTAAAATACCAGTTGTAAGGCTGTGGGCTTTTTGATTTGAAGCGTTAGGGTAAATTGATCTTTGGCAGGATTTGGCGAAATGATGGGTGCCAAATCGGTATCTGTTTCAAGTGGCTCAATGGAGGTTGTCAAATCATACCAAATGCCTTCTCGGATGTCTCCTACTTCTTCGATGGTATAGTTTTTAGACAAGGATGGAAAAACGGCAGACTGTATCCGACCGGATGGCCAGTAAATGTTCGCCTCCACAATGTCGATGGCATCTCCCAAGCCAAAATATAGGCGCTGGCTGTTTTGGCTGGCCCAACCATGTCCGGCTGTTAATTCTCGATAGTGCTTTTTACCCAAATCATCTATCAACTCAACTTTGGCCCCTACCCCATCGCGATTGCTTTCACGACCCAATAATTTCAGCCCGAGCCACCGACCTTCTTGTTGCGTGTTTTGAAACAATTGCAAGTGTTCGCCATCGTCCTTGTTGGCCACCAGCAAATCCATACTACCATCCTGATTGTAGTCCAAGCAGGCTACACCAAAGCTGTTGTCAATGTTGCTGATGGGATCGTCGGTAGCCACTTTTTCAAAGGTAAAGTCTCCCATATTGCGGTACAATACGTTGGGGTCGGGAGGATTGAAAAAATCGGATTCATTGGCAACATAAATATCCAGTAAACCATCCTTATCAAAATCTATGAAGCTGGTTCCCCAGCCCATACCATTGTCATTGACGCCCGCTGTTTCAGCAATGTTGACAAATGTTCCATCGCCTTGGTTGTGGAAAAGGACATTTTGAAACAGATTGGTTACGTAAATATCTGGCCAGCCGTCGTTGTCTATGTCACCAACGTCGACCCCCATTCCATAACCGATGGTGTTGACGCCGGCAGCTTGTCCGACCTCGGTGAATCGCCCAGTTCCATCGTTTTGATATAAATAGTTGGCCTGCAAGCGATCGTGAACCAGATAGAGATCGGGATCACCGTCCTTGTCGTAATCGAAAAAAATGGTTCCCATCGAAGCCAAGGTATCTAATGCACCGGCGGCATCCGTCCCATCCGAGAAGGTCAGATTTTGCTGGTTGAGATAGAGTTTATTTTCCGCTTCAAAATTGGTCACGTAGATGTCCAACCAGCCGTCTTGGTTGACGTCGGCCATATTAACAGATTTGGGTATGCCCAGATTTTGAATGCCAGCGCTCAAGCTGATGTCTTCGAACGTACCATCTCCTTTGTTTAAGAATAAATGATCATTACCATTGACAACCGTAACATACAAATCCAGCCGCCCATCGTTGTTAATATCTCCAAAGACGGAAGCAACCGATTGTCCTTCAACGGCTACTGCTGCTGCGATACCTATCTCTTCGAACGTACCATCTCCCTTATTTCTGCACAGGCGGTTGGGACCCTGTGGTACGCTGACATACAAATCCTCCAGGCCATCCTGGTCGAAGTCCCCGACGGCTATGCCTTCGTTGCCCGAAAATACTTCTAAGCCAGATGTGCTTACTTCCATGAAGGCAGACTGGGTATAGCAGAGCGACATCGAGAAAAAAGTGCATAGAAAAGGAAGGAATAACTTTTTCATTTTGATCTGTTACGATGCTAAAAACCTGCTGCTTCAATGAAGCAACAGGTAATTGACGTTTATTAATTTAATCTGTGATTTCCGTCCAGTGGGTCGGATAAGTATTGATAAAATAGCATAGATGATTATTCACATTCCAGGTAGTACATTCTCAAGTCATCGACAAAGAAGTCATATACCTCTGTTGAAGAAGGTGTTTGCCACCAGATTTTCCGATTGTTGTCGCCAGCTTCTTCAGCTACGAAATCGAAAGAGTACTGCTGCCATTCGGTGGTCAAGGTAAAATCTGCCGGGTCATTTGTAGAAGCCCAGCCGGATTCGATGACCCGAAGGTCCAGCGTTGCACCATCCAGGGTCGACTTAGCCCAGAAGGTTACGCGATACATGCCACCACCGATGATGGAAGTAGGCGTCTTATTATCGAAAATCCACTGGTCGCCAGAGCCGTCATAAGTCCAAGTGATGGAGTTGTTACCAGTTACGGCATCGGCATCGGTGATTTTGTACTTTTCATTGTTGTTGATGGATTGGGTAGGATTCCAGGTTCCCCAGTCTGGTGGGAAATCACCTACGACGCCAATCTCAAAATCCATATTGCCCATAAAAATGCTGACCACCCGATTTTCGACCAAGAAGTCTTCAAGCGGCGCAAAGATGGAACCCGATTCTGCCTTCATGTCACCGGCAGCTGAGTAAGACACAGTAACAGACTGTCCATCGACCACTGGCATATCGAGGTTGAAGACCAAGCTGCTGCTGTTATCGGGGTCCAGCGTCAAAGAGCTGATGGCAAGTTCTGCACCGTCGGCTTTGATTGTAAAGGCATCGGCGGCTATAGCGGAGGGAGCCTTCAGCGTTTCCGGATAGGTCATACGGAGGGTAGAACCAAAGTCACAGGTGTGTACGGCAATTGGAGAGATGACAGCCACATCGACCACATCGATGTAAGCGACCTTCTCCTCGGTATCTGAATTTTTGGGGTAATTCCGATTAGCGGTCAACTTCACCTTGTAAGTACCGACATCGGGGTAGCGAACCACTGGATTTTTCTCTGTGCTGGTCGCTGGTACACCACCCTCGAACTCCCATACCCAGGTTTCTTCTTCCTCATCGAAGCTTTCGCCATCGGGAAAAGAATTGACTGCTGGCATGTGTTGCGTCAGGTTGGTAAATTGAACTTCTCCACCAAAGACGAGCGTTGTGGCGCTGGCTGAAAAATCAGTTTGTACAAATGGGCGGATGTCGACAAAAAATAGGCGATCGTCCTTGGAACCATCGTTGAAAGTAACAGAGAGAGTTGTTTCGAAACGACCCGTATCGGAGTAGATCACTTCTTCTGACACATTGCTGGAAGTGGCGATGTCTCCGCCTTGAAATTTCCATTCTCGTTCGGCCACATTCTTGGAGTCATCCGTGTAGTTGATGCTTTCGGTCACCGTAATTTCTGTTTTATCGGCATTGACCACAAAGTTAACCGGTGTTACTTCAAAAGAGTCATCCTCTTTACAGGAGGTGATGGAAGTAAGGATAACGCAGAGGCTGAGCAAGCCAACCAATGATCCTTTTAAAAAGGAGCTAAGTGAATTTTTCTTCATGACTTTTTTGTTTATCAGATTTTCCTTTCGATGTTGTTTTGATGTATCTATAAATTTGTAAAAATGTCTTTGCTTAAAGCGAAACAAATGTTGAAAATGCTAGGACAAATAGCTTCTCTACCCATTTCTTATTGGATGTCTGAATTTGCTGGTTGCTGGATTTTCCACAATTGTATTTTATCGTTGTTTGTACCAATCAGAAATGCCTTTTCCCGATTTTTTCCCAGATGAATTTGTTGGATGCTTTTAACATTTTTGGCTGCAAAAAGCCCACTCTCTTCCACGGTGGTTGATCGCCATGTACCCGTTACTTCCTGCAGGAGTACCAGGCCGCAGGAGGCATCGGCTCGGGTCGTTTCGATTTCCGATTCGTATCGATTGCCAACCAGGATCAAGTCGGGGCGCTGGTCTCCATTGACATCCTGGCTGAGGATGCCATTGACGGTTGAAAATTGTGCGGTAGTTGGTAGGCTTCTTAGTTGAAGACGTCCATCCACATTTTCAAACCAACAGCTTTCAAAGGTCTTGGCTTCACAGCGTAGGGCTTGATCGGTTTGGCCTTCCAGAATGTCGTGTATGTCAGAATTCGCAAATTGCTTGTAACTGGTAAACTTTTTCTCCAATGCCGGAATCTGCTGGGAGGAACATTCTTTCCCTCTGACAGGAACCAGCGCCTCTCCATGGTACTTGGCCAAGAAAACATCATTGGTACCGTTGCGGTCAAAGTCTTTGGCAAAGACTGTAAATGGTTTTTCTTCACTGGCTTTGAACTTGTAATTCAGACCGAGGTTTCCAGCGATAAAATCTATATCTCCGTCCTGGTCTACATCGCTGGCTTCGAGACTGTTCCACCATCCATTGGTATGGACAAGGCCCCATTCTTTGGTCGTATTTTGAAATTGTCCTTGTTTCATTTGAAATACGCTGATGGGCATCCACTCTCCTACGAGAACCAATTCTACCTGCCCGTCTCCATCAATGTCTTGCCAATGTCCATCGGTGACCATTCCCACTTGGCTCAATTCCGGTGCGAGCTGCTCTGTAACATTTTTGAAGTGTCCATCGTCGTTCCTCAGCAGGTAGCTCTGGGGCGGATGCGGATATTTTCCCGGCCGTACCCTTCCGCCGACAAACAAGTCCTTGTCCCCATCGCCATCAAAGTCGTATGGGCGGACGCAGGAGCCACTGCTGGATATGCTCGGCAGTCGATTGCTGCGGACGAATGTACCTTCGTCATTCAGGTAGAGGCGATCTTGGTAAAAAGTCGATAGCCGCCTCGATTCATTGCCACCACTGACAACGTAAAGGTCCAAATCCTCGTCGCCGTCGGCATCGAAGAAAACGGCGCCGACATCTTCTTGCAAAGCATCTTGCTGAAGGGCCGACACATCACACTGTATAAATTTTCGTTGTTCGCTTTGTAGATACAATTGACCGCTTTGCCCGCTGGCTCCACCCACGAAAAAATCTTCCAAGCCATCTTGATTGACATCGCCAACGGCCAGGCAAGGGCCGGTTTGAGAAAGCTTGTGTGGCAACAGTATTTGATCCCGATAATCATCGTAATTGTTTTCGCGATGTTGAAAGGGTTGATCGAAATAGGTGGCGGTCAGATCGGTCATCTGAGTAGTGGCATTTGCTGTCGTTGCGACAGGAACAGTCTGAGCGTCTTCCATATCCAGGACGAGGGTTTGATTGCTGGGTACATTTCGCAAGATCGTTTCCAAGCCGTTGTACCATTGTACTCGAACCTCATCCACACTTTCCTGGCTGCCAAGACCAAAGTGAACCAGGGGTTCTACAGAAGATAGGTAGCCCCTGGTCAATTTAAAGTCGTGGTATTGAGTTTTCGTTCCATATTGAATGCTTACTTTGGCACCCAATCCAAGAGGATTTTTCTTGTTGCCTTTGAGCTTTATTTTCAAATAATGTCTACCACTCCTTTCTGTACGGTTTCGGTACAAGAAGGCTGCTCCTTCGATGTTGTTGACGACCAAATCGAGGTCGCCGTCATTGTCCAAATCACCAATGGAGGCACCATTGGAAAAACTTACCTGTTGGATGCCCCAATTTTTGGACTCATCGCTGAAGGTCAGATCGCCGGAATTTCGGAAAAGGTAATTGGTAATTTTATTGGGCGCAAAAAGTTGGATGATGTGTTGTGCATCTTCCTCCTTAGACAATTGCTGGCGCTTTGGATCTTTTAGGAAAGCCCTGAATTTGGCATTGGCATCTTTGTCCCAGATGTCTCTACGAAAGCCATTACTGACAAAAATATCTTTCCAGCCATCGTTGTCAAAATCCGCACCCAGGCAGGCCCAGCTCCAATCGGTTTTGGCTATGCCGGATAGCTGAGCGATTTCACTAAAGTAAATATCCTTTTTGTTTTGCATACTTCTACCCCTGTTGAGTTGAAGCATATTGTGCATGTATTGGTGTTGAAATCCATTTGTCGTCAGTTGGTTGAACAACTGAGGATTCATGGCGGCCATGGTCGTTTTGGACCGCACATAATCTGCAGGAAGCATTTCCAGTTCGATCAGGTCCTCCCAGCCGTCGTTGTTGATGTCTACTGCATCGACACCCATGGCATAAAAGGGTACATGCCGGGTGTATTCCTTACTTTTTTCTACAAAAGTACCGTCGCCCTGATTGATGTATAGATAATCACTTTCCAGATAATCATTGGCGATGTAAAGGTCGGTAAAGCCATCTTTGTTGAAGTCGCTGGCCACCAGTCCGAGTCCATATCCATAGTTCTGAACGATGCCCGCCTCTTGTCCGATCTCGATAAATTTGCCATTGTCGTTTCGATAAAGCTTGTCTCGATTGTCATCTTTGGGATTACTTTTCCCTTGTAGTACTTTTTGATAATCCAGAAAAAAGCGATCGGGTCGGTTGGTGAGATACAGGTCGAGGTCGCCATCGTTTTCCAAGTCGAAAAATGCAGCCTGTAGGGAGTAGCCGGAATCGTCCAATCCAAAAGCAGCAGCCGACTCTGTGAAACCTCCCTTTTCATCGTTTAACAACAACAGATTTTTACGTTCCTCGGCAGTATCTTCCCAGCCTCCTCTGCAGATGTAAATGTCGAGCCAGCCATCGGCGTTGACATCGACCATTGTCACGCCATTGTGCCAGCCGCCACCGCCACTTGCCATTGCTTGTTCGGTGATGTCCTCAAATTCAAAATCGCCTTTGTTCAAGTAAAGTTTATTGGATACTTCATTGCCCGTAAAGTAAATATCCGATAAACCATCGTTGTTGATGTCGCCAATGGCTACACCACCACCGTTGTAAACATAATTGAATCGGGCAAAAAAATTCTGGAAGTTTTCCTCGATGCGATTGTTGAAATAGATACCACTTTGCTGTGCGGTGATCTGTTCGAATAAGGGTAAACCAGCCGAATGGGTAGTGGCAACGCTTTCTTGTTGCACACTGTTGCAAGCCGCCAACAGGAGGAACGATGCAAAAAGGAAAGGTAGGAAGGCCGGTTTTAGCATGTGGTTAAAGGCAAAAAAGAAAGATTCCTGAGCAAACAAAAAGAATTAGACTTATGACTATCTACTACACTCCGCTTGAACAGGAATCTTCCAGTACTGATCAAATTGTTCTGTCTGTTAGAATTATGAAAAAAAGCCTTATTCGTATCCAGTATTTTGTTTCAAATTCGAGTTCAGGTCTAACTCCCTTTGAGGGATCGGGAATCTGATCTCGTGGTCTTCGAAGTTGTCACCAGGGTTGCCGGAAGAACTCCAACAGGATTCGTTGACAGACATGATGACATCCTTGAACTTACCAAAGCGAATCAGGTCGTCCTTGCGGTGTCCTTCAAAGCAAAGCTCTCGCCTTCTTTCCATGAGCAAGGCATCGGCAAAAGCACTGGCGTCCAAACCGTCTGCCATAGCTGGTGCATTGGAGCGGCTGGTTACTTGATTGACAGCATCGTAAGCATTCGCGCTAGGTCCGCCTTCCAATTTGTTCAATGCCTCTGCATAACTGAGCAGTACATCGGCATAGCGCAGCAGGATGAAATCGATTGGAGAATCATACAAAAAGGTATTGGGTTTGGGCTTGTGCCATTTCCAGGGGCGATAGCCGCAAGCACCGATGTCGCAACTGGCATCTTCACAAAAGTTGGTGTTGCAATTGTTGACATTGTGCTTGGCAACATTGTGGCACAGGCGATCATCATTGCCATCGTAGCTGGCTACCAAATCCTGGTTTATGTATTCTGTACCCCAGCCGCCACCATTGGCTTGGCTGCCGTTTGGTCCCATGTAGCTACCCACGGAGCTGCCATCATCGTTCATCGCCGGTCCGTCGAATTTAACTGCGAAGATGGTTTCGCTGTTGTCTTCATTGAGGTAATCAAAGACAGCACTGTAGGTTGGTTGCAAGGAATAAACACCACTGGAAATGACCTTCTCGAACTGCTCTACCGCCATAGCAAACTTATCCGTTTGATTGAGAGGGTGACCCGTCATTTGAAGATATACTTTACCGAGCAGCGTAGCAGCGGCACCTTGAGTAGCCCGTCCGCCTCCTTGGCCTTGTTCCAGTACAGACTCTGCTTCCTGCAAATCCGAAATGATTTGTGCATACACAGCATCCGGTGTTGCCTGGCTGACCTCAATGTCATTGAGGCTGGTCGTTTCTGAGGTAATCAGTGGAACGTTTTCCCAGATTTTTACCGCACTGAAATAAAGGATTGCCCTGATAAATTTAGCTTCAGCGATGATTTCCGCTCGGCGTTCGCTGTCGATCAATTCGTCGGACATGGCTGCTACCCTATCCACAACACCATTGACCACATTGATGGACTCAAAATGCCCTTGCCAAAGATTTTCAATGGCCACCATGTTGGAAGTAATTTGATAGAGTTGCAACTCTTTACGTCCGCCAGCAGCCCAGTTGGGCGTGTTCAACTCATCGACACCCTTGTTGCCCCAATGCACGGGTGCACCGACAAAGTCGAAGGTCCAGTCGTTCTGTAGGGAATTGTAGGCGCCGTTGAGGGCAATTTCAGCATCTGCAGCAGATTGAAAAAACTGAGATGCTACCAAAACATTTGTTGGCTTTTCTTCCAGGAGGTCTTTCTGGCAGGCAGAAAATCCCACTCCCAAAATCAGTATCGCAATAGCATATTTAAAAATTTTCATCTTATGCTTTTTTTATGTGTTTTTTCAAAAATCAATTTTTATTTAAAGCCGACATTGATTCCCACCCGGTAAGTTCTCATTCTTGGGTAGGCATCCCAATCCAGACCAGAAGTTAACTGGTTGTTTCCGACACTGACGTCTGGATCAAATCCGCGATAGTTGGTAAATACGTGTAAGTTGTCGACACTGGCATAAATTCTGGCACTGCCAAGTCTGATTCTGTTGAGGAGTGCCTTTGGGAAGGAATACCCCAGTGTGATGTTGGCAATGCGAAGGTGTGAACCGTCTTCGATGTAG
Organism: Bacteroidota bacterium; assembly: GCA_039199225.1. Lineage (GTDB taxonomy): Bacteria > Bacteroidota > Bacteroidia > Chitinophagales > Saprospiraceae > JBCCSZ01. Next base: position 27,332 of record JBCCSZ010000023.1, read on the forward strand.
TAAGACTGCAAGTCGTCTCCCAAGCCACTGTCTCCAGCGCCCCAGATGGCCCATACGTCTGTGTCGGGATTCTGTGGCGTCCAGCGGTCTCTGATCATACCGTATTTGTTGAAGAACGGAATAGCGGTGGCCATCCCTCTTTTCAGGTTGTTGTTGTACACTTCGTTGCCATAAGACCAAGTCAGGAATACAGAAAGATCGATTGGACCGTAGCTGAAGTTGTTGTTCAAACTACCGTAGTGATCTGGTTGTGAGTTCCCGAGAATGGTTCTATCTTCCGGATCGACAACACCGTCGCCATTAACGTCTTTGAGCTTGATCATACCTGGGCGGAACTTCGTGACGCCAGCCTTGGCAGGAATGCCTTCTTTGGGCGTAAACCAGATTTCCTGTGATCTGTCGAACTCTGCCATCAAAGCTTCTGACTGGGCCTGGTCCAATCCGTCGAACTCTACAAAATCTTGGTAAGTGTAGATGCCATCGAATACAAAGCCATAGTAAGAGCCCAGGGACTCTCCCACCCGAACGATGTAGTCATTGCGGTGTTCTCCGATAGAAGAAACTGTAAATTCTTCTGCCTCTCCTAAATTCAAGACCTCATTGCGGTTGTAGCTGATGTTGAAGGTCGTACTCCAACTGAATTTTCTTCGAGACATATTTTGAGTGGTCAAGCTCAATTCAATCCCTCTGTTTTCTACCTCACCTAGGTTTTGGAAGGAAGTTGCAAAGCCAGTTGTGAAAGGTACGGGTACGGCAAGTAACAGGTCTTTCGTATTCTTTTTGTAAGCGTCGAAGTTGAGGTAAACGCGATCGTTGAACAGCCCCAGTTCGAATCCGAGGTCTATTTGCGTTGTGGTCTCCCAAGTCAAATCCGGATTGTCGAGGCGGTTGAGTGCAACGCCCGACTGAGGTCCTTCATTTTGGAAATTGTAGGTGCTAAAATCATAGCTACTGATGGACTGATCGGTCGGAATTTGTTCGTTTCCACTTTGTCCGTAGCTCGCTCTAAGTTTGGCACTGCTGACGGCCTCGATGTCTTTGATAAAACCCTCTTCGCCCAAGCGCCAAGCAAAGGCAGCAGAAGGGAAAAGGCCCCATTTGTTGCCTTCGGCAAATTTGGAGGAACCATCGTAGCGAGTCGTTACAGTGAGGAGGTATTTTTCGTTAAAATTGTAAGTGACTCGTCCCAGCAGTGAACGCAAGCCATTTTCGGTGGCATTCGATTGATTGGGCTGAGCGGCCAAGGCAGAACCAAGAGCATCCAGGTTGATATTTGGTACCGGGAAGTTGTTGGACTCTGCTCTGAGAGACTCGAAGCGGTTGAATTGACTGGTAAAACCAACCACTGCATTCAGACCGTGCTTGCCCATTTTCTTGTTGTAGGCAAGCGTATTTTCATTCAGCCAACCCGTAGATTGGTTTTGGCCGATGATACCGATACCATTGACGTTTTGGCCCCATCCAAAGTCAGATGGATACCAGGATTTTCCTTTAAAGCTCCAGATGTTTGTACCGAATGAAGACCGAAGGACCAAGCCTTTCAAGATTTCCAATTCGGCATATACATTGGTAAAGGCATTAAAAGATTGATTGGTATTGACAGTATTCAATACGAGATTGCGGGGGTTGACAACATCCCCATCGCGAGTAGCAAGCAATAGACCATTTTCGTCATACTGTGCATCCGGATAGCGCACCCGACCTTGTACGGGGGTAAAAAGCGTGATATTGGTGATGACACCGTTCAAACCGTTCCGACCTTGATTGGCGGCAGAGATGATCCCGCCTCGGTCTGTGAATCCCATATTGAGGTTGAATCCTGCTCTCAAGCGGTCGTTGATTTTTTGATCAATCTTCAAATTACCGCCCAAGCGACTGAATTCAGAGGTTTCCACAATCCCTGCCTGGTCGATATAGTTGAAAGACCCCGCATAGCTGGTTTTATCGGTTCCGCCTGAAACGGAAACCCGATAACTTTGGACAGAGGAATTTCTAAAAACGGCATTTCGCCAGTTGAAGGGTGTGATGCGCTCGTCATCCAACGGGATGTTATTGCCCAGTAAATCGCGATACTGAGAAGAATACTGGTTGGATGGGTCATCTGGGGTATATGGAAAATATTCATTCCAAAAGTCAACATACTCCTGTGGCGATAATAGGTCGAGGTCGCGCGCAATTTCGGATATACCAAAGTAAGTTTCGAAACTGGTAACGGCCTTTCCCTTCCGACCACTTTTCGTAGTGATGAGGATGACCCCATTGGCACCCCTGGAACCGTAGATCGCTGTTGCGGAAGCATCCTTGAGAATCTCGATGGACTCGATGTCGCTGGGATCAATGGAAGCCAGTGGACTGGACGAACTGTTACCCAAGCCTACGTTGGTCGCCTGACTTTCACCAGAGATCGGAAAGCCGTCGATGACATACAGTGGGTCATTTTTTGCGTTGATGGACGTACCACCGCGAATTCGGATTTTCACACCAGCTCCGGGACCCCCTTCTGTGGAAGTCACCTGAACACCCGGTGCACGGGCTGCCAGCCCTTGTTCAAAGGAGATCGACTGTACCTTTGTCAAATCTTCCCCCTTTACGGTTGCGACCGAGCCCGTTAGGTCGCGTCGGGATACTTTTCCATAGCCTACCACGACGACCTCATCGAGGGTCGAGGCATTTTCTTCCAAAAGAATGTCTATAGTAGTCTTGCCATTGACAGGAACGGACTTTGTAACGTAGCCGGTATAGGAGAACAAAAGGGTTTGATCACCATCCGGTAGCTCAAGCGAGTAAGTACCATCGATACCAGTTGCGGTCCCCATTCCGTTTTGATCCTGAACAATCACACTTGCTCCAATCAAAGGTTCTCCACTTTGGGTATCGGTAACTTTTCCAGTAACCTTAACTTGGGCCAGAAGACTTGTAGCTGACCAAGAAAATAAGATGAGAAGTAAAAGAGGTTTAAACCTTCCGGAGGGAAAGTATAAAAAGTTAAAGTTCTTCATTTTGTGACTGTTTTTTCATTTGCAAAAAATAAAAGCTTAATGCTGAGATTGAACTCAAAACTTTATTGCGAAAAAGTTGTTAATTCTTGATGTAAAGTTGGTTATTTAGAATAGCTCTGTCCGATACTTATGGTCTGGTTTATAGAACAAATGATTTAAAAGCGGATTGTATTTGTTTTGTATGGTATTGTATAAATATTAGACAAATGGCTGATAACCAGATGAATAGACCATCCTTTGGACAAGTCAAATCCATTAGAATCTCCCTTGATTTTTCGTTTTAATACGCTCAAAACGCTTGGTTGAAGAATAAGCTGTGTTTTTGTAATTAAGCTGTTGTAAGTCGTGTGGTCCCAATCAGCCATTTGCCGTTATCTGTGTTTTTTTTCTCAAAAGACATTTATTGTAGTCTCATAACCTTTTGTTGTTTATGGTAGGATACCTTCGATTTCGATACCGTTCAAAATCATTGGAATACCCTTTTCTGTACTCTTGAAAAGCAAGCTGATGTCATTTTGGCCATCTGAAGTCAGTTTGAAATGGCAGGATGCTGGCTGCTTTTTCTCCATGTAATGGCCAGACGTTGGCCGAATACTTCTAACAGATCGCTTGCTGGAGGCGTCATCTACCTCAATTTCATAGCCATCCTGCACTTTTTTGTATGCCTTGCTGAGGTGATGCCAGCTACGGATTCGATAGATGCCCTTGGGAAGTTGCTGTATTTTGAGTAGAATGGACTGCCCATCATTGGTTTCCAGGCCATCCATCGTTAGGTAGGCCAATTCACTGGACTGCCCCCAATTGGTTGTCCACTTCAACGGATCACTTGCCGATTCTACCACCCTAATGGAGGCCCCCGGAAAGGCTTTCAATGAATAAGTCATTCCTTTTCCTGAGCTTGGATGGACGGGCGCAATGCGCTCCTCTCGGACAAGCATACCGTCGCCATCGCCAATTTTCAGGGTTTTGTCCTCTCCACCTGTCCACGCCTGCCAGTCGAATTGCAGAAACTGCCCATTGCCACCTATATCGATCCGCTCCCGGACTAGATCGTAAATCGGGTTGGCGCTGGCCGCAATGTAGTTGGTGGTGGCAGCCTCCGTTTGAATGTCTAATTCATCCGATTGCAAGCCCTCAGCCGAAGCCTTGATGCGAATCAAACCTGCTTGAGAAGAAGACTGTATCATGGCCGAGGCAATGCCATAGTAAGCTTCGTTTGGATTGGCATCTTTGAGCTTCTCTCCAATCAGTCTGCCAGCCCCTTCTACGGAAAAAGTGACCAAGGAACGGGCATCTCTTAGGAGATTGCCCTTTTCGTCTAGCACCATTGCTCGGATCATTTTTATGTCCGATCCATTGGCCAAGAACGCTTGTTCGTCCATTTCAGCAATGAGTTTCAGTCGTTTAGCTTGTCCTCCTTTTTCGAGGACATGTTTTTGCACTTCTTGCCCATTCCTTAGCCCGATGGCCTCTAGCTTTCCCGTTTTCCAGTCGAAATCAAAGGTGAAAGAAGGATGGTGTACATGCTGTGTTTCTGGCCGAACGTCCGGAAACTGACGGGCGACAAGCTTCCCGTTATGGTACAGCTGTACTTCCTGGCAATTACTGAAAACGACTACTTGGCCATTTTTGGAGACCCTTTCATCGGCGATGTGGACCACTGCTTGTTCCAACAACTCAGACTGATACCAATAAAAAGGTTCATTTGGCACGCGATACCAGGACCAAACCCGCCGCGGGTACATCTGGCGATTGGGCTTGTAGGAATGATAATCATGGGCGGTCCACACGGCCACACCGACTCTGTTTTTGGAAGCGCGTGAGCGCGACAGCTCGGTTTGGTTACGCAGCGCATCCGGGCTGCTGCCATGCTCGCAGAGAAAAGATATTTCATCGTCGTAGATAGGCATCAGTTGGTAATCCATAGGCGTGTAGAGATCGCAGATACCCGAATTTCTAGGTCCGGTCCATGGGCTACCATTGGAAGCGGTTGGTCGGTAGGGGTCTTCCTCCTTGCAGAGGTAGTGCAACCTCTCTACTGGCCCCCGGTGGTTGATGGCAGCTCCCCACATGAGGATGGAAGGGTGGTTGCGATGATTCCGGATCATTCGGCGGGCAGCTTCCTCTAAGTTGGCAAACCAATCTTCGTTGCCGATGCCAATCCAGGTCGGCGGTTCTTCGAAGACCAACAGACCCAAGCGGTCACAGGCTTCAATGAAAGCATTGTCGTGCGGATAGTGCGCCAGTCGGACAATGTTGAAACCTGCCTGCTTCATTTGGTAGGCATCTTTCCAGTGCAGTGAATTGGGGACGGCATCTCCAATGAAGGGATAGGCTTGGTGGCGGTTGGCACCGACGAGCTCGATGTTTTCACCATTGAGGAAAAAGCCTTCCCCTCGAACGAATTCAAACCAGCGAATGCCCAGTGGATTTTCTACAAAATCTATGGCTTTACCCCCTTCCAATACCAGGCTGTTGACGCGATAAAGATATGGATTCGCAGGAGACCATAGATGGAGATTTTCTGTAATGCCACCGGTTTGCCTAAAAGTATGTGAGCCACCAGCCGTGATGGTTGTGTGTTTCTGCATGCGGAGAACGACTCGTCCGTCGGCATCGATGATGCGGGTCAGGAGGGTGCAAGGTCGGGCGACGGCTGATTCATTTTTAATGTGCGTCTTGACAGTGATGGTAGCATTTGTCGCAGTGACCGCAGGTGTTGTAAGGTGAACACCAGCACTCCCCTCTTCCCATGGAAAGCTGATGTGCATTGGATTGGTTTTGACCAGGTACACATCCCGGTACAGCCCTCCAAATTTGATGAAATCCAATTGATGTCCATCTGGCGGAATGTGTGCATACCGTCGATTGTCTGCACTAACGGTGATGGTATTTTTTGCCCCTAGCTTTACATATTTTGTAATGTCGAAATGAAAAGGTGTGTAGCCGCTGACTTCATGTTTGCCGACCAGCTGGCCATTCACCCAAAGGTGGGTCAATTGATGGACACCCTCAAACTCCAAGAATATTTTTTGATCGGGTGTTCCTTCTATGGTAAGCGTTCTGCTGTACCAGCCAACAGCCCTTTGAAAGGTCAATTGACGATCGTCGTCTTTTACTCCGTTGAGGTCATTGGAAAACAATTCCAAGCCATGTGGCAAGTTCACTTTTTCCCAATCTTTATCGGTTCCACGAAATTGAATGGGATCGCGTTGATTTTTTTCGAGGTAGAAATTCCAATCCGTATTGATGTTGATTTTTTCTCTTTCTGTCTTTGGAAAGCCGGGTGGAAGATTTTGAAAAGCAGATGAAAAGTTGCAAAAACAAAGAATTAAAATTGTGGATAGGCCATGCCTTAGATGCTGTGTGAATTTCATGCTACAAATTGTCGTTAGGGTTTGTAAAACAGAATTTAATACCCTAAATATGCAATCAATCGCAGCAGTTGGGGGGAAAGAAATGATTTGCAGATCGTAACATATGGTGATAAGAATTGATTCTTAGGAAGAACCTACCTCTTTTTGACGAACCAGTGATTCTTGTTTTTTGCGAACGTATTCGCTCGGCACGATGCCATACAATTTTTTAAAGCACTTAGAAAAATAAGAGGCCGTATTGAAGCCGGTCATAAACATGATTTCCTTGATGGTATAATCACTTTTTTCCAGTAACTGCACCGCCCTTTTGAGTCGGACGGTCCGGATGAACTCACTGGTTGAATAGCCAGTCAGCGCTTTTATTTTGAGGTACAGTTTGCTTCGGCTGATGTACATTTCTTTGACCAATGCCTCCACGTTGAATTCTGCATCGGACATATGCTCTTCGACGAGGTCCATTGCTCGTTGGAGAAACTCTTCATCGACTGTTGTAACTGTGATTTCCTTTGGTTGCAAAATGGCTTCTTGTCGGAAGCGCGATTTTAGTTTTTCCCGCTGGTTGTAAATATTGAGAATTTGTTGTTTGAGAATATCCAGTTGAAAGGGCTTGCGGACAAAGGCATCGGCGCCGGTCTCCAAGCCTTCGAGCTCACTTTCTGTATTGGTTTTGGCGGTCAGCAAAACGATGGGAATGTGGCTGGTATCGACACTGCTTTTGAGCCGGTTACACATTTCAATGCCATCCATTTCGGGCATCATAATATCGCTGATGATGATGTCGGGTAGAGATGATTTAGCAATTTCCACTCCTTTTAAGCCATTCTCTGCTTCGATGATTCGGAAATCATTTTCGAAGCCACTTTTAATGAATTTTCGAATGTCCTTGTTATCGTCGACAAACAGCAACAAAGGCAATTGTTCGGAGGGTTCCTCGGCTGGTTGAGCTGCCTGTATGGTTGGTAGGACGGCGGGTTTTTCCGGAGAAAAGTACTCGAGTGGATCGGTAGAAAATTGATTGGTTTTAATTTTGCCATTGCTGATTTCCCCCTTGGCAAAAACAGACTTTGACATGGGCAAGCGCACGGTGAAAGTGGAGCCTTCTCCTTTTTTACTCTTCACGGAAATCTCACCATAGTGCCTTTTGACCAGGCTCTGTGTAAACGACAGGCCAATACCTGCCCCATCGCTGGTAAATTTATCACCACCTTCTTTATAAAATCTTTCAAAAATTCTCTTGACTGTTTTGGGAGAAATACCGATGCCTGTATCGACGATGGACATTTCGAGGTAGTGGTGCATTTTGTGCTTGCGAGAGCGGTCGTTCTGTGCATCTTCTACCTCCCGAAGCCGAACGTGTACTGTACCACCTGCAGGGGTAAACTTAAAGGCATTAGACAAAAGGTTATAAAGAATTTTCTCTGCAACATCTTGATCGAACCACAAATATATCTTGTCGTCTTCGCTAAATACTTCAAACTCAATATTTTGCTTGCTGGCAATAAATTGGAAAGGCTCGGTCGCTTCTTTGACAAACTTGACGAAATCACCTTGTTTGGCTTCCAGGTTGAGTTTGCCTTGGTCGAGTTTACGAAAATCCAATAGCTGGTCGACCAAGCGCAAGAGGTACTTGGAATTTTTATACATCAGATGATACTGTACACCGATCTTTTGCTGCGTTAAATTGTGACCCTTTTTCATCAGATTTTCCAATGGCGCAATAATAAGCGTCAGTGGGGTGCGTAGTTCATGGGAGATGTTGGTGAAAAAGCGGAGTTTGAGGTCGTGGACTTCCTCCCTTTTGGCTCTTTCGAGTCGAGCCATGCGAAGGTCGTGCTTTTCCTGAATACCGATCAATTCGTATTTTCTGAAAAACCACAATAGGGCGATTCCCACGGTGAGGTAAAACAAGTAGGCATACCAGGTCAGCCAGATGGGCGGATCAATGGTAATGATCAATTCTGAAACTTTGTCACTCCACACCCCATCGGCATTGGACGCCTTCACCTTGAGGGCATACTGACCGTGGCGAAGGTTGGTGTAAGTAGCCAATCGATTGGACAGGGAGGTGGACTTCCACTTTTCGTCGTATCCTTCCAGCATGTAGACATACTGAATTTGTTGCGGAGCGGCAAAATCGAGTGCGGCAAACTCAATCGAAAAATTGTTCTCTTTATAATTGAGTTTGATGCGATCGGTAAAGGACAGCGACTTTTCCAAAATCATACGACCATTGTATTTCTTTTGGGGCTGTACGACTTCGTTGAAAATGTACAATCCAGTAAAAATTACTTCGGGCTGACTGGTGTTGGCTGCTATTTTCTCAGGATAAAAAATATTGAATCCATTGGTGCCACCGAAAATCATTTCGCCATTGTTGCGATAAAAGGCCGCCTCCTCCGAGAATTCGTTGGCCTGCAAACCATCGCTGAGATTGTAGTTGAAAACAGAACGGTCCTTAGGATTAATCTTGGTCAAACCCTTATTGGAAGACAACCAAATGTTGCCCTCTTTATCTTCCAGAATGCTCTTCACCACATTATTTGCCAGGCCATCTTCTTCCGAAAAATGTTCAAAATGAGGTGTGGTGCCATCGGCTGTTGTCACCAGTTTATTCAGGCCGCCTCCGAAGGTACCGAGCCAAATATCGCCAGAGGCAGATTCCAGGATGTCGAGAATGTAATTATGGGTGAGGCTGTTTTCGACATTGGGAATATTTCGGATGATTTCAAACTGGATTTGCTCCTTGTTAATTTGTTCCGGCGAAATTTTGCACAAGCCATCGCCTGTTCCCAGCCAGATGTTTCCGCGACTGTCTTGTAATATTTTACGAACAATATTATTTGACAGACTCGTAGGGTTATTGGCATCGTATTTAAAAGTCGTTTTTTCAAAATCAGTCCCATCTTTATTGGGCTTCCAGCGGTGAAGGCCACCATTGTAAGTACCGATCCAAATATTCTCGTGCCGATCCTGGATGATGGAAAAGACAGAAGAAAACTGATTGACAAGGTCTTGAACCACTTTTGGCTCATCGTTGGACAAATCAATGCGACAGAGGGGTGGTGAATCCTCCGAGCCGACGAACAACCATTTTTTGCTTCCCAATTTGACCTCGGCCAGCGCGAAGGGACGGTTGGGAATATCGAAGTGTTGGAAGCCGCCTTCCAGCTTGTTGTCCAAGGCAAAGTTCTTCCAAAATAGGCCATCCCCCTCCGTACCGATCCAGAGGTTCCCTTTGCTGTCTTCCAGAACCGATCGGATCTTTTCATTGCCCCCCTTGTTGGTTGACAAATGGGAAATGTGGCTGAAAGCCTTGCGATTGGGGTTGAATTTATTCAATCCGCCACCATTGACACCTAGCCAAACGATGCCCGATTGGTCTTTGAACATGGAATTGACCAGGTCGCGGCTCAGGCTTCTGGGATTTGTACTGTCGTGGGTGTAGTGGTTGGTAAATTGTGGAAGATGTCCCATTCCGGGCGATTCGTAGCAATACAAGCCCGAATCGGAGCCAATCCATATTTTGTTTTGATCGTCGACGATGAGCCGCCGAATGTTGGCAATTTTTCCGATCGTGCTGAAAGACATCTCATTGTCTTCATCCTGATAGAGAATCTTCTTACTGTTTATGACGACCAGGCGGTTGTGTTGATCAAAGGCAAAATCAATGATGACATTCAAGACCTCGTCATCGTCGATCTGCATATTTTGAAACTGGAATTGGTCTACCTTATCGGTATTGAAACTTTTGAATAGTCCCCCTCGGGTACTGACCCAAATATTCCCCTTTTTGTCCTCCTGAATTTTGGAAATGAATTTTATCCTAACCTTTTGGGCGACTTTGTAATAGTGAAAGCGAATGTCTTCCGCTGAAGGATCAAAGACATTGAGATAATCATGCGTACCAACCCAAACCCGTCCTTTGCTGTCGGAAAAAATGGCTGTTACATAGTTGTTGGATAAGCCCGTCGTATCCTTCGGATTGTGTTTGAAAACCTTGAATTGCTCCGTTTGAGGATTGAATCTACAGATGCCCGAGCCAGTGGTGCCGATCCAAATATGGCCCTTTTTGTCTTCTGTGATGGCAAAAACCAGGTTGCTGCTGATCCCTCCCTCCTCTCGGGTCTTGGGTTTGTAGGTAGTGAAACGGTAACCATCGTGTTTACACAGGCCATCGTTGGTACCAAACCACATAAATCCCCGGCTGTCCTGAAAGATGCAGTTGACAACATTCTCCGACAAGCCATCATCTGAGCTGATGTGTTCAAACAAAGGCTGCGCCCCCAGCATTCCCCACTGGCCAATACCAAGTATTAGAACTATCAAAAGCCTGAAAATCAATCCTTTACCACTCATACCTGCATTTGTTGATGAAATTAAGGATACGCTTACTGTTCACCTTCTGAAAGTAAAGAATCTCCTTGAAACATATGTTTAATATACTACAATAAATGGTTATCTCCTCAGAGGCTCAAGCTCCCAGCTGGAAGATTTTCTCCATGGGCATCCACTTTTGCCCCT
>JBCCSZ010000024.1:0-38034 GCA_039199225.1 Bacteroidota bacterium
CATCATTAGCGGTCCTAAAATCAGATGCTGTTACTTTCGGCAAATCTCTATTTACAGGAATACCTTTTGATGTAATTCTAGTAATTATTTTTTTGCTTATCATTGATCATTTCGATTTTTTATCCTTCCAATATTTTGCATATCCCCCGACTCTTCCAGGGTCTTTTGCTGTTTTTTTCTTGTGATTCTCTTTACTTCTAAGATCAAGTTTATTTTTGTTATGTGTATTATGATCCCACTCATATCCTTCTGGATTTTTTCTTCCCTTCCCTGAAGTACTAGTCCTATCGAATACATCATTCCCAAGTCTTTTCTCCATTTTTTTTCTAAGATTTGGATCATTTTTCATCGCGTCGTTCAATTGCTTATTACCTGCATTCCTATGACCTGACCTACTTTTTGCCTTTGTTTTCCTTAAATCAGCTGTAAATTCTACACCATCTCCTATTTTACCGACTTTGGCAACTTTTGATGTAGCGAAAGCAGCAGTTCCTACTTCAAAAACTATTTCTCCAGCTAGCTCATAATACCCGCCCTCTGCATTCGCTGCTTCGTCAATTCTTGCAGATACAGCACCAATTATGGCACTTCCTGTTTCAATAGGATGCATTACAGCATTTCCTAAAGCTTCGGCTGTTTCTACAGGGTGAGTAACTACATGTACAAGACCAGTAACTGTATTTTTTGCACCTCGCCAAATTCCTTGTAAGAAGCATTTCGGACAATTCCCATCTGGATCATTTAGGTTAGTCGGATTATTCCATGCATAGGCAAAAGGAGATTTATCAATTTGATTTGGATGTTCCGCTAGCGCATCAAAACTATTCCACCTCCCTACACTCGCATCATACCACCTAGCTCCATAATCCAACCAGTTTAAATTGAAGTCATCGTTGAGTTCCTTCCCATTATACCCATAATTATTCACCTGCTCCCCACGCCAATCTCCCTGCATCAACATCCCAAACGGATAATAATGGTTCTCCTGCAGCACTTTTGCCACACCCGACTCTTCATAAAAACTTACCCGTAGGTTACCCAAGTGGTCGGTCAGGTTGTATTCATAACGCCAATCGGGGCTTGGAGCGTTTGTCTTCTCTACATTTTTATTGTACGCCCGGCCTTCGCTATGGTAGATGGCTTCCACCTGCTTGTCTTTGTATTCAATCCCCTGGCAGTAGTGTTGTTCCAACAGCACGGTCTGGCTGTTTTGTACTTGCTTGCTCAGCTTTTGGCCCGATGCATCGTAGGTTATCGTGATCACCTGGTCGTCTGTTGGGTCGCTTGGGGTGTGGTTGTCGTCTACGATTTGCTTTGGTAAGTTAAGGTAATTGTATCCAATCTTCAAGTTTTTGTTTGGGTCGTAGGTTAGGTTGCCGTTTGCGTCGTAGGTGTAGCTTTGGCCTGTGTTGCGATCGATGAAGCCGCTCACTTGGGGGTTTTCCGACACGCAGCCGTCTAGGTTGGCAACGAAGGCGCCGCTGCCACTTGAGGTCACTTCGAAGCCTCGGCCCAGCGTGACGGCGTCGCCGGATCGAAAGATGGTCTGGCTGCTGCCATCTACTTGACCGGTGCCGGTGAGGGTTTTGCGCGATTGGATCGTGTTGTCGCCAATTAGGTTGTTGCTGATGGTCTGATTGTCATAACAGCTGCTGTTGTTGATCGCATCGTCTATCGTTTGAAGGCGATTTGTATTGTTGTAGTAGCTGTACGTCAGTGCATCGATTGGTAGGGTTTCCCACTCCAGGCCGTTGTGGTAGCGACCTGTTCGGTTTAGGCTCAGTAGGTTGCCTCGTTGGTCATAGCTGTAGCTGCAATCGTATCGACCGCCAATCTGCTCGCTTAGGTTGGTGTGCTGGGCCGTCTGCAGGCGGTTCCAATTGTCGTAGCCGAAGCGGTAGCCCTGGCGGTCTCCTCCCTGGGTCTTCCACACCATCCCGGAGATGTTGCCGTTCTTTTGACTGGTCGTTGCTAGGCCGCTGTAGCTTTGGTCGTAGATCAGTTGGAGGGCAAATACGTGGTTGCCGAGCTTGTCTGGCTGATTGATGTGCGCCAAAAAGCCGTTGGGCAGGTAGCCATAGTCGCAGCTTTCCAGGTAGGTGCTGCCCACTTTGCCCAGCTGTTTGGTCTTGATCTGGTCGCGCTCTGTGTAGCTTATGTGGCTGATTTCTTGTAGTGGACCTCCATTGATTTGGTGGAAGTATTGATAGGCGCGACCTACGTGGTCGTATCTGTTTTGCTCCACAATGGTCAGGCTGGGACCGCTGCTTGGGGTATGTGTTCGGCTGGTCTGTGTTATGTTGCCACCCCAATCGTAGCTGTAGTCTACCACCTCACTGCCTGCATTTAGATTCAGCAGGTGGTTGCCGCTTGTGCGCTCCAAACGACCAAAGTTATCGTAGCTGCTGTGGACTTCCAGCCAATCGTTGCTGCCCAGTATTCGGGTGGACGTTTTGCAGCGTTTGCCCACGTAATTGGGATTGCTCAAACCGCAGGCCGTCCCATCGTATAAATGGCTGAGCAGTAGCTCGTTGATGACCAAGGACTGTGGATCGGGCGGGCTTGGGTTGTTGTAAAACCCACTTTGCGCCAGGCGGCCATAGTTGTCGTATTTGTTGACTACCCATCGACCAGCCAATGCCTGGTTTGGGTCTTGGGAACCCACCATCAGATTGCGCTCGTCGTAGACATAGCGCGACCAATTGTTCTGGTCCGGAAGGTATTTTCGGCTGATGTTGTCCGCTCCATCGTATTCGTATTTGAAGGTCAAGGGGGAGTCCTTCGTCGTGTTGGGCGGCACCACTTGCACCAGTCGGTCTTTGTCGTCGTAGCCATAGTAGGTGTCCAGCCATACACTGCCCTTGCGCTGGCGCGAAAACACTTTTCGGCCTTTCTTGTCCGTGTAGGTGGTCTGCTCCAAGTTTTCCGGGTCTTTCACAATGGTCTTCACCAAACTGCCAGCAGGGTAGGTGTTTCCGTTGGAGATGTTGACCACATTGCCGCCATTCGAACCATAGATCGTTGTGGTTGGATACCAGGAGGGGGGCGTGCTGCTGATCACTCTACCCAGCGGACTGGCTTCGTATTGGGTGAGTGTATGATCGTGCGTCGGTGGCACTGTGATGTAGCGCCCGTCGTTGTAGGCCGATTCATAAGGCAGGTACGATTGGGTGACCCGACCCTGCGCATCGTATACCAGGGCGTTGACAACATCCTTTTGGCTTTCAGCATGCTGCCGTTGAACCGTTTGAATGGGGCGGCCCAAGCCGTCTAGGTATTCGTAGCTTTCCGTCCAGTGCAAGGCTGAGCCCGATACCGGGGTAAAGGCATTTCGGGTTTTGACATAGTTGCGTGAACTGCCGCCATTTTGATAGTTGTAGGCATAGATCGTCACCACATTGCCTCCAGATTGAGAGATCGATTGCAGCCGTTGGGCATCGTCATAGGTGTACAGCGTCTGCTGACCATCCACCTCTGTCATCCGCTTGAGTAGGCGACTGTTGGGGAAGTATTCATATTCCCAGCTGAAGTTTTCGTATTGCCGCCTAACCACCAGCCCATTGTTCCAGGTATAGGTTTCAGGAGACCAGCCCAATTGGGTGACTTGTTCTGGCATCCACACAAAGGGATCGTAAAGATTGATCGTTGCTCGATTGATCCATCCATCATCCACGCGATTGCCATTGCTGTCCCAACTGATTTCACGCCTCGCTACTTGGTGCAGTTGAGGTGGACGGGTACTCGTGACGCTGCTGCTCGGCACACCACTGCTCGTGAAGTAGGAATAGTTGTATTGCATCCCATCCACCCACTCATTGTTTACCTCCCGACGGGTTTCCAAGGGAACGATCATATGCCAATTGGACACAAGATCATTTGCCAGGGGAGTGTTCACCTCTGGTGTAAAAATCGTGGTATTTTTATCCACCAAACCATCGCTGTTGACCGTCGATGTTTCCGTCGGAAAACTGTGGCGACCCTGCGGCAGGTCATAACCATAATCGGTCACCGTTTCCACATAATTGCCCGAACCATCTGCGTCGTATAGCCGACTCGTGTCACTTTTCAAGTACACCCACTGAGAGACTTGGTCGTACCACTCGATGGAGTATTGATCGATGGCACTCAGATTGTTGATGATGGTGCCGGCTGGCTGGTTGTAGCACGGACCATAGGTCGGACTGCAATTCTTGAGGCGCAGTACCGGCAGTCCTGAAATGGTCGATACCGATACACCTATTCCGTCGCAATCATTGACGTAATAAAAATATTCTTCGCCTTCTTCATTAATGCCATCGCATTCAAAAAAAGCATTTTGAAAACAGGGAGGATCGTAAAGCTTTTTTACAAAAATACCCTTCAACTTATTTTGATTGACCAGCTCGTAAAACTCATAATCCCACAACCGCTGACTCAGTACATCTCCGCTGGCGTTGTACACCTTTTCCTCTATCAATTTACCACTCAGGTACGACCGATCGATCGTCGGACTGTTCACCATCGTGGCCAAAGCGTTGGGACCTAGCTCCGAATTCGAATCCTTGAAAATCTGGTAGCGCATATACTTTTTGCCGTTCTCCCCATTGGCACCGTGCAGCTCCCACACCTGCTCATAATTGACCACCTGGCCTGCCTTGTTCGTCAAACCAACGATGCTGGAAGAGCCCAAGCGAATAAAGCGACACTGCCTTAGATGGCACTCAAAATCAGAAACCACCGATAAATCCATCGCCATGTATTGGGGATAACGTCCCAGCAAAATCGCTGTAGAACGATTGCAGCCACCACTGTTTAGCTTGCGATAAACATACTTGCGAATGATGTGATTGCTGCTGTCACTGTCCCCATCATCGTAGGTCACCTGCTGCACGCGAATGCCGCCAACCGGCTCGTTGGTGATCCAGTCAACTTGCTCTTCCCGCAGATTGACTATGATGGACGACTCTTCCGGTTCGTTGTAGTCAAAGGGCGGATTCAACCCATAATCCGGACCCCGACGAACCGTCGCCTCTATCCGATACGAGCCGGCCGTCAACCACAGTCGCGTCGAGCCTCCTATCGTATCCGGCGTAAAGTGCAGTCCATCTCCACCCACCCGAAACAACTCCTGGTTGTTGGACATCCGCACTAGGCGGGCCTGTGCGCCATTCGTTCGATGACCGATCTGGCGGACAAAATAGCGAACCGAAACCTCCTGCGCAAAGTCCACCGTAAAGGTATCCATATTGGTGTGTTCCCCCCGAGAAGTCGTGTATCTGGCATAGGTCGAATGGGTAGCTGGCACCTTGGTTTTGATGCTGTCGCAGATGCCCACTTCGTTGCCCTCATAATCAAATTGAGCCGTCCCGCCCGTCGGATAAGTCACTTCGTTTAGAGTCCCGTAAGACGCCTTTACACCATCGGCTTGGCGGTTGGCAGGGGAGAAGCTGGAAAAGCGGTCTTGCACCCGATCCAACAAATTGAAATCTTCCGATGCAAAGGGGGTAGACTGGCTGTTGGATTGGCCATTGTAATAGCCCCAATGATCCTGTTCAAAGGACAGTCGCGGGGGCAGTTGGTCGCGGTTGAAGTAGGCAAAACTGTAGCGATTGATAAAAGCATCGGTGGCCGAAAATTCCTCCACTTTATCCAAATACATGCGTTTGTCAGAATCGGGTTTTGTACTGGGGGTAGTACCCGAGGAGGTGACAAAACTTTGGATCAGCTTAAACTTTTTTAGTATCCCACCATTTTCTCCTTTTAGGTGAATTTCTTGTAAGCGACTCGTACCACCGCTGCCAGTGCCACCAATGTCGCTGCGTTGGGTGCCGGTGATGAAATCCACCCGACTGTAGCTGGATTCGATAGAGCTTAGAATCACCCCATTGTCCGTCTTGGTTGTCACACAGGCCGTACGAGAAAAATTACCGTTGCAACCCGAAAGGGGAACTTCTGGCAGCGGCATGGTAAAGGATTCCGTGTAGCTCAGATCGTAGGTAATATTCTTGGGAGTATAGTTCAAATATAGGTGGTCTTGGGTCTTTGGATTAAAAACTTCTTTGAGGTACCAGGCAGTTGCCACGGGAACATCAAAGCTTCGGGCATTACAGCCCGCATTGCCACCGATGGTGCTGTAGGACGAGGTTTCTGAATATTCAACCGCGGCGCTTGTCCCAAAGGTGTACACCAAGCCATCCGGTGTCTTGATGGTAAAGCTAATGATCGAACCGCTCAGTGGATACGAGCAGGAAGTACAAAGGCTGTAGGATATGGCCAAATCCTGATGCGGGATGAGTCGGATTGTATTGGAAGGATCGATGTAAAACTTACCCGAGTAAGGCCCAAAATTGAAACTAAAAACATCTGGCTGACCGTCCCAGTGGCCTTCGGCAAATTGTTGCAAATCTGTAAAATTACTACTCAGATTGATGGGGTAGGGAAGCTGTGCGCCACGTTGTAAAAATCCATCTGGCCGCTCATCGGCTTTGCCTACCACCGTCCGGGTGACTGCTCCACCCGCTTGGAGGCTCCAACCCAATCCCACAACGCTGGATACATCATCCACCCGAACACCACCTGCGTGATAGCTCAGAGAAATGGGCAAACTCAATCCACGTCCCGTAATGGTGTGAATCGGAATACTTATTTGAGGCGTCCCACTCGAATAGCTGACCGGAAAATCAACATATTTTACCAGCGCCGATGCACTGGGAGACGGCGGCAGCACGCTCAAGGAAGGGTCCAAATCCGAGGCAGTAGGCTGTGCCAACATAAACCCAAATGGCAACAGCAGTAGAACAACAAAAAACAACTTTTTCATAGACTTTTATATTTGATCGACGCCGCGAAGCATTCATTTTTAGGGTAGTACAACAAAAGACTTTTGCAGCCGCACCCTTTCTGACTGCAAGCTGCACAGGTACCAACCGGCAGACAAAGTCGAAATGTCCAACTGGAAATTTTGCGATTGCAAAGAGACCTTACGGAGGAGGCGGCCTTGCCGATCATAAATACTGAAGACAGCCCCAGGCTCTATTTTACCAGAGACGGAAACCATCAAATGATTTTTGGTTGGATTGGGAAATACGTTGAACGAAGTAGCCTGCGTACCAGCTTGGTCCATGTTCTGACGAAGTTGACTGCCCGGCATCCGATCGATGATTAACACATCCAATGGCTCTGAAAGACCATCGACCAGTTGCACTGTTTGCAAATTGTCTAGTCCCAATCGCCAGACCGTTCCCTGCTTGTAATCACTCCAATACAGATCATCCGCAGACTCATCGATGAACAGTCCATAGGGAGCTTCATCAGCTCCACCTTGGTACAATACACGCTCCCCAGTTCCGTCCAAGCCGATCGCAGAAATGGTCTTTTGTACATCATCGCTCCAATACAACTCACCCCTTTGATCGCTGATGCTCAACTGAACCGCATACCCCTGCTCGGGTTGAAAAAACACTTGAATATCACTGCCATCCAATGCACAGGAAAATATCTTTTTCAGGTCCATGTCTGTCCAGAAAATACGTCCCAATTGCGCACTCAAAGCAATGGAGGTTGGACGTTTCAAGCTATCGGAAACCAATAGCTGATTGGTCCCGCCATCGATGGGCCGCCGGAAGATTTTAGCCCCCAGATGGTCCAGTATGTACAGCTGCCGGGCGTTGGCATCCAATGCCAAATCCGTAGGACCTTGAAGCTCATTGAGCATTTGGATGGTGCTGGTGGTATCCTCAGCGCCTCCACTGACCAGCATCTTTCCTTTTGCATCCACCCAGTGCAGTTCATCGCTTATTGGATCGTGCAAAAAGGCATAGGGATTGGACAAGGACGCTACGCTTTTTCCCAATGTCTCAGCAGTAGTCGCAGGGTCGCTTAAATTAAAGGTGTGGATTTGATGACCAGATTTTGTGAGGACATAAAGCAGGCGGTCCTGGGCCAGCGTGGAAAGCGACCAATGGCATAAAAAATATACTACAAGAAATACCTTTAAGCTCTTCGTAAATAGCATATCTAACATAATTTTTAATTCAATTCTAAAGGCAGTCTCTACACAGCACAAAGGATAATTTTTTCCACTACTTATCCCCCAAGGAAGATGGCAGGATGCTCCTTTGGCCCAAGTAATTGCTCGACTTTTTTGCTTTCGTTGAATGGATTTTCAATTATTCTTTCATGCTGATTTAAAGTCTTTTCACATTTTTTACTACCAGGCGGCATTCATTTCCTGGTGATGAAATCTACCATAGGCGCATCCCTTGCTGATAGACATTCCTGAAGTTGAATTACTGCCTTCCGTTAGGTCGTTAAACGCAACGCCTTCTTCAAATTTTTACGCTCCTCTTTATCTGCCAGGCTGCAGCCAGTGGAATTGCTTGCTTGTGTAATGGGTGTAGAAAAGATTTTAGCTAGACTATATTTTCTTAAGTTGTTTAATGCTCTACAAAGTTATTCAAAAAAAACTAAAATGCAATTCAATCATTGAAAATTTTAAAATTACAAATACCTCATAATCAATCCATTAAAGGCAAATTTAGTACTGCACACAACAATTTCACCTGCATTTCATCAAAGATAAATGACAGCAATATAATTGGCCTGTCCCATCCCTAAAAAGCAATGGTTGCCAAACGTTTATAAATCTTTCAGCTCATCCAAATGAAGGAAGCAAAGATTTACATCCATGAAATAGTAACACGCTTAATTTATTGCTAGAATATAGCTTGTAACACCTCTAATATAGAGACTTTTTGGCATAATTGCTCAATGAAAATACCAGATATTACATTCATTTACCACAAAAAAATTCAAATATAAAACACTATAAATCAACAGATATGGTTAATAAATCCATTACTATATCGAACAAAAACACCCTGTTATTCCTTGTACATTAAAAAAACATTATATATATTGCATACTAAGAACAGCTCCATTTTATGCAAAGTGAGCGCTTGTTTACGTGAGAATACTACCGCTGAATTAACCTAGACTACGACCACACAGAGGAAAATCTTCCTCCATCGCAGCTTGGTTAATAGAGGAAAAATCAACACACTAAGGAGGGAACCCAGAAGAGCGATACAATAAGCTTTTTGAGTGTTTTCACTCAATGCCTTATTGCACAGGTAGTTTGTTATTTCAATATCGTCCTGTATTTTTTTGGGTTGTCATTATCTATGAGACACTTGTATTCATACAAGTAGTAAGAACCTATGCTTACCAATTGGCAAGCGTCGTCATACTGGTAGTTGTTGGTATTTTCAAAAAACTCTTATGGACACAATTAAACAATTGGACTTTACAGATGAAGAGATTAAGGATTGGATGGATAAAGTTGATTCCCTTGCTGCAAGTAAGGATAAGACAGACAATAAAAACGCCAATCCCGAGTTTGCTTGTATCGTCTTAGCCAAAATTTATAAAGAGAGCACCCACACCAGTGGTGGTTCCACCATTTACATTTATGCAACAAATATGGATGGAACCATTTCGCACTACGACATCTACCTCAATGCGATGCTCCGCTATATTGACAATCCAAATAACCAACTGAAGGTTTTGGTAGACAGCGTTCCCAAACTTAGTAAAGGAAGAAATGCCTTTAAGGTTGTAAAAGACCTACTAAAAGTTGACAAATATAAGGATCGCGTACAGTTGAAAATTGTTCGCAGCTCTCAAAGGGAGGAGGTGAAAAAACTAGCGGCAGAATACCTTAGAGAATCTCATCAATATGTACACTTTGCCGTCAGTTCTGAAAACGCTTTTCGCTTGGAAGTCAATCCAATAAGCCATGAAGCTACTTACTCCTTCCACAATCCCGAAAAATGCAAAACCCTGATTGACTTATTTACGAAATTGTATAAAGGAGAGATCAGTCAAAATATTTCGGATTTAGGCATAACAGAAGTAAAGCTGAGACACCCTCAGGAAGCCATTGAATGATGTTGTCATTATCTATTGATCCTATGATACTATTGTTGGTAGACGCCTTCAAGATTTCTGGTTTTTCTTCCCTATTTGAATCGGTCATGGGCATCAGTTTTGCCCTTTTTGCACTGATTATCAAGAGAAGTGCTGTAGTCAGAATATTGGAACTCCCCGTCAGGCAAACCATCGATAGCTTGAGAAAAAGCATCAAGCGATTGGAAAAGCAAATCGAGCGGAGTGGCGAAGACCCCAAGCAAGCACTCTTTCGAATCGATCTTACCAAGAAAATTACCAACAGCTCAATAGAAATTACAAAGGTGGAAGGTACACTGGACAAATTGCACGTACGGATGCGTTACAACTTCCTGTGCTTGGGCATTTATTGTTTCGTCATGCTGCTGTGCTGTGCGCTAGAGGAATACATTCCCACCGAAAAAAGGTACCTCCAAAATTTTATATTCAACTACACAGTCTTCACAATTCTGTTTTTCTACTTCAAGGAGTTTGTCGCTGGTTTTCAGGAAGAGGACAAGAAATTGAGAAATGAATTTTTCAAATACCTGGGCGCTTTAGGTATTAGTATTCTATTTACCTTTTGTACACCGGAATATTCCTATACCCCAGCGTGGTTGATTTATGGCATGTTCATCACTGCTTTGCTACTGCCTAGTGCGCTACACTATTACATCTACAACCGCGAGCTGAAAAAATTAAATGCGCAGCTGAAAAAAAGTTGGCCCGTCACCGAAGCGGAACCCTCTGAAAGTGAATCGGATTGATGAAGCTGATGTCCTCCTGATCGTATGAGGAATTCTCCAGATTGACGAATCGGTTTTCCGGTTGGCATATAATGGAATGATCGTGGTCGATGCTTATCGATTCTTTTGCGATAGTTTGTAAGCATTGCATGCAATTCTTGAAATGCAGCTCCTTGAATCGCAGCTTTGACAATATTGGAATAATCTCCGTTTTTACCACTCCAATCAAAGAATCCTTTTCGTCCACAAAAGAAGGTCTGGACATTACCAGCACTCTATCATCTGTACGGCAAAGATAATCGACCGAAATACCATACTTACTAGCATAGTGGTATTGAATCAATTGCCCGAATTTATTCCGCATGACCGGAAACATCTTTTGCTGAAAGTCTTCTAGTACTTCCTTGAAAGACAATTGCTTATTGATCGAATTGGTATCTGAAAATTGATACTGGCAATAGGTGCGCTGCCAACTATCGATCAGTTCGAGCATATGGTTAATCTCCGATATTTTGGTCAACTTGAAATCCAGTGAATCAAATGTGTTGATGCGCTCAGATTCGTACAGCAAATTTTTGAAGTAAAATTCGTTGAAATGCTCTTTCTCCTCTTTCATCAACTGCTGCAGCTTCAATACCTCTTTTGCTTGCCGAGATTTTGGGTATCTGAGCAAGATTTCATTACAGTTGGCATTTGCCTGTTCGTAAAATCGATAAGTCATGGCATCCTTGGCCCTATCCAATAAATGGTCGGCTTCTGACTTCACATATTCACCATACATCATTTTGTTTTTTTCGCACAAATAGCCTATTAAAGCCTTTACGCAAAAAATGAGTAGGAAAAGTCCAAAAATCCATAAATATCGATTTCTTAAAATACTTAATCTTCCCTTGTCGTCCCCTTTTTGTTGGCTCATTTCGGTAGTCGTTGTGTTCTTATATTCGCAATATCTCGTACGAAAGGTGATCGACAGGCCGAGCAAATAAATAGCAGCCCAGAGCCCGTTTTACGCCTTCCGAGTGTGTAGCAGCGCTTCTTTCGATCTGACGATCAAAGCCGCTGTGTTTTCTCAATAAATATTAGTAATTACGCTAATATAGCCAAAAAAAGTAGAATGTAGAAGATTCAACTTCATTTTGTTATATATTGGTATTTTTTGCTGCAAAAGGGTAATTATCTTTCTCCTTTCGCCGGGCGCTTTCATTTAAAAATATTTTAAGTATTTTGAGCTTTTAAGTGCCTAGGCAAATCAAATAATGACTTATTTTGAACGACTTTCATCTCAAACTGAAGATCACCTAATTTTGTCTAGGTACTGAACCATTTTTCACTGAACCAGCATCAAATGAGTGAATTTGACAGAGAAGCGCTTTTTGTCTCCAAAATCATCCAAACCCAAAAGGTGTGGGGACTGAAATCCAATGCCGGATTTGCCACCTTGGCCTCCAACGAGTTCGAAAACGAGGAGGGCCAACCCATTCCCATCGTTTGCTTTTGGTCGGATAAAAAATCGGCCGTTACCATTAAGAAAAAGCACTGGAAGAATTTTGTGCCGGTGGAGATCAGCATCTCAGAATTTCTTGAGAAATGGTGTGTCGGCGTTTACAATGACGAATTATTGATCGGTACCAATATCGATTTAAAACTGGCGAGATTAGAATCCGAACCCCTGCCTTTGGCCATCAAAATTTTGGAAGGCTTAAAAAATACAGATGTGAGGCTGCACTTAAATTCTTTTGAAGATGCCAGCGAATTGGAGCATAAAATAAGGGAAATAAATGCCGAATAAAGACATAAAGAGCGACCTAGCTCATTCCAAAGCTTTGTTAAAAGCATTCAGAATAAACCAGGTCGATCAAAAAAACTGAGAAAATCTTTGTTTAGTCTAGCTGCTCAATGACCGAATTATTAACCCGCCAGTATAGATTTTTATCCACCGCATTGACGTTGCCGTCGAGGTTGAAGTCTGCCGTAAAAATCAGGTAGTCGAACGGCTGCCCATTTTGCGGACGCCAATAGGCATTCTTATCCACTGCATTGACCTGTCCGTCCTGATTGGCATTCCCAGAATAGAGCGCCAAAACACCCGATAGATCAACTTGCGAGCGGTTGCCAAAGGTCGCAAAAGCCGTATTGGTAAAATCGACAAGTGTTCCGATGTCACTGCCTAGGGGTAGGGGATTGGCAGAACGAATGCCAAGATGGTTCCGGTGCCGGACCGCGAGGTAGTAATCATCTGCAACAAGATTGGAAAAACCAACAGCCGAGAGACCATCTACGTCGACAATGTCACCATCTGCTTGTAAAAGTGCAGAACGGGTCGCCAAAACAGAATCTGCTTTTTGCTTGTCGCGCAGCTCCAAAAAGACCCAATCGACAATGGCGTCGTTACCAGTGGCTGTGAGGATAGAAGCGTCGATGGCTTCGCCGCCGCCTTCCCCGACGTGGGTAAAGCCCAAGGCTGTGTAAGGCTCCGATAGGGGAATCAGGCCCATGTCCCGTAGGTTGTCGCGCAGCAAGCCACTGCCACCATCGTAAGGACCCTGCAACAAGACCTTGGCAGCCACTTGAATTTTATCCCCAATGAGCACATAGGCATCCGCCCCATTTTTATCCTCTTCGCGATTGCCGACATTGTCCGTCGAAATAATATAAAAGGCATAGGTCGAGCCCGGCGCCCCCGAGTAGGTGTAGCACGTGGTATCAATCTGTTCCTCAAAAGCCAAAAAAGGCCCATCGTCTTTGGACACATACAAATCGTAATGCGCAATACCCGTTCCCCCCACATCGTCTACACCGCTCCATTTCAGTCGGTATTCCCGACCACTCTTAAAAACCGTATCGATCTGACTGACCGGCCCAAAAGCATCCACCAGGTTTTCCCAAGTATTGGTGATGATGGGTGCATTTTCATCAAAGACAATGGAGGCCGTCCCCTTCACCGAATCGCCCGTCATCAGGCCAGCCCTCGGCACGATGCTGTATTTGACATAACCCTCGCCCCGTTTGGGCAAGGTATCGTTGTAAAGCGTCGTTGTATCATTGACCGGCAGAAAGCCCGTCAGGGCGTCCTCCGGAGGCAGGCCCGTCAGCGGATCAATGGATTCAAAAATCCAAAATACCTCGTTGGTCACCACATCAATCCCCGCCGTCACATCCACAAAAACATTCAACGAATCCCGTACATCCAGCCGCTCCTGGTAAAAAGTTGTATTCTCCGGCACCTCAAAATTAAAGGCCCCAAACCCAAAGGCCCCGATTCGCACCGAAAAGACATTCAAATTGACATGGACCGGCAGACGCACTTCCACAATCTGTGCCGGCGCCGTCGCAAATGCCGGATCGTTCTCATAAAAGATGGTATAGCCCAAACGATCGTTGATGCTCACCCACTGCGCCGTATCGTAGCCCAAAGGACCAGAGATTTCATTGGGGTCTACGGCATGGACGCGGGGGATGGTGATGGGGTCACCGGGGGGAGTGGGTTTTTCACCACCAAATAGGACAACAAGCGCACAACCAAAACCTCCTCGATCGTCGCCACCACCACAGGGTTGGGCATAGGATGTAATCACGACGCAAAGAGAAAAAATATTGATCAGTATAAGACAATTAATCTTTTTCATTTTTCACCTATTATAGTGCTTAAGATAATGTTCTAAATAGCCATCAAAGATTTCCAATTCTCTACCTTTTAGAAAAGAGCGAAATCTATTTGAATTATCAACACTTGCATAAACCTTATGGAATATTTGTATCACAATTAAATCTTCAGTTTTACCTTGACCTTTATTTAAAGCTATCTTAATGAAATCTGCCACCGTAGCGATAAACTCATCTCGACTCAAGTTTTCAATTATAAAATCACCTAAGTCACTAAAAATCAAGTAGAGTCCATCATCATCATCGAATAGAGATTCGAAATCAGGAAAATAATTTTTGACATCTTCCCTCAAATAATTGTCGTAGTAAGTATCAGTTTCCTTTGAGTGCATTGTTAATATCGTTTATAATATCATTAGCTATTTGCCGATCCTGTTTTGATAGATCACCTCTATTTATAAGCTTTTCAAGTCCTCTTTTGTAATCTTGAATTTTTTGTCCGTGAGATTTATTCCCTACTAAATCACCTGTAGCTCTTTCATACCTAAATGCGTCCATAGAACTTCCATTTCCAATCTTTGCATTCGGCCTAAATAGGTCATTTACAATATTTTTCAATTTAGGGTTTTGAACCCTACTCTTATATACATTACCAACATCACCTAACCCTTTGTTAAATAAAGCTTTTGCCCCCTTTAGTTTTTTCGCAACTCCTTTTAAAGCTTTACCAATATTGGTTAGTAGCCTTCCTCCAATTCTTCCCCCAATTTTTACTGCAGGAATTGGAACAATATCCAAAAGTGCCTCGAATGTTCCTTGAGCATAGTTACCTTGCCTAAAACTATCCAGGGGATTAGAACCAAAGAGAACGTTTAGTCCGCAACTTACAGCAGCTCCTGCCAAAGCTCCGGGTAAGCCAAAAACAATAGCTCCTCCCAAAGCCCCCAAACCAGCCCCAACAGCACAATCTTCCCACCAAGGTTTTTCACAAGGACTGCCATTCAACCCCAGTGGATCGACCCAATTCGCCGGATTACTAAACACATACTCATACAGCGATGGACCATCAATATACCCCAATGGGTCTCTTTGTAAAAAGCGACCAAGCTGTGACGAATAGTAGCGCGCTTTGTAAAAATGTAAGCCCGACTCTGCATCGTAGCGCTGCCCGGTAAATAAATATGGATTGCCCAACAAAGAGGCTCCTATCTGTATGCCAGCCCCATCAAAAATAGTAATATTACCGTAGGCATCGTACTCATATTGCTCGGCCAGCATGCCATCGGCATCGGCCAGGTGGGTGACAGACCCCAGGGCATTGTAGTAATAATAGTAGCTGGCACCGTTTCGACGCATATTCACCACTTCATCATCCCCCATCCCATAGACATAGGTCGCTTCGAGAACGCCATTGTTCCCACGCTCTTCAACAACCTTTGTCTCCGCATAGTAAAAATGAGTGGAATCACTTCCTGCTACTTTCAGTATCCGGCGCCCCAAGGCATCGTAAAAGTATTGGGCTGTGGTTCCTGCATCTATCTCCGAAAGCCGATTTTCAAAATCATAGGTATAGGCGCGCCCTCCATCAGCTGTCAAATTGCCGTTGTTGTCATAGCTCAATGAAGCAGTAGTGCCACCCGACAGCATGGTATACTGGTTGAGGTTGTTGGGTGTGTAGGTCGTACTGGTTCCGTTAACAGTGAGCGAGGAACGATTGTGTACACCGTCGTAGCTGTATAAAATATCATTGGTAGGAGAGGGGATGTTTCCGCTTGATAAAATACCCTCTTTGAAACGGGTCAGCCGATTGTATGGATCGTAGACGTACTGGTTAGAGCGACTGGGCGTTCCAATATTTCGCTCGTATAGCTTATTGTCATTGTCGTCGTACCCATACTCGAACCCCGCTTGGTTGTCGAGCAGGTGCTGAATCCTGGTGACATTGGAGTTGACATCATAGGCATAATCAGAGCTGGTACTGTTGCCAAATATTTTTCGCAGTAGTCGATTACCAGGGTCGTACTCAAAATTGGCCAGTGCAACACCCGGAAGATCACTATCATCGATTCGATTCAGCCTTCCTCTTTGATCGTAGGTTTCCAATACCTGTTTGCCACCCGGATAATTAATCTGACGTGTAAGTGCCGCTGTGTTGTAGGCATAGGAAGTAGTTCGCCCATTGAGGTTTTCGCTGACCAGACGATCTGCTCCATCATAGGTCAGGTTGACTTGTGCATGGCGATTGATCGCAGAGAGAATGCGACCTTTAACATCATAGGTAAAGGTTTCTACTACGCCACCCGGATAGTTGCGAGCTGTGAGGCGATCTGCCTCATCGTAGTTGTAGTTGATGGTATAACCGTTGGGCTCTGTCCTGGCAATGAGATTTCCCACTGGGTCAAAAGCGAATATCCTGGTATCGCCATTGGCATAAATTTCATTGATGCGACGGTTGAGAGCATCGTAGGTGTAGCTGGTAGCATTGTTATTGGCGTCGATGAGTCCTGTTAGGTTACCTACCGGATCGTAGCTGTAGGAGGTTGTATGACTGAGTGGGTTGGTACTGGCCGTACGGCGGTTGAGGCGGTCGTAGGTAAAGGAGGAAAGATTGTTTTTCCGATCTCTTACCTGGACGAGATTGAAGTTTTTATCGTAGCCGTATTCAATGGCTTTACCCTTCGGATCCTCCATCCTGACAATCCGATTGAGCTCATCGTAAAAGAATTTGGTAATGTTGTTATTGCCATCTGTCGTCGTAAGCCGGTTGGAATTGTTGTCGTAGGTGTAAGTCGAAACACTCCCCAGATTGTCACTGATGGTTTGCATGCGGTTGAGCGGATCGTAGCTCATACTCACCTGATTGCCTCCTGGTAAGAGAACCGTCGATAGGTTGCCAACACCATCGTATGTATAGCTTGTTACATCTCCAACAGGATTGGTTTTGAAGATCAGTCGATTGAGCGCGTCGTATTCAAAGGTGGTTCGATCGCCATTTTCTGCAATAAGGGCCGTGACATTTCCCTTTTCATCATAATTGTAGGTGAATACATTTCCAAGTGGGTCTGTGGTCGATTCTAAGCGATTCACCGCGTCGTAGACCATCAAGGTCGTGTGGTCGTTCTCGTCTCGGTAACTCAACTGATTTCCAACGGCATCATAAGTGTAAGCAACAAAATCATTCAAGGCATTGGTGTGCTTGGTCTGGCGATTGTTCAAATCGTATTCGAAGGTTGTCAACTGGCCATTTTGATCCGTGACAGAGGTATTGTTGCCTACGCCATCATAGGTGAATTGTACCGTTCCATTTTCCGGATCGGAAATGGTCAGTAGATTGCCGTGTACATCGTAGGTATAGGCGGTTGTGTTGCCTCGACCATCGGTGTAAGTGAGTGGATTGCCGAATGCATCATAGGTAAAGGTCTCTGATATGGTCAGTGGCTTATCAATGCCAATCAAATTGCCATTTCCATCGTAACGATAGGAAGTTGTACGGCCATTGCGGTCTGTCTCACTGGCCATTTGGTTGTACTGTGACTCGTAGGTGTAGCTGGCTGTATTTCCCAGTGGATCGGTTTCTGTCAGCACATTTCCTCTGCGGTCGTAAGTATAGGTCGTCGCATTTCCATTGGCATCAATTCGCTTGGTGACATTGTTGTCTGTATCGTATTCAAATTGAACATTGACACCACAGCAATTGCCCGTTTGCTTTGTCAAACGCCCCGATGCATCGAATTGATAGGTTGTAATTTGATCATTGCCACCCACTCTTTCGACGACATAGGTCCGCAATAAAGAGTAGTTGTAAGAAATTTGCTGAACACCGACGCAGGAGATCAACTTACTAACTGACCCAAGGCTGTTGTAGTCTATATTTAAAGGAGAACCGTTTTGATTTGTGACTGCCTTGAGCTTAAAGTTATCATCGTAAATGTACTCCGTATAGTCGCCCAGCGGATTGGTTACTTTAGTTGGATTGCCCTGCAAGTCGTATTCAAAAAATACAGTTCGTGCGGGTGAAGTATTGGGGTCTGTAATCGTCGTCATGCGACCGTCCTGCCAACTGAGATTGACCATGCGGCCTGACGGGTCGGTCAGTTGAACCAGCATCGTATCCGAATAGCTCAGGGTAATGGCATTCCCATTCCGATCCTCGACCCGCGTCAACTTCTTGTGGTTATCGTTGTCAAAGAAATATTTCATACCCTCCTTGTTGGTCAGCCGAAGCCTATTGGCTTGGTAGACTTCCAGCGAATCGAAGTTGCCCGCCGGACAACTGTAGCCACCCGACCCATTGGGAACATACCTGTTTCGGCTGCCATCCATATGAACAATGACCAAATCGGTCGTATCCATATAGTAAGCCATGTTGTAACTGTGGGTCCACCCTCGGCCATAGCCCCAGTCTCTATCCAAACTGACATTGCTGTAGCTGAATGTTAGATCGAGGGACAGCCCTCGTCCGGGTATGAATAAGTCTTGCCTTTGATGAAATAAGGCTCCTGTGTAAGTATTGACGCTTACGCCATTGTGAGAAGAAAGATTGGGTTTGGTAATATTCTTCTGACTCCATCCTGGTGTCAATACCAACAAAAAGAGGCAAAGCGCTAAAAAAATCTTTTGAATGTGCATCCTTATCAGATTAAAAGGTTGATCACAAATAGTTTTCTTTCAAATTGAATGCTACTCCCGAAGGATGAACCGCAGCGGCCGCGACGAATACGTATACACCGTAATCGAACTGAACGAGCCCGGTCGCAAAATGTCTGGCGGCCCACCGACTTCCTGGAAACTCAAATAGAGTTCTTCGGCTCCTTCCTCCAAGGCTTCTGGGTCCATGGATAGCAAGGCGCCCCGAAGGCTGATCAGCCAGCGCGTCGGACAGGAAATGTCGACATTGCCATTGTTGCCAAACTGGATGGTGATCGGCACCACTCGGTTGACGCGGACCTGAGCGGGGTGCTGGATGTTTTTGCTCAGTAGGTCGCCCGTACCAGTGTTGACGATGTTGCAGAAGAAGCCGTTGCCACCGCCGCCGCCACCGGTGGTGGTACCAGCCCCACCTTCTACAATTTCAAACCCATCGGCTAGGGAGGCTCGCTCCATTGCTTTTTCTGCCACGACATCGTAGAAACCCAAGTCGGCTCCGTCTAGGTTGAAGGTGACAAATACACGGGTCGAGTTGATGTAGGTCAGCTTGCTGGCGATGTAGGTGCCTAGGCCCACTTTTTCCAGGCGGACTTCCATGTCGGGACTGAACTTTGCACCTTCCAACTTGATCGTTACATTCCCCGTATTGCCGCCGCGCACATCGTCTACCAGCAGGATGTCGAAGGGGATGATCTCTGCTTTCAGATCAATGCGCTGCACTTGGTTGGCGGGCGCATGATTGGTAGCACCATAGGCCAAGAGGTAGTATTGACCTGCCTGCAACTCTGGTACAATGATCGATTGGTCGCTGGCAAAGGGGGTCTGGAAGGCAAAGTCGTGGGACGAACGGGTGGGAACGCTGCCGTAGCTGACATACAGTTCGTTGACACTCTGTGGGGTTTGACCGTCCAAACTGACGAGCATGGTTTCGCCTTCTAGGGTATCCGGAATTTCGATGCGGTAGTACAAGGGTGTGTTGTTGTACAGCGTATCGGCGGTCAGTACAGCCAGGGGCAACTCTTGCACGGATACCATCACCTTATGGGTGGAGATTCGCACATTGTTGTTTTCATCGCTCTCGTAAATGTTGTTGAGCGCATCTGTCTGCACAATGAGGTGGTATTCACCCAATGGAACCCCAGGTGTGGTATTTTGGAAGGAGTCGACAAGAGCTGCTTGCGGCGCTAGGTTGATATTGCGTTGCTCCGGCCCGATGTAGGGAACATCCGATGCATCGAAGATCGAATCTGCGGAGAAGTAGACGATGTCGCGCATGACACCACTGGCAGGGTTGACGCCTCGGTTGCTGATGCCATAGGTCACTTTAAACGGCTCCCCAACCATGGCCATCGATGGGAAACGCAGACTGTCGATCTGCAAGTCCGAAGGCAGAGGGAGTTCTGTGGTCAAGTAACTGAAAAAGGTGTTGTTGTTCTCGCCATTTAATTCAAAAAGGGCATTGTTGGCGTCTGTTCTAAAGATCAAAATGTAGTTGCCACTTGCATCAATTGGGATGAAGGCATCAATGGTGTCGGTGTAGGACATGCCAACGCCCAGGGTGTCGCTCCTGGAAACTGAGGCAATGATTTCATCGCTACCGTCTATCTCAAAGTCGGTGGACAAATAAACCTTGTCGGTCCAAGGATTGAGCGTTGCCCCCGGCCCCAGGTTGGTGACCGTCCAAATCAGCCGAATGGGTTGTCCGGAGATACCAGAACTGGGTGCCACTAAAGCATTGGCTTCCAGATCAGGGGAAGGCGTCAATTCAATGACTACGGGAGGATCGCCCGGGCCACCGGCCGGCTGGCCTATCTTCCGGATGTTATTGATCCGATCGCCATCATTGGTCACCTCCGTATGATCTGTCACTAGGAAAGCGTAGTAGCTACCAGACAGGCCGTTCGGTACGGTAAAGAATTGGTTGTTGTTGTAACTTTCACCGCTTTCCAAAGGTCCCTGACGGGTAAAGTCTTTTACAAAAATATCACTGTAGCGATCGAAGATCGAATCTGTCGACAGGTAGATGCCGTCGTACCACAAGGGGTAATTCCAAAGGGTGGTGGTGTTGCCATCGTTGCGAACCGACCATTGTAGGTTGACCGTCTCGCCGCTATTCAATGTGTCTGGCAGTAGGGTGGAGGCGACTATTTCAAAGTCTACTGGATCGGGGGCGGAGACGTAAAGTGGGCGACTCCGCCGGATGTTGTTGCCTTCATCCGTGTACTCGAAGATGCGGTCTGTTTGGTCAGTGAATACGTACAGATAGCAAATGCCTGTCTGCGCTCCTTGGCCCAGCATGGGGAGGTTGAAGGTCCAGGAACGGCCGTAGGTACCACCCGCCGGAACTTGTTGGGATACGTCTATCGTATGCAACAACTTGGCATCTGCCGGATTCCAATTGGGGTTGGGAGAAATGTAAATCCTGTCTTGCCAGCCGCCGCTGATGCCTTGTACGGCTGCCGTACCAGCATTGCGTGCCTGGTAATCCAAGGTCAGCAAAGCACCAGCAATCGTGGAATCGGGTAAGCCTCCAAGGGTGTCGACCTGCATGTCTGGCCAGGGCGCTAGTTCAATGAATAGGCTATCCGTCTGCAGGTTGTTCCCCTCTAGCCCCGCCTCAAAGATGTTGTTGTTGACATCTGTCAGGAGGTGGAGGTAGTACTTTCCACTGATGCCATTGGGAAGCATTGCCGTGATCTGACGAACCAGGCTTTGCCCAACCACCAGGCTATTGCCATAATTGGTCGAGCCCAGTACAGTCCCCTCTCCTGATACATAAGTTGGATTACTGGATAGGTAGACCCGGTCGGTGCGGTTGGCAGATAGCAACTCACCCGGCCCTTCATTCCGGATGGTCCAGCTGATTGTAATTTCTTCGCCCGACTCTGCCGTATCGATGGCCATAACATCTACCAGAGATAAATCCGGACTTTGAATCAAGGAGGAATCACCATCGGAAACGTTGTTGTCCTCATTGGTGAATTCGAATATCCGATCGCTGACATCTGTTTCGACATAAAAGTAATGGACGCCACCAATGTCAGATGGAATTGTAATATTGGCTGAACGGGCTGCACTAGCCCCGGTTCCCAGTCCACTACTGTAGGTGAAGTTGCCCAAAGAGCGTACGGAATCCCGATCGAACGGATAGTGGCCGCTGATGTAAATGCGATCTGTGAAGCTGCCCACAACGGGATTGGCCCCTTGATTTTCAGATACCCATTCGATGATCATCTGCTCTCGATTCGATGCCGTATCAACCACTTCCACGCTGCGTGCAATCAGGTCAGGTGGGGGTGTAAGAAAAATATTCATGGCGGAACTACTCCCGGTATTGTTGTCTTCGAAAACATATTCAAAAACTCTGTTGAAGCGGTCTGTTACAATGTGTATGTAGTAGTTGCCAAAAATAAAGCTTGGTATGCGAACCTGTTGGCTTCGACGCTCCGACCCGTTGGCAGGAATGGGTCCACCCAGGTAGCGCCCTAGGTAAGTGGCATTCGCCGGATCGTAAACCGCCTCATCACTAATGTAGATGTAGTCGTAGAAACTGTTGTTCGTAGGTACATCCCCAGAACCTTGGTTTTCAAGCTTCCAACTGATGTTGATGTCCGTACCTGAAAAGGCATTGTTTGGAACAATGATGGAGTCGACCACCAAGTCCGGTGGGGGTGTCAAGGTGATGGGCATCGCCGCTGCCACGGAGGTATTGTTGTTTTCGTTGCCCTCATCCAGCTGGCTGTATCGGTCTGTCAAAACGAAAATATAGTAGCTTCCTTCGATGCCTCTGGGCAGGGTAACGCTTTTCATTTGGGCATAACTTTCCAAGCCATTCAAGGCGGTAAAATTCGGAAAGCCACCCAGGTAAGTATCGATGCCGGGTTGGTAGACATTGTCTCTGGAAAGATAGATAACGTCGTACCAAGTGGCCATTCCGCTACTGCCCAATCCAAGATTTTCAACCACCCAGCTGACCTCGATTTGCTGGCCTGAGAAAGGGTTGTTTGGTACACCGACGTTACCGACCATCAGATCAGGCAGCTCGCGAATCGCAAACGATTGAACCGGACCGTCCGTAGCACAAAATTCGTTCTTGGCCACCAATTGCCAGGAGTAGGTAGCGCCAAAAACCAGATCGTTGGAATTGTAGGCAAAACTGATTTGCTCCAAATTCTGACCGACAGGTAAGTCGGGCCTAGGGTCGCCTTGCAGCCACAGATAGAGGTCGTAGCGCGTGGCGCCTGCCGATGGCAACCAGGAAAAATTGATCGGAGGGTCGATGTCTCTACTGCCATCTGCAGGAAGCATGTTACTGGCAGCGGCGGGTGTTTGGTAGTTTTGCACCTGCACGGCCAGACTGTCGTTCCGGTCGTTCAAATCTCCTAACAAAAGGGTATACAATTCCAATTGATGCAATCGGTAATCGGATAGGTCTGCTCTGGTTGTAAAGGTATACTCCGCTGTTCCACCCGGCAGGACATTCAAGCTGCCGACATTCTCCACCACTGCACTGCCACCGTTCAAACGATAAGCCAAATCAAACCCCGTTTGCGCCGTCCCACCATAGTTTTGTATCCGGACGCGAATAAGCTGCGTATTGCCGAGTTCACACGCTGAGACAGGTTCCAAAAGCGCCACGATCCCAAGGTCATCCGTCAGGAAGTCGAATTCGTCCGCTCCAATATCCGGTCGGACACCGTTGCGTACCTGTCCATCAATATCATCTGTCACAGCAGTTATGGGTAGTGCCGCACTGTCCAAAGCTACTTGTAAGACGTGCAGGTCTTTGTCGGAGTAAAATAAGGGATTGACAGAAATGGAAAGTAAATCCTTGCTGCTCAAGGTTCGCCAGGCCGCAAGATCGACGGCATCTTGCGATTCCCAGCGTCCCAATACGCTCCCCGTCGTGTAGTAATCATTGAAATTCGAACTAGCAATGCTGGTGCTACCGCCATTCATAATCACGGCATAACCACCTCCAACATTCGAAAAGATGTTGTTCAAGGCCAGTTTGTTTGCACCGGAAGAGTTGTAAAATGCGGCACTCGGCAGATTCGAATTGGTCAGTTGTACACTGTTGTAATAAAAATCGTGGAAGGAGCCTTGGTTGGTAAAAATACCGTAGGCTGTTGTATTGCCTTCTACACTAACGAAATTATTGGCTACCAGCCCGCGCCTTTGGCTATCACCATCGCATCGGTACAGATGAATGCCCCGGCCACTGGCTACATCCACTTGGTTGGCGCGGACCAACATTTCTTCATCGCAATAACCACAGTAAATACCGTTGAAACTATTGTATGGACTGCTACTGGTCACTTGGTTTTGTTGAATGACGGGCGACTGTTGGTACAACAAGGAAATAGACTCGTAATATTGATCCGTTAGCACATTTCCAAAGATGTTAGTGCCTGTTTCCAATTGTGAAGCACTTGGGCCGCGCAGGTTAAACCCATACCCACCATTTTCTATGCGGTTGTACTCAAAACGGTTGTATTCATTTAAACCGGAATTGTTGTACACCACAGACATGCCACAGTTGCCATCCGGCCCAATCAGTCGACAATTCTGAAGGGCATTCCAGTTGGCCCCATCTCTAAGTTCAAAGATGTAACTGACCCCACAGCTCGTTGTGCGCATACTCAACTTTCGGAAGGCCACATAATCTGCTCCATCCAACTGGACGACATAATCAGGAGAACAACAATTGGTGTTTTCCATAATCACCAAGGTGCTGTCACCAGATTCCGACTGGAAGGTAACAGTGTTGGTCGCATCAGCTCCACGAATTTCCTGTAGGCTGATTTGTTCATTATAGATACCATTGCGAACATTGAAAAGAACAGGTCCCAAAACACCTCCTCTGTTCAATACCTCCGCTGCGCTGCTGAAGTCCTGAAAATCTGGAAAAACACCTCCGATGGTGTAGGTACCATTCAGTCCGGCGTAAAGACCTTCCACAGAAATGGTATCGTTGAATGGGTTGCTGTCCGACACCCCATTGGGCAGTTGGCTAAAGGCCAAGATGTTACTGCCAAAACCTGCTAGGAAGTTGTAGGTACCAATCGACACAGTATCCCGCTCCCCAGAGGCCAAGTTGCCATTCCACTGATAAGACAACTGCTGCTGGCTGTTGACCCGCCAGCGGATGGTCAGAGCGGTCAATGGGTTGGAACCACTGTTTTTCAAAATGGCTTTCACCGTTTGCACGCCAGCTGGGAAGGGTGCTGATTCGTTGGGCGAAATAATGGCGGTAAGCGAAGCGTCGTCGATGGTAATGGGCGAAAATTCATCGGCTCCAATATCGGGCGTTACTGGATTTCTGGCCTCTCCATCAAAATCGATAAGAACCGAGGCGATGGGCGTTCCTGCATTGTTCAGGTCGATTTCCTGAACGTGCAAATCCGTGGCCGATTCATAGCGCGGATTGACGCTGACCGACTGAGCATCCTGACCGGAAGCAGTTTGCCAAGTTGCAAAATCCACCGCAAGCGAACCATTCCAAGTACCAAAATCCGGCCCCTGGGTAAATAGGTCGTTGTGGTCCATAAAAACATTTGAACCCGTAATTCGACAAACAGAGCCTTGCTCAGAGCAGTAAAAGATGTTGTTTTTGACATCGATGTTGTTGGTGCTGGCACTGAAAAAGGCCCGCGTACTATTGTGGTCAAAACTATTCCACAAAATGCTGTTGTGGTAAATGTTTTGAAAATTACAGAGTGATAAGTAAATCCCCGTTCCATCGGCAAAGGAAGCGTTCCCCATCGAAATGGCGTTGTTGGCAATGAGGCCGCGCTGCAAGGAGGTTCCTGAACAGCTGTTCATGTGAATACCATCCCCTTGATCGACGCTGTAAACGAAGTTGTTGAGAATCCTCAAGGCATTGGAACAGCTGGATAGGTAGATACCCGAGTAAGTCGAACGGACCCTGTCGGAAGTCAGGCGGTTTCCTTCGACGAGGGGTGCATCCAGATAGTTTAAGTCGATGCCATGGTTGTATTGCCCTTCAAGGGTATTTCCAATGATCTCGGTTCCCAATTCAGCACTTCCGCTGAAGTCCCCTTGCAAGTTGATCCCCATGCTGCCATCTAGTATGTAGTTGTAGAGGAATGCATTATTTGGATCGTCGGTGGATGCAGAATAAATAACGGCAAAGGCATTGCTGGTCGATTGGACACTGCGGCCCCTGACGGCACTGTTGGATATTCGGTTGTTGGAAGCTCCGTTTCTGAGGTCGATCGCACAAGCATAAGAGTTGCTGTTGTTGTAGATGCTGAGTTGATGCAAGCTAAACCAGTCAGCCCCATTGAGTTGTAGCACATAGTTGTTATTGGCTGTTGCACTGGCATATTGTAGCACTACGGCCGAGCTATCGCCAGATTCCGATTGGAAGGTTACGCTATTTTGGCTGTTGACTCCTATGATTTCCGGAATGGAAATTTGCTCCTCATAAATACCATCCCGAACATTGAAGGTAACGGCTCCAACGACACCCCCATTCACCATGGTCGTCACAGCATGCTGGAAAGAGTTGAAATCGGGATCGCTGCCACCAATGGTGTAAACGCCCGACAAGCCCGCATACAAACTATCGACAAAGGCCGTATCGTTCAAATTGATGGTATCGAGCAAACCATTGGGACTACTCGTCCAGGCTCTGATGGCATAAATGGTATCCAATTCGAAAATGAAAGAACCGACATCGACAGAGTCTTCCGACATACCGGTCAACAATTCTCCGGTCCAGTTTAGGGGTGTTTGCAAAACATTGTTTACCTCCCAATAGACCGTTGCGCTGGTCAGCGTATCCAAGCCATTGTTGAATAAAGTAACCGAAACCGACTGAGTACCAGTACCAAAGGGTTCTTTAGGTGCATCGATGGACGCGATGCCTGCATCCTCATTACTGGTAGAAAATTCATCGGCTCCAATATCTGGTGTGGCTGGGTCGCGGATGTCGCCATCGAAATCTGTCAGAACCGTTGTCAGCCCCTTACCCGCATTGTCGAGTAGGATATTGGCTGTGTGCAAATCGGTATCAGAAATAAACTCTGGATCGATGGACAGGGAATTGGCATCCAAATTCGTGGCTGCTTGCCAGGCAGCCAGATCGGCATGGTTGGAAGTGAAGTTTCCCAAAACAGCACCAGAGGTATAGAGATTGTTGTGATCGGACTCAGCAATTTCATCGCCAAAGAAGAAGGTATACTGATAAGCTTTGCCTCCTCCAGGATTGGAAAAAATATTGTTGACCACTCGTTGGCTTTGGCTGAAAAAGGTAATGAAACAATTGGTATTTACATTGTTCGTCCATAGGTTGACGCTGTTGTGATAGACATTGATAAATGGACAAAAAGTGGTCGAAATACCGTAATCCGCATCCGGATGCCCACTGGAAATGAAATTGTTGGCAAGCAGGAATGGATTGTTGGCATCGGTGCCATTTAAACTCTCGACCAAAAGACCTCCTTGGCTGAAATTGGTCAAGGCATTGCCATCGATTTTACCAAAGCTGCTGGACTGTACATAGCAGCCAAAGGGCGAACCAGATGTTTTATTGCCAGTAATCATCAGACCTTCTTGGTTGCGAACAAAGATGTTTGCATAGGTCTGGTCCACAAAGGTATTTCCGTCGATGATCAAGCCTCTGGTCTTTTCACTGCTACTCGTATTGCCTTCGTGGCCGATTCCAGCATAGCCAAACTTGAAGTAGTTATTATAGAAACGCAGGTATTCATTCAACCCATTGGGAATATTAATCGCATAATAACTTCCTCTGGTTGCTGCCTCGATGTGACAGTTGCGGAACTCAATATTCGTTGCAGCATTCAAGATGTGTACGACCTGTATATAATTCGTAGAAAGCGACTTCAAGCCGATGCTTTTAAAGCTGACCCAATCAGCGCCATCTAGTTGAAGGGTATAGTTATCCGTTGTATTGATGGAAGTAAAGCTTAAGGTCACCAAACTGCTGTCTCCATTTTCCGATTGAAATAAAATGGGACTTTGAGAACTTGCTCCAAGTACTTCGCGAATGGAGATTTGTTCGTTGTAGTTTCCATCTCGAACATTGAAAGTGACCGGGCCGACGACCCCTGCGGTATGAAGCGCCTGTACCGCCGAAGTAAAATCGGGAAAGTCCGGCGTCGTCCCGCCAATGGTGTATACTCCCGACAGGCTGGCCACCAATCCATTGATTTCAGTGCTGTCATTCTCCGGAAAAGCATCTGGTAGGCCATTGGGGTTGGACGTCCAGGCTTGAAGATTGTAATTCGTCCCAGCATTGATGGTCGTAGAACCGATGGCAACCAAGGTGGTTTGTCCACTGGCCAGATTGCCCGTCCAGTTAAAAGGAAGCTGGGCCGTTCCATTGACGGTCCAATTGATGTCTACGACCTGCAGAGGGCGGGTCGCATTGTTTTTCAGCTCGACCTCTACCGTTTGCAAACCAGGTGCAAAAGGCACACTGGGCTGCGTAAATTGCAACAAGGAAGCATCATCTGCTGGAGGCGCAAATTCGTCCGCTCCAATGTCGGGTGTCGACGCATCGCGCGCTTCTCCCTCGATGTCTACTGTCAAATAGGCGAGTGGTGTTCCGGCCCCATCCAGATTGATCGAAGAAATGCTGTAGCCAACCGAATCCACAAAATTGGGATCGGCAGAAATGGAGTTGACATCGCGGCCCGAAGCCGTTTGCCAATCTGCCAAGTTGGTTTGATTGCCTCCCCAGAAGCCCAAATTGGCCCCAGTGGTGTAGAGGTTGTTGTAGTCAAGATTCGTAAACGCACTTGTCGTATTCGTATGAAAAGCATAACCACCACCTTGATTGCTGAGGTTGTTGTTGTAAAAATTGATGTTGCTACTAAATTCATTGAAATAGGCACGGCTTTCGGTATTGGTGTTGGTTATCCGAATGGTGTTGTATACCAAATCTGTATAAGTTCCATTGTAAAAATAGATTCCGTATCGGAGATCGGTTCCAGCAACCTGCACAAAGTTGTTGGCAATCAATATCCGCTGGTTGGTGGAGCCTCTCATGTCCCGGATTTGCATCCCGTGGCCATCGTCGAGGCGGGATACTTGGTTGCCAACGATGCGGCTATTTTCTCGGAAATTCCAGAGGTAAAAACCATAGAAACCAAAGTAGTTATTCGTGCTGGTCACCACATTGCCAGAAACATCCACCGCTGCCAGGTCCCTCAGATAGATGCCTCGATAGTAGGCGTCCACCACATCATTGCCCACAAAGGACATACCTGTGCGGTAGCGGTTGTTCAAAGTTTGACCTTCCCATCTGATGCCATAGCTACCATTCTCAAGGCGGTTGTTTAAAAAGCTCATATGCTCCGATGAATTTCTCGGACAAATGATAACGGCCATATTGGTA
Source organism: Bacteroidota bacterium (assembly GCA_039199225.1). Classification (GTDB taxonomy): domain Bacteria; phylum Bacteroidota; class Bacteroidia; order Chitinophagales; family Saprospiraceae; genus JBCCSZ01. The sequence goes on from JBCCSZ010000024.1 coordinate 29,308, forward strand.
CTGGTCGAAGTAGAAGGTACACCTCTCAAAAGATTGTATTCAAAGTGGTTGTGGTGTGCATCGGCGCCAAAGCGTAAAACATTACCGTAGCCAGGATTTCTGGCCTCTATTGTCATCTTCCGGAAGTTGATCCAGGAAGCTCTTTCAAACAGTATGGTATAGTTGCCGGCCGCACCAGCCGAAAAGGTCAATACGACATCTGTACTGTCACCGGATTCCGATTGGAAGGTGATCGTACTAAGGGAGTCGGCACCGGCAATCGGTCCAAACAACAATTGCTCATCATAGGTACCGCTTCGAACATTAAAAACAACAGTGTCCAAAATTCCACCTAGGTTCATCGCATCGATGGCATCGTTGAAGCTGTTGAAGTCCGGGCTGCTGCCTCCGATGGTATAGCTGCCAGCAAGTGCCGTGACCAAGCTATCGACCATCGTACTGTCGTTTTGTGGTATGGGGTCGACCATGCCGTCGGGGTCAAAGGACCAAGCATCCAGCTGGTACATGGCACTGGGCGCAAAATCGAAGGTGCCTATGGTCACAGTGTCTGTCGCACCACTGGCCAAGGTCCCCATCCAACGATAAGGGGTTTCGGGGTCTCCATTTACAGCCCAACCGACAGAGAGAGAGTCAAGTACTTCCGAGCCATTGTTTTTCACAACGACTTTTATGTCTTGAATACCCGGAGAGAAGGGCTGATTGGGTGCAGCAAAAGCCAAAAGGGCAGCATCCACAGGGGCGGGTACAAATTCATCTGCACCAATGTCTGGCATACTGGCATCCCGACTTTCTCCTTCAATATCAAAGGCGACCAATGGGGAGGGAAAGGCAGCACCATTCAAATCAATCAAGCTAATCTGATAACTGTCGTCCGACAAAAATATCGGGTCTACCGATAGGGAATTCGCATCGAAAGAAGTATTCGCCTGCCAGTCGGCCAGCGTCGGGCGGTTGCCATTCCAAAAGGCCACGTTCGGTCCTTTGCTGTAGAGGTTGTTGTAATCCGAATTGGAAATGGCATTCGAAGAGACAGCGTAATAGGCATAGCCACCGCCACTGTTCACAAAGTTGTTGCTGAGTACCTTCCGATTCGATCCACTGAAATCGTAATAGGCCCGGCTGGCGGGATTAACATTCGTAACATGGACCGTATTGTGCAAAATATCGATGTAACTGCCTCCCGTCATGTAAATACCATCAAATGCAGCCGCTCCTTCGATTTGTACAAAATTATTAGCCACCAAAGCCTCTTGACCGGGATTGGCCCGAAAGTCCGTCAGGTACAATCCAAAACCTTCCACCCCATAGACAAAATTCCCAATGACCCTAGTGGAATCATCGCAGTCATCCATCGATAAGGCTCGATATTCAAAGTAGGAAGTATTAGAAGTGAAGGTATTGCCAATGATTTTGGGCGAGTTCAGATCAACCGCCCAACAAGCCCAACGATACTGATCCTGAAAATAATTGTTCTCGATTAATAGTCCACCAGTATACTCTCCATTGTTGAAGTCACCATTCCAGTAAATGCCATAACTACCATTGTAGAATTTGTTGTTCCTAAAGGTCGTATTATCCGCAAAGTCATTGGAAGAAAAGACAATGGCACGAATGGAGCTTGTCGTAGTCGACGGCTGATTTCGCAGGACATTGTTCTCAAAGGTATTGTTGAAAGAATTCTCCTCAAAGGCAATGACGCGCCCATAAGTGGGATGCGTATTTTCAATCGTCAATTGGCGAAGGGTCACCCAATCAGTTCCATCAAATCGAAAAACATAGTTGACATCCACCGACGAAGAGGTAGGTGCGAAGCTGACAACGACCTGACTGCTGTCGCCAGATTCCGACTGGAAAGTCACAGTTTTGGAGGAGTCCACACCAGTGATTTCCATAAGGTGCAACTGCTCATTGTAAATGCCGTTTCTCAGATTAAAAATTACTGAATCCGTCACACCACTCCGATGAAGTGCATCGACAGCCGCTGTGATACTTGGAAAATCCGGCCCCGTCCCACCAATGGTAAAAACGCCCTCAAGACTAGGGTAGAGGTCGTTGACAAAAGCGGTATCATTGGATGGGACCAAATCGCTCAGCCCATTTGGATTAAGCGTATTAATTAAAAGGTCGTATTCCGTCAATGTCTGAAAGTCGACACTGCCAATCGTCACAGTATCAATGCCACCGCTGAAGAGTGTACCAGTCCAATTGTAGGTCGTCTGGGGTGTCCCATTGACCTGCCAGTCGATGGAAACGGATGTCAAATCATCGGCACCATTATTTTTCAAAACAACTTTTACATCCTGAAGACCAGGGCTAAATGGAAATTTAGGAGTGGTTATTTCCAAAAGAGCCGCATCGACCAGAGGCGGTGTAAATTCATCGGCACCTATATCTGGCATAGCCAGATCGCGGTTTTCTCCTTCAATGTCTCTTGGTGCAAAAGGGGAGGGAGTTCCGGCATTGTTTAAATCGATGAGTGAAATCTGGTAGCTGTCTTCAGAAATAAAAAGCGGATCAATAGCAATCGAATTGTCTTCCATATTTGAAGCAGCCTGCCAATCGGCCAAGGTCGCCCGTGCAACCCCTTCCCAAAAACCAATGCTGGGACCGGTGGTGTAAAGGTTGTTGTGATCCATGTCCGCAAAAGCAGACCCCTGGTTGGTATTGACAGCATAGCCACCTCCCAGATTTACAAAGTTGTTGTTCAGCGATCGTATGTTGTTGCCCGACGCTTTGTAGAAAGCACTGCTTCCTGCATTGGTGTTGCGCATCAAGACGGTATTGTGCAAAAAATATTGATAGGCGCCAGAGTTGGAAAGCAGCCCGTAGAACAAATTACTACCTTCCAATCTAATAAAGTTATTGCGAATAATGACTGGGGTACTTGGGCTACCATTCAGAGATGTCAGGATAATTCCAAAGCCATTGGGCGCACCAAGGATGAAATTGTCACTGACAATGGTGGAGTCAGAGGAAGTCTCAATGGTGATGCCACCAAAATCGGATCGGATGCTTTGACTTGAGATGCGGTTACCACTGACCTTGGGTGCGAGCAATTCATAAATTTGGATGGCCCGATAATATTGATCGGTCAGAACGTTGTCTTCGATCCGCAGCCCGCGTGTATAAGCATTATTGTTGAGATCGCCATTCCAGCGAATGCCACTGCTGCCATTGCGAATTTGGTTGCGGCGGATGATGTTGTTTTCCGCAAAGACATCGTCGGCATATACGACCACTCGGTTGGTACTCGTAGAGTTCGTAACAGGTGCTTGCAGGATGTTGTCTTCAATCGTGTTATTATGGGAATTTTCGCCATAAACAACCACCCGACAATAGGATGTGTTGGTGCCTTCCAGGCTCATATTCCGAAAAGTCACCCAGTCGGCTCCATTAAACCGTACCGTATAATTATCGGAGGAATTGGCCGATACCGACAAGACGACCAGCGTACGATCGCCAGATTCCGATTGGAAGGTTACGGTGTTTGCCGCACTCGTTCCAGCAATTTCGCCAATGCTGACCTGCTCGTTGTAAATGCTGTTTCGAACGTTGAAAACAACTGGCCCACAAACGCCAAAAGTCTCCAAATCTTGAACGGCTGCCGAGAAAGTAGGGTAGTCGGGTAGGGCGCCACCAATGGTGTAGGTGCCGTTGAGGCCGGGGGTCAAGGTGACGGCTAGGGTATCGTTGTAGTTGGTGAGATCAGTCATGCCATTTGGGTCGGAAGTCCAAACCCGCAACTGGTAGATTTGACCTTGGATAAAATTGACATTGCCCAGATTGACAGAGGCCGTATTATCGCCGCTTCCCAGAGTGTCGATTGGTAGATTGTAAGTCAAAGGACTTTGCAAGGCACCATCCAGCGACCAATTGACGGTCAGGCTGTTGAATACATCCGGGCTGTTGTTGGCTACTCGAACGATGATGTCAGAGCTACCTGCACACAAATCAAGCACCGGCGCTTCCAATGCCTCCACTGCCGCATCCAACTCAAGAGATTCGATAAAAACCATTTGGATATTGGGCTTAACCGAATTGCTACCATTTGTGCTGATATTGCAAACATCCATCAAATCGTCCACCACATAGCCAAAACCAGAAGTAGAACTGCTGTAGCGAACACGTCCAGAGCGATCGGTTCTCAAGACATTTGAAAAACAAAGGTCTATCAAAATATTATCGTTGCCATTCCAATAAAAACCACTGTCCAATGTCAATAAATCAAAGCCCCCTTCCTGCGGCATATACGCGGCATTTTGGTAGTGCAGACTGCTTGGAATATCGATAAAACTTTGAGCATTGACAGCAGAAGTATGACCAATTCGCACTTGGTAATTCGGCAACTCCTGGGTCGGAGCGCTGTGAACATAAAAACCCAATTGGGTGAGCATGCCACGTTCAATGCCGGCAGCATTCAGTTCCGCTTTGGTGTAAACCATCTGGCCACGTAAATTTTGCCGAAAAATATTGATGGGCGAGGGAGCGGTCGTTAAGTTGACGCTGGTCCCCGTACCAATTTGTATGCTTTGCTGCGACCAAAGAGATGCAGGGAGCATTCCTAAAAGACCTAAAAAGATCAAGAAATAAAAATATCCTTTGGATGAAAAAACAGGCTGATTCATATGATCTGAATTGTACAACGGATGGGAGCAGGCAAGGCAGTGGCCAGCTGCATTTTATCCGATGATAAATGCCACAAAATGATTTTTTCCTACTGATTGTATTTATGCCAGATGTTCTCTATTTGCTGATCACCAGCTTTTCACGGTACACGCGATCCGCTATGACGAGATCGACATAATAGATGCCATTCGCCAGGTGTTCAATGGCTAGTTCATTGCGGTTGAGCAGCCGACTTTCGATCTTTCGGCCCTGTGCATCGTATATCTGTAATTGGGAAACAGCTTCATTTTTTAGGTTGACAATATACACCCAATCGGATGCTGGATTGGGGTAAAGCAAGCTACCCGTATTGTCGTCGAATCGGATGGAAACCACCTTGGAATAGGAAAAGTGATCGTCAAAATCCACCTGCCTGAGTCGATAGTAATTGACATCAACAACCGGATTTTCATCAATGGTTTCGTAGCGCGTAACGCCCTGCTTATTGCCTTGACCATCCACCCATCCGATGGGAAACCACTTCACACCGTCGACACTCTTGAGCACTTCAAACCCCTTGTTGTTCAGTTCGTTAGCAGTTGTCCAATTGAGTTGAATCTGCCTCCCCATCTTGCGACCTCTAAAGGCCAGCATCTCAACAGGAAGAGCAACCGACAAACCGAATAAACACAGCGGATTGGTCGCAAAAATCTGCGTTGCCTCATCGTCTAAAAAAACGACCGTCCGAGTAGTGCCGCCATTGTAAATCCAGTCCATACCACCAATATCAGCAGGGTTTGTGATCGCAAATTTTACGCTTCCGATAAAGGACCAACTAGGGTCTCCGGCGACCGTCATACCCAAGCTCGGCAGGGCCAATTCAATATTGAAAGAAGCACTACCAGGATTGGGCTCGCTGACATTGACTAGGTAGAGTTGTCCCAGGTTGCTGACGTCCAGTTCCGGGTTGGTGAGTGCTGCATTGTTAAAGGTAAATTCCAAGTTGCTAGAGCCCAATTTAAAGGCTGTCGTCCCTTGCATTTCAATCCCAACAACCAACTCGTTGCCATCATTGGAAATCTCGGTCAACCTCAAACAAAAGCTTTGTGCAACACAAAAAAGAGGAGTCAGAAAAAATACAAAACAGACGAAGAATCTGTAGGTGTGGAGCGTTATGGTTTTCATGTTTTCAATATGTTTAATAATCAAAGGAATGGATTATCATTCCATCAAAACTGTACTGATGGTTCGGCATATACGACCTATATTTCTCTTCAACATCGCATCAGAAAATTCGTCTGCTAAATGTTATATCGAGATTAGCAATGGTCGTATTTTTCGTTCAAAATGATCTTTACACAAGGTTCACTGTCCTCAGCAGCCTAAAGAAAGCCTACTGGAACAAAAGCACATACCAACTTTATATCTGGAAGATGAGGGGATTTCACCCTATACGCATACTGCAAACGCACAATCGTTGCAATAGGGTGTAGGGCTTTCAGATGACAATTTATTTAAGCTTCGAAGGCTTAAAATCTACAGTGTCTGAAAGATGGGTCATCCACTCCAAGAGGTTGGAATGAAACTATATAACCAATAAAATTTACGCTCGATGGCAATATACAACAAAAGGTAGATTGGAGCAAGCAGACTACAAAAGTATTGGAAAATTTAACATAGTATATAAATCCAAGGCTGTCCCTTTGATCATTTCCCAACCAAATCATATCTACCAAAATACAAGACATTTATCCTACTCCAATAACAGGCGAAGCATTACTTTTAGGAAACAGCATTCTTTCACCAAGTTTACAAAGTATGATTCCAATATCGACCACTACATTGCCTTTGCTCAATCGCACGAGTGCCAATTGTCCTGTTCATTTTCCACCCAAAGTCTTGCAATTTGGTGGGGGAAATTTCCTTCGGGCATTTGCTGACCGAATGATTGATGATTTGAATGAGCAGACCAATTTCAATGGCAGTGTCATTGTGGTTAAACCGACCGAAAGGGGGGCGTATGCGGCACTCGACAAACAGGAGGGCCTTTTCCATGTGTCTATGAATGGCGTCCGAGATGGGCAGTTGTTTTCTGAGAATCAGCTTGTGCGCTGCATCAGTCGCGTATTGCATTCCTATCAGGAGTGGGAGGAATTTTTGAAGACGGCGGAAATACCCAGTATTCGATTTATCCTATCCAATACCACGGAGGCTGGGATTCAAGCCAGCGAAACGGACCAATTGACCGATCATCCGCCCAAGGAATTTCCGGCCAAGTTGAGCCGATGGTTGTATCATCGTTTTCAGAGCTTTGATGGGCGCAAGGACGCTGCTTGTATTTTTCTACCATGCGAACTCATCGAAAACAATGGCGATGCGCTCAGACGGTGTATCTTGCAGTATGCTGATTGGTGGTCGCTAGGCGAGAAGTTTAAGCACTGGATCGTTGAACACAACATCTTCTGCAATACCCTGGTCGACCAAATCGTCCCGGGCTTTCCGCAGGGCAGAAAGGAGGCTGTTTACAAACAAATTGGATTCGAAGATGCACTGCTGGTCGATGCTGAGCCTTATCACCTCTTTGTCATCCAATCCCCCAAGGACATCCGTTCGGAACTGCCCTTTTCACCAGATAATCCCCAGGTCGTTTTCACAAATGACTTAGCTCCCTACCGCCAAATCAAAGTCCGTATCCTAAATGGTGCGCACACTGCCATGGTTCCCGTGGGCTACCTGTCTGGCATCGAATCCGTGCGGGAGGCTGTGGAAGATAAAACCGTCGGTCCCTTCATCGAACAGCTGCTGTCGGAAGAAATTCTTCCAACGCTCGATTTTCCCAAAGAAACCTTAGAGAAATATTACAAAGATGTGCTGGACCGCTTCCGAAATCCATTTATTCACCACCGACTCATCAGCATTTCGCTCAATGCCGTTGCAAAATTCAAAACCCGGGTCCTCCCATCTTTGACGGCCTACCAAGTCAGCAAACAAAGGCTTCCCAATCGCATTGTTTTTTCCTTCGCTAGCCTACTGTGGTTTTACCGCGGCCAACGCAACGAAGAACCCATCCCCCTGAAGGATCATCCCGATACCATCGCCTTTTTCAAGGAGCTTTGGCAAAAACAAATGAACGGAAGTTTGTCCCTCGAAGAATTGGTGGCAACCATTCTCGCCAAAGAGGACTTCTTCGAACAAAACCTTAATAAAATCGATGGCCTGGCAGAAGCACTGACAAAGCATCTTTCTGATTTTGAAGCAAATGGTTACCAAAAAACTTTCCTCGAACAATTCGCCGCTTGATGCCAGCATCTGATCGGTGATTACCTACGGCTTGGGATCATTAGCAGGAAGAACTTTAAAAAGCGACCATGGCTTTGATCACGCCCGTCTTTGGCTCTAGCCAACTGTCGAAATGCTCGATCATCTCGTGGTGGCTGACTTTGTGGGTGATGAAGGAGTCCGTCGGAAACAAACCCGTCTCCAAGGCTTCCTTGACTTTTCGGAAATCCTCAAAGGTGGCATTTCGGCTGCACATCAAGGTCGTTTCTTTGGCGTGGATGGAGGGATGGTGATAGGTCAGATTTCCTTTTGAAAGGCCAACCAAAACGTAGCGGCCACCATGTGCCATGAACTGAACACCCTGCTCCAAGGCATTTTGATTGCCTGTGGCATCGAAGACCGCAGTAGCCAGGTCGCCATTTGTCAACTCCTCAATCCTTTTCATCGGCTCTTCTGTCGCTACGACAATTTCATCTACGCCGATCTCCTCTTTGGCATAGGCCAACCGATCTTTGTTGATGTCCATCGCAATGACTCTGGCCCCGTCAATTTGCGCCAACTTCATCATGCCGATGCCGATGGGGCCACATCCGATGACCAGGACGGTTTCACCTGGCTGTATGACTGCTCGCCGAAGGGCATGCGCACCAATTGCCAAAGGCTCCACCAAGGCAATTTCAAAGTCGGACAAGTTGCCTGCGGGTAGGAGGATGCTTTCAGGCACTGCGATGATTTCCTGCATGCCGCCATCCGTATGGACGCCCAACACCTGGATATTTGTACAACAATTGGGCTTTCCATTTCGGCAAGCAATACATTTTCCACAACTGATATAGGGCATAA
>JBCCSZ010000025.1:0-37259 GCA_039199225.1 Bacteroidota bacterium
ATTCGAATCGTAATCATAATTTACAGTGACACCAGATGGAAAGGTCTGCGTTGTTACATCGCCGTAGTCATTTTTGATGAAATAGGTATGAAAATCAACACCATCAATCTGTTTTCTCTTGTGGTTCAGTCGACCGTTCGGATCGTAGTAATACCACTCGGATTCAGAAGCGTAGCTGTTGGTCACCGATCGAAGTCGGTTGGTAGCTGACGAGCCAGGACCGTAATAGCTGAATATCCTATATTCCCCCGGCCCAATCCGCAAGCTCATCCGGCCAAGCCTATCGTAATACATATTGTAGGTTTGATTGTTGGCATTGGTCTGCTGGATCATCTCTCCATAGGGATTGTAGTCGTAAGCAAACGTACCAGCATTCTTATCGATCAATTGCGTTTCCAGGCCGTACACATCGTAGGTGCTGGTGGTCATCACCGCTCCGTTGAGTTTACTTTGTGTCATAAGGCCCTGGCTGTTGTAGGTGTAGGTCAGCGTGCCGCCATTGTCAGTGGCTGTCAACGTGCGTCCGGCAGCATCCGAGACGGTAGAGGAGACCTCGCCGGCAGGGTCGGTCGATTGGGTCGTTAGCTCGCCATTGTTGTAGGTGTAAGCATAGCTGTGGGTACCAAACGGATTGGACTCACTCAAGACGCGGTTGTAGGTATCGTATTGAAGGGTTGTGGTAAAGGTAGATTCCCCTGATTTGTAGGGCTCTCTGAATGTTTTGAGACGGCCTCTTGCATCGTGCGTCCAACTCTCTATGATGGTTTCGTTTTGAAACGCCTGTGTTTCTACGCGCTTTCTCCGCTTCAACTGATCGAAATAAGTCTTCACATCAGGCTTACCCGGATGGATGATTTTGTGAGAATAGGTCGATCCGTAACTGCTATTTTGATCCCAATCGTAGACTTGCGTAATCTGGTAGCCTTCGGGAGGAGTTGTCTGTATTTGCCTGCCGAAAGCATCGTATTGATAACTGGTGGTTAAGCCATTTGCCTTTGTCAAAGACAGGGGTTTGCCCCAGCGGGGATCGTAGGAAACTGTTCTAGTTTGCCCCAAAGCATCCGTCGTGAGTACGCGAAAGCGTCCTTTATTATCGTATTCGTTGGTGGTGTTTCTGTCAACGACCCCATTGGCGGATAGGCGCTTGGTTTCTGGATTGCCGTACTTATCGTAGGTGTAATCCGTTGTCAGGCTCTTGCTTTGTCCGTCGAATAATATCTGTTGGGTCATCTGACGCTTGTTGTTGTAGCTGAGGGTCGTTGTTTGGCTGTGGGCCAATTGGCCGTTGCGCTGCCGCACAGTTGTCACGCTGGTCGGGAGACTTGGGATTGGCGAGCCATACTGACCAAAAGTCGAATTGATGGTGGTGCGTTCCACATCATTGATATTGGTATCCTCGATGGTGATATTCCCATAATTGTCGTAAGTATAGTCGATATTCACAAATTGGCCTTCCAAGTACTTATCCTCTCTGCTGTTGGTGACCCTATGCCAATATCCATTGGAAGGTTTGGAGACCATTTCATTAGTGAGGGTGACTTCATTGAATAGGAAATTTGATGAGTGTACATACTTTTTTGTCTTTTTGGGCAAGAGTACGTAGTAGTCGGTTGATATTTCTTTTTCCACAACTGTCCGCACATCATTGGTGTAGTCGATGCTTGTTACTTTTTCAAAACCAATTATTCCCTTGCCTTCCTTGTGGTAGCGGGCCTTTTCGTATTTGAACTCCTGGGTCATAAATCCACCAATTCCGTTGCTTTTGCTCACTCTGTAAATCAAGTGCATGGGCAGTTGTACGTTGATCAAGGGTGGGCCGTTGGTAGTGCCTTTGCTGTAAAAACCTCCACTGGTTTGGTTCATGCGTCGATACTGAAAATCCATGCGGTTGAGCATCCCATCGACCACACTTTCGAGCAATAGCTCCTGCCCTTCCTTTCGAAAATAAATGCCTTTAAAGGGATCCGTAAAACTACCGCGATTGACCAAGTCGGCCCGGCCATCACCATTCAAATCTGAGGCTACGATTGGCACAAACCCCAGCCAGTCATTGTAAGCATGGGTCTGATAATGAAAAGCATCCCCCCTGCTGTAGTACATGCCAAGGGTCGCATTTGTCGAACCGTTGTTCCAACCGTGCATAATATCCATCCGACCATCGCCATTAAAATCTGCAATCGCCAATTTATCATCACTGTACTGACCGCTGATGGTTGGTCTTTGAATAAATGAAAAAGGCGTTTCCAAGAAAGTATCACCCGTAGAAATGGCCTTATGCCAGGCAGCATTGTTGTCCGTTTGGCTCAGGCGAACCAGCAAGTCGGTTTTGCGATCGCCATTGAAATCCCCTAGGTATATGCGGTGCCATTTGGTGGGAAAGCCGGCCCCGTATATTTCATTGGAATGCAGCACTCCATTGTTCAAAGTAAAAGTGTGAATGACAGTAGAGGCATCTTTGATGCGCATGAGTTCTTGCTTGCCATCTCCATCAAAATCCAACACATAGATGGCATCCGCCGAAGACCAGGTGGTGGCATTGCCCATCCCCACAATTTCTTGATTGAAAATGCCTTTACTTGGATAACTGACAAAAGCTTTGTAGTCATTTCCATTACTCAAAAGGAGAATGTAATCGCTGGCGCCATCTCCATCGAAATCGCCTGGGTAAAAATAATTCCATTCATCGCTGATGATGTCAAAGCCAGGAGGCGTCGCATAAGTATGTTCAACAAAATCGACCGTAGGACTCTCAATGCTTTCATAAAAGCGAATCTGTTGGAGCTTCTGCCAATTCTGTGATCCATCCACCTGTACTTTCAAAGTGATGATGTCATCTCGTCCATTGCCTGTGTAATCAGACGCCATGAAGCTGTACGTATTTGGTCGGTTGAAGCCATTGACCACTTTAAATTCTGGTGGTAGATTGGTGTAATAGCTGAGATTGTAATTCGCATTGGTCGCCGTACGCTTGTACAGGCGCATCGCTGTGTTGTACTTTACCCCATCGTCGTAGGCATACGTAGCAGCCAAGAGATCGGAATAACCATCTCCATCGAAATCGCCAGTGAAAAGGTCCTCTGATGCATTGGTCGAGATCGAAAAGGAATTTGTACTCAAAGCGTTGGGAACGTCACCGTACTTGAAGACTGTTTCGTTGAGGCTCGATCCATTGCTTCCCTTTTCGACCAGCTTGTTGAGAAAGGAGTTGATGTCGTCAAAGCTGTAAGTGAATGCATAGGTCTTATAAGCTTGAGCAGATTCTGTTGTGATGACGATCTTATCCAGCAAATACCAACTAACGACAGGCGTGTTGGCCTCGTAGGTCGTCGTTCGATCTCTGCGAACTTTGTAGTGAAATTTGAGCCGGTTGAAGGGCGCTGTCCCGGCAATGTCATTCCCCGTGTAAAGAATTTCATCGATCCGGTGGTCATTGTTTAGGTTGGTGTATTTGAATTCGATGTAATTACCGCTCTTGTCAATAATTTTGTTGACACGCCAAAATAAGACTTCATTGCCAGCGGCATTGAGAAAGCGCGAATCTGCCGTACGACCGTATTCCATCACAATCCCGTCTTTGCTCTCTACTTCAAACCATTGCGGGCTGCCACCCATCGAACCGTGAGAGGTGATCGTCGAGAAGTTTTCCGCTTCCGCCCGATAGGTTGCATTGTTGCCGCCGTAAGGGCCACTGCGCCACACCAGCCGCACGCCATCAATGAAAAAACGATCCCCATAAGACAAGTCAACCGGCTTCTTTTTGCCATCGAAGAAAAAGCTTTGACTCCCCCGCGTAATGGTCGACAAGCCCATCAGGTTCCATCCTTGGCCCAGCATTCCACCTTTGGATAAGGAACTGTAGGCCAGACTGATTTTAGGGCTCATCCCCTTGGAGCCTGGCGGAACTGAAATTGGAACGGTGTAGGAAAGGGCGCCGCTTTGCGAAGTAGACTCCTGACCGGGTGTCACCCCTACGGCAAGATTTGTATTGATGGTTTTGTTGGCAAGCGTCGCTTGCGTATTGAGGGAAGTATAGTTGACACTTTGCCCCCAGAGCGGGCCGTGCATCAAAGAAAATAGGAAGGCTGCCAAAAGCAAACCGACTCCTTTTTGTGGATTAGTATTCATATTTACTTTAGTTTTTCGTGAAACAATCATTTTGAGGCAGCTTTCACCAATAATGCTACCCGACGTTCCTGGCCATGTACCAGCGTGACCATGTAGGTCCCTGGTGGATAGCCCGATAAGCCAAAATGCTGTCCATTACCCAGTTTTTGTTGAAAGAGCACTTCCCCTTTTTGACTGACCACAGAAACCGTCGATGCTGGGTCCAAATCCTTTCCCTGGATAGAAAAGGCTTCCACCGTCGGATTGGGGAAAACAATCATGTCGGAGAGATTTTGAAAGTTGGAATGACTGGAAATCCTTGAATTCAATTGTTCTTTTTCAGCGGCTGACAATTCAAGTGCTTTCGGATGAGCCAGCAGCTTTTCCAATTGCTCAATTTCTGTTTCCAGCATCTTTTCTAAGTCCACTTGTGGCGCCATTTCTGTCAGTTCGCCCGAAGTCTTATACTTTGTTTTGATGACGCCCCAACAGAAGTAGCGCTTGATTCGATTGCCTGCGTTGTCGTAATCAAAACTGATTCCGCAGGGTTGTGCCTGGCCGCTTCCAAGTACCAAAAGCAGCAGGGCAAACAATAAAAAAGGTTTTCGCATACAATTTATATTTTAGATGTTAAAAATCAGAGGGGTATGCCTGGGTCAGCACAACGCGAGTCATCTCGGATGCGTACAAGCACAAAGCAACAGAAGCACACCCAATGGTTGCAATCCATCCAGTGGCTTAAGTGTAGGTTGTGTTTAGAGGAAAGATGGGAATCGAGAAGGAGGCTATCTTCCACTCTTTAAGTCATTTGCTAACGGAAAAAACACCAAGAGTCCATCCATATGGAATAGACCATGATTTTGCGGTAAATTTTCTCTCGGTACTTAATGAGTGAGGCTAAAAAAATAGGCGTGATTTGCTTTTTGATTAGCCGCTTGATTTAAAAACATACATTGATACCCATTTTAGGAAAAGGTAACAGGCAGGAGAACAATTATTTTATTTGTAATCTAAAATACGCAACTGCTCATCGCAAAAACCATAATCGACCTTCATGTTGGAAGCAACGATGAGCAATCTATCGGCCCGAAATTGTTGGATCAAGTCGAGATACCATTGCATACCCTGTTCGTCTAGGTTGGTGGTGGGTTCGTCCAACAGCAGCAGAGGGCTGTCCGAACAGATGGCCAAAGCCAGTTTCAGGCGTTGCTTCATCCCGCTGGAAAAAAAGCGAATTTCTTTGTTGCGTGCCTTTTTGAGATTCATCAGCTCGATCAAAGCGGCCGGACTCAGCCCCTCGGCAAAGGGCTTGAATTTTTGGTGAAATACCAGGGCTTCTTTTAGGCTGAATTCTTCGATTAGATCGATGTAGGGGGCAGCGTAGCTCACTTGGCGATAAACCAGATCGGGCGCCAGCTCGCTCTGTTGATGGCGAAACTTGATGTCTCCCTTGGAAGGTGTCAGGTGACCGGAAAGAATTTTCAACAAGGTAGACTTGCCAGAACCGTTGGGTCCCAGAATGGCGTAGGACCGGCCAGCTTGGAAGGAATAATCAATGGACTTGAAGATCCACTCGAACTTGTAGCGTTTAGAAACTTTACTTAAAGTGATTTCCATTCCCGTTGTATGAAGAAACCCCGTGACTGTTGGGGTTGCGCAGGCCGCGGATGATGCCTCGATTGGCGCCGCGAATAAAGTCGAGAATCTTATCCCTTTCAGGCGTCACGTTCATCGTCTGTTCAATCTTTTCGACGGCCTGTGTCGTATTGTAGCCCTTGATATAAAGGATACGATATATGTCTTGAATATTGTGGATTTGTTCGCTGGAAAAACCTCGGCGACGCAGACCGATGGAATTAACGCCTGCATAGGCCAGGGGCTCGCGGGCAGCCTTCACGAAAGGAGGAATATCCTTTCGGACCAACGACCCACCGCCAACAAATACATGATCGCCGATGCGTACAAACTGATGAATGGCTGTCAAACCACCGACCACCACCTTCGGACCCACCTCGATGTGGCCAGCTAGGGTTACGCTATTGGCCAGCACGACGTTTTCGTGGATGATGCAGTCGTGTGCAATGTGGCAGTAAGCCATGATCAAGCAATTGTTGCCGATAACTGTTTCATAATTGGCCTTGGTACCGCGGTTAATGGTGCAGTACTCGCGAATCGTTACATTGTCTCCGATGAGCAATTTTGATTCTTCACCTTTGAATTTGAGGTCTTGAGGAATTGAACCGATGATGGCCCCAGGAAAAATCTTACAATTTTTTCCCATCCGTACTCCGTTGAGAATACAGGCGTTTGGACCGATGTCTGTTCCGTCACCAATTTCAACATCTTCTTCGATGGTAACAAACGGCCCAATTTTTACATTTTCCCCAATTTTTGCAGATGGGTGGATATTCCTGAGTGCGTGATTCATTGTTAAATTAGGTGCGTCTAATGATTTGCGCAGTCAACTCGCCTTCGGAGACAATCTTATTGCCAACATAGGCAGTTCCCTGCATTTGAACGACCCCTCTTCTGATTGGGCCTAAAAGTTCCATTTTCAAGATGAGCGTATCGCCCGGTACAACTTTATTTTTGAACTTGCAGTTATCGATCTTCAGGAAATAGGTGTCCCAGTTTTCAGGGTCTTCGACAGTAGACAATGCAAGTATACCTCCCGTTTGTGCGAGAGCCTCCATTTGTAGAACGCCAGGAAAGACCGGATTATTGGGGAAATGCCCCTGAAAGAATTGTTCGTTGAACGTCACATTCTTGATTCCGACAACATGCGTATCCGAAAGTTCGATGATTTTATCAACCAACACAAAGGGATACCGGTGTGGCAGCAGCTTCAAAATATCGGTGATGTTGCGCAGGGGCTCCTTTTCCGGTTCGTACTTAGGCTTTCCCTTCAGCTTGCGCTGCTCCTGGTATTGTTTCTTCAAAATCTTTGCAAATTCTACGTTTGCCGTATGGCCAGGCTTGGTCGCTACAATTTTACCTTTGATGGGCTTACCGACCAGAGCCAGGTCTCCCACAATGTCCAGCAATTTGTGGCGAGCGACTTCATTTTCAAATCTCAAATCCAAGGTATTGAGGATGCCCTCCTTATCGATCTTGACGCTTGGTCGGTTGAGACGCTTGGCCAATTGGTCCAATTCTTCCTGGTTCATTAGGCGGTCAACAATAACAATCGCATTGCTCAAGTCTCCCCCCTTGATGAGGTTGTCGTTCAGCAATTGTTCCAATTCGTGTAGAAAAACGAAAGTCCGACAAGGAGCGATTTGCGAAGCGTATTGCCGCATATCCTCCAACGAAGCATATTGATGCCCCAAAACAGGGGAATTAAAGTCAATTAAGGTGGTCACTTGAAATTCTTCGGAAGGAAGGGCCAATAATTCCGCCCCGGTTTTCTCGTCTCTGTAGGAAATAGGCTCGATGATCTCCAAATAGTCTCGCTCTGCATCCTGCGCTTCTACACCAACAGATTCCAACCCCTGCACAAATTCTAGCGCACTGCCGTCCATGATAGGCGTTTCCGGGCCATTGATCTCAATGAGAACATTGTCCACACTCAATCCCATTAAGGCCGAAAGTGTATGCTCAATCGTACTTACCTGCGCCTCTCCGCTTCTAATGGTTGTTCCACGTTGGGTTGAAATAACCCGACTTACGTCCGCGCTGATGATGGGCGCAGTCTCCAAATCTATCCGTTGAAACTTGAAGCCATGATTGACCGGGGCTGGCTTAAAAGTCATGGTCACTTCCTTACCGGTATGTAGGCCAACACCTTTGATCGTCAGGGGTTCTTTGATAGTATGTTGCTTCATAAACTGTAATCTCCCACAAAAATTTGAGCAAAGATACGCCTATATGCCAAACTATTGAATTTTTGCAATAAGAATTCTGAACTTCTACATCCACTCAGTAAAGTATCAGAAATTCCTGGCTCAGTATAAACGCGGCTTAATTTTAGCGAATATCCTCCCCAGATGCTCCTTCAATAGTCGAAATTTACCTAAATTAACCTAATCTTGCGTTATACAGGAAAGAAGGAAGGAAGCTTTTGGAAGGAACACCGACCAAAAGAAAGTATCAGGCCAATTGCTCAGAGACGATTCACAGCTTAGACAAAAAACCACTTCTTTAGATACTCATACCTTCTGATATTGCCTCGACGCTCATCGATTAGAAAGCTTATGTCTCTATCCATTATGACTAAATTATCAAAATATCTTATCCTGAAAACTTCCGTGCAATCATCCAACAGATTTTTCATTCCCTCCGGTATGACCCTGGGGCTACTGTTGTTTTGCCTCTTTTTCTCCGCCTGTACAGAAGATACGGCAACCCAACGAGAAGAAGTTCGCTTCCTCTTATTCGGTTCCACTTCCAACCAACAGTTTCAAGAGGTCTTTCAGCTAGCTTCGACCGCTGCCGCTCGTGTAGATACCAGCTCGAATACCGATGTACTCAGAGATCCATTCCTGGCTCAATACAGTACGGTAGTGTTTTTGGAAACAGCCGTAGACCAGTTTCCACCACAGGCTCAGGCAGCTGTTGAGCGTTACACACAGGCAAATGGCGGCCTCGTTTTCATCAAACCTGCGGCCCCCGCTCCCTTTCGCTGGCCATTCTATCAGCAGATATACGAGCAGGAAGCATCCCAATTTGACATGGATGGGGGGCGAATTGTCAAAGGCAATGAAATGCCACAAGCGGATCAAATCAAGTTTGTCATCGGCAACAATGCTTACGACTATTCTTTGGCTACTACGCCATTTGCACCAGATTTCGACCGGTTCACCAAAGTACCACTCGACACAGAGATGAACGAGCCGATGGAATTGGCCGTTTTGCCAAACGGCAGCGTCCTATACATCGAACGCAGAGGAAAGATGAAGCTCTACGACAATGTCAAAAAGGCCACTCGCTTGATCCATGAATTCAATGTTTGCACAGCAGGTAACTATGAAGACGGCCTGTTGGGCCTGGCGCTCCATCCGGAATATGGCCGCAAAAACCAGTGGCTTTATCTTTACTATTCGCCTCCTTGCGATACCTTATCTCAGTTCTTGTCTCGCTTTAATTTTTACGACGATAGCCTGGACGTGGCCTCAGAAACGGTTGTCCTCAAAGTGGATGTACAGCGCGAAACCTGCTGCCACTCGGGAGGCTCCATTGCCTTTGGTCCCCAAGGTTTGTTGTACTTATCGACTGGCGACAATACCAGCTCCAAGGAATCCGATGGATTTTCTCCACTCGACGAACGCCCCGGACGAGGTCCCTTTGATGCTCAGAAATCTTCGGGAAATACAAACGATCTGAGAGGTAAAATTCTCCGCATACGCCTGACAGACGAAGGCGGTTATGAAATTCCGGAGGGCAACCTTTTTCCACCCGATGGCTCCAAGGGTCGGCCAGAGATTTATGTCATGGGCGCCCGCAATCCCTTCCGGATTTCCGTAGATGCCAAAAATGGCTATCTCTACTGGGGAGATGTCGGTCCCGATGGTGGGTCGGCCGGAAAATACGGCCCCGAAAGCTTCGATGAATGGAACCAAGCCAAGGAAGCGGGCAACTATGGATGGCCATTCTTTGTAGGTGATAACTTTGGCTATCCCGATCGCGATTTCGAAAACGGTACCATTGGTGCAATGCCAGACCCGAAGCGACCTGTCAACACCTCTCCTTACAATACCGGCGACTCCATCTTACCACCTGCCCAACCCGCCATGATCTGGTATCCCTATGGCGCCTCCGAAGAGTTTCCGCTGTTGGGTGCTGGCGGCAGAAGCGCGATGGCTGGCCCGATTTACTACCAAGACATCGCTTATCCAGGTTCTAAAATAAAACTACCGGAATACTACAATGGTAAGCTGTTCATCTACGAATGGGTCCGAAATTGGATCAACGTATGCACCTTCGACGAGGAAGGCCAACTGGTTAAAATAGAACCGTTCATGGATGATGATAAGCACTTCGCCGGACCGTTGGACATGGAGATCGGCCCCGATGGTGCCATTTACCTATTGGAATACGGCAACGCCTACTTCCTCGACAATCCCGAAGCAATGATCAGTCGGATCGAATATGCAGCTGGCAACCGCAAGCCCATCGCTCAGTTGGCTTGCCAGAATACAAACGGGGTAGCTCCTTTTAAGACCCACTTCTCCGCCGCCAAGTCCTTCGATTACGACGCACAAGACAGCCTCCGATTCGAATGGTACTTTACCGACAACAAGAATCCACAAGCCAGTGGTCCGGAGGTGGATTTCACTTTCAAGGAAAAAGGGGTTTATCCCGTCATCTTAGAGGTCACAGATAAGCACGGCAGCCAAAGCACAGCCGAAGTAATCATTCAGGTTGGCAACCAACCGCCTGTCGTTGATATAGCCTACCAGGGGAACCAATCGTTTTACGATGAAAAGAGTCCATTCTACTACGAAGTAAAGGTCCAAGATCAGGAGGATGAATCAAACGGTGGCATCGATCTCAATTCGACGCATATGGCTGTCTCGTATCTATCGGATGTCGACTATTTCCATCAGTTGGTCAAGGGAAAAAGCAGCTTGCCGGCTGGCGATATTCAATTCATGGAAGGCCGACAGTTGATTGAAAACAGCGATTGCCGCACCTGTCATCAAAATGAAGAAAAGACCATTGGTCCCAGTTATGTCATGGTTGCGCAAAAATACCAGGACCGCTACGATGCGGTAGAATACCTGGCAGGAAAGATCATCAAAGGCGGCAATGGCGTTTGGGGTAAGAGCATGATGTCAGCACATCCGGACATCAGCCGGAAACAAGCCGCCCAGATGGCTCAATACGTCTTGTCACTAGGTACCAATGAACAATTACCTGCTCAAGGCCGCCTCCAATTTGAAGAACATCCAGACGACCACCGAGGTGGCGGTTATGCTCTGGTAGCTACCTACAAAGACAAGGGCGCCAATAGCATCGGACCACTGGAAAGCCGCTCTGTTAAGCTATTGCGCTCTCCCATCGTGGAGGCAGAGCATTGCGATGAAAGATCAGACGTTTATCAGCGAAGGTTCGGCAAAGGGCTGGTACAGACCTGTCTGGAAGTGCAAAAGGATGGTTCTTACATTGTATTTGAGGACATTGATCTGACCAATGTAAAGAGCATCGGATTGGTGGCAAAGGGCAGCGCTGGAGGAAAGGCCGATCTGCGATTGGGCAGCGTCGATGGAGCTGTAATCGGAAGCTTCCAACTCAGTCGCAAGGATAAAGATTGGAAAACTTACAATACCAATATCAGACAAACAAGCGGCAGGAAAAACATCTACTTGGTATTCTCTACGAATGCTAAGGATAAAATCGCCAGTATCGACCTGCTGCACTTTAAACTAAGCCGCCAAAACAACTTACTCGGCTTAAAATAGGCTGTTGCTTTCTTCACCTTTAGCTTAACAAACTCTATCAATTATGAAAAAAACAAGACGAGATTTCATTTTTCAATCGAGCCGAATGGCTGCAGGCATTGGTCTATTTGGTATGATGGCCTGTGGTGGGCAAAGCGGCGAAAGCGGTGAGAAGACCACAGAAGCAGAAAGCAAACCGGAGGCACCGGCAGCAGCTAAAATGTTCTTCGATATTTCTTTGGCGCAATGGTCTTTGCACAAAACCATTTTTGATGGAAAAATTGATAATCTCGACTTTGCAGCAACAGCTAAAAATGAATTTGGGATTGGCGCTGTTGAATATGTAAACCAATTTTTTAAAGACAAAGCCAAGGACCAAGCCTACCTCGGCGAAATGAAAAAGCGCGCCGAAGACAATGGTGTCAAAAGCTTGCTGATTATGATCGATGGAGAAGGCGGACTGGGCGACACCAATGACAACAAACGCAAACAAGCTGTAGAGAATCACTTCAAATGGGTAGATGCCGCCAAATTCCTGGGCTGTCACTCCATTCGAGTCAATGCCTACGGAGAAGGATCGGCAGAAGAAGTCGCAGCCGCAGCAGTCGATGGACTCGGCCGACTGGCACAACATGCCTCTGCCTCTGGCATCAATGTTATTGTCGAAAATCATGGTGGCTATTCCTCTAATGGACAGTGGCTGACAGAGGTCATGAAGCAAATCAATCAGTCCAATTGTGGTACCCTACCCGACTTTGGCAACTTCTGCATCAAGCGGACAGAAGCTGAAAAATGGGAAGATCGCAAGTGTCTGGAAGAATACGATCGCTACAAAGGTGTCACAGAGCTGATGACCTATGCCAAGGCCGTCAGTGCAAAAACACATGACTTCAACGATGCCGGAGACGAAACCCATACGGATTATGCCAAAATGCTGAAGATCGTCAAAGATGCCGGCTATACTGGCTACATCGGCATAGAATACGAAGGCAGCGAGTTGAGCGAATTCGATGGCATCAAAGCCACCAAAGCACTCATGGAACGAATCGGCAAGCAACTGGGCTGATTCGAAAGAATATACTTTTTCAGGTTAGGGTCATCCTTCGGCTTTCGGGTCGACAGGATGATCTGTTTTTTGTATATTCACCTAAGTTATTCAAGTTATAATCCTGCCTTCAAATAACAGCCGTCCGCCCCACTGCTTCGGCAATCTAAATGCGCCCTATATGAAAAAGTTACTCATCGGCTTATCAATCATCGCAGTCCTCGCCTTTGGCATCTACTACTTCCTATTTGCCGAACACAAAGACATTCACGTTCTGGTATTTTCCAAAACCGAACAGTTTCGACACGCTTCCATCCCCGATGGTATCAAAGCGATTATAGAGTTGGGGGAAAAGCATGGCTTTACCGTCGACACCACCGAGGATGCTTCTTACTTTAAGGAAAAACAACTGGCCAATTACAACGTCGTCGTTTTCCTAAATACCACCGGTGACGTTCTCAATGATGCCCAGCAATTGGAATTCAATCGCTTCATACAAGCTGGAGGCGGTTTTGTGGGTATCCATGCGGCAGCAGATACTGAATACGATTGGCCTTGGTACAATGGTTTGGTCGGTGCCTACTTCAATGGCCACCCCAGCGACCCAAACGTTCGCGAAGCTGTCATCCAAAAAGTCGATAAAACCCATGATTGCACCAAGCATTTACCCGACGATTGGAAACGGCTCGATGAGTGGTACAATTACAAAAGTATTCAGCCTCATATCAACGTACTACTCAATCTGGATGAGCGTACTTACGAAGGAGGGACCAATGGCGAAAATCATCCCATCACTTGGCTGCATGAATACGACGGTGGGCGTGCATTCTACACGGGCCTGGGGCATACCCCTGAGAGCTTTCAAGAACCCGCTTTTCAGGAGTTGCTGTGGCAAGGCATCTACTACGCCGCCGGCCCTGGCAAGCCCGTCAATTACAACCTATCCACCGTTGCACCGGAGGAAAATCGATTTGTCAAAAACAATCTGGAAGAAGGGCTCAACGAACCCATGGAATTGGAAATCCTCCCCAATGGCAACCTCCTCTACATCGAGCGCAGCGGCAATCTGAAAATCTTTGAAAAATCTTTGGGCGAATCACAGATCGTTGCAAAAATCCCCGTTCATATGGAGCATGAAGACGGCCTGCTGGGCTTGGCCCTCGACCCAAATTTCGCAGATAATAAATACTTGTATCTCTTTTACTCCCCTCCTGGCAATACACCCAAACAGCACGTCTCTCGATTTACAATGGACGGCACGAGCTTGGTACAGGGTTCTGAAAAGGTCCTATTGGAAATCCCAGTACAGCGGGAGCAATGCTGCCATTCTGCTGGTTCCCTCGAATTTGGCGCCGATGGCTTGCTGTACATCGCTGTTGGCGACAATACCAACCCACACGCCTCCGACGGCTATGCCCCCAGCGATGAACGCCCTGGCCGAGCACCCTGGGACGCCCAAAAATCGTCTGCCAATACCCATGATTTGCGTGGTAAGATTCTCCGCATTCGCCCGACCGCAGAAGGTGGCTACAACATCCCAGACGGCAACTTATTTCCTGCAGATGGCTCCAAAGGACGGCCAGAGATTTATGTCATGGGCTGCCGCAACCCCTATCGAATTGCCATAGACGAAAAGAATGATGTTGTTTACTGGGGAGATGTCGGTCCCGATGCTGGAAAAGACAGTACCGGGCTGGGGCCAATGGGATACGATGAAATCAACCAGGCCAAAGGCCCAGGCTTTTTTGGCTGGCCCTACTTCATCGGCAACAACCAAGCTTACCACAAACGCGACTTTGCCAAAAACGTAGCACTCAAAGCCTACGATCAAAAAAAGCCTTTGAATACTTCCCCCAATAATACCGGCGCCGAAGTACTGCCCGAGGCCCAACCGGCATTCATCTGGTACCCCTACGGAGCTTCCGAAGAGTTTCCCATTGTAGGCGACGGCGGCCGCAACGCCATGGCTGGAGGTGTTTACCACTTTGCCAACTACCCGGCTACCAACAAACGCCTACCAGAATACTACGATAAAAAACTATTTGTCTACGATTGGATGCGTGGTTGGATCATGGCCGTAACCATGACCGATGATCAGCAGTTCGAACGCATTGAACGATTCATGCCCAGCACCCGCTTCAGCAATCCGGTCGACTTTACCTTCGGCCCCGATGGAGACATTTACATGTTGGAATACGGCACCGTTTGGTTCAGCCAAAACCCAGATGCACGGCTGGTGCATATTGAATACATTGCTGGCAATCGCAAACCAGGAGCCAAAATGGAAGCCAGCACCCAAGTAGGTGGCCTACCTTTGAGCGTCCAATTCACCGGCGATCAATCCAGAGATTTCGATGGAGACGATCTTCAGTTCGAATGGTTCTTTACCGATGACGAAGTACAATCAACAGAGAAAAACCCAAGCTTTACGTTCGACAAACCTGGTACTTACAAAGTACGCCTGCGGGTGAGCGATACGGAAGGAAAATCTGCGGAGAGTCAGTTGAGCATTATGGCAGGCAATGACCTTCCACAGGTAGCCTGGGAGCTGGAAGGCAATCGCACTTTCTTCTTCAAAGACCGTCCATTGAAATACAATGTCAAAGTAAAGGACACCGAAGATGGTGAGCTGTTGAAAGGTATTCAGCCGGATGCGGTAGCCATTTCGATGGACTATCTATCGCAGGGAAAAGATGTCAATGAAATCGCTCTTGGTCACAAGGCCATGATGGAAGCTACTGGCTTTTTGATCGGCAAGCGTTTGATGGAAAACTCCGACTGTGCCACCTGTCACCAAATGAAAATACAATCGGTCGGCCCAAGCTATGAAGCCATTGCAGCCAAATACAAGGAGGATGCAGCAGCGACCGGCTACTTAGCAGAGCGCATCATCCAAGGTGGTGGTGGCGTTTGGGGGGAAACAGCCATGGCGGCACATCCACAATTGAGCAAGAGCGAGGCGGAGCAAATGTCGCGCTACATCCTATCGCTCAGTGGCCGTCGCAACCTAGCTCCCACCCTGCCGCCCAACGGCACCTTTGCGTTGAACAAGCACAAAGAGGAGGAAACGGAAGGGACCTACATTCTCACTGCCTCCTATACCGATCAGGGTGGAGAACAAATCGGCCCCTTGACAGGTCGCAGCATGGTGGTGCTTCGCCATCCAACCGTTCCGGCCCATCAGTACGATGCCATTGAAGGTGCTATGAAATTCGAAGTTAAAAAGGGAATGGCGCCTGGTGTGACAGAAGATGCAATCATTGTAATCGGCAACGCTGGTGGTCATGTACTGTACAAAAATATTGACTTGACTTACATTCGACAGATTCAGCTGATTGGCGTTGTCCATGCTGCCTTTTTGGATGGCGGCACCATTGAATTGCGAACTGGATCACCGGATGGCGAGCTGCTGGGCAGCGTTGAGGTAGAGACCACTTTGACTTCCTTTGATCCCAAGCCCTTTCCAATCCAAATTGAAGGAGTTGAGGGTGCCAAGGACCTCTATGTTTGCTTTGTCGGAAACGGTGGTACCAAGCCGGTCGTTGCCCTGGGAGCCGTCCTTTTCAGCGACCAAGCACCGGGCTAAAAAAAGAAAATGGAGGGTTACGAAAAGCTGGATTTTTCGTAACTTTCCTTTAACTGAAAGCCCCCTCCTATGCAACAAATGAAATACGCTGAACTCCGCACTCGGCGCTTCGAGAAAATTCCCACCGAGATATTCAAAAGCGCAGCCATCGCCTCCAAAGCCGTCGCTACAGAAATCGCTCAATTGATCCGCCAAAAAGCAGCGGAAGGTCAGAATTGCGTCTTGGGATTGGCCACCGGTTCTACTCCTGTCGGCGTGTATGCCGAATTGGTACGGATGCATCAGCAAGAAGGTCTCAGCTTCCAAAACGTTGCGACCTTCAACCTCGATGAATACTTCCCCATGCAGCCACATGCCCTGCAGAGCTATGTTCGCTTTATGCAGGAACACCTATTCGACCTGGTCGACATTCCCACCGAAAATATCCACATTCCCGACGGGACCCTGGCCAAAGAAAATGTATTCGACTACTGTGCCGAATACGAACACAAAATACAAGAGATGGGTGGGCTGGACCTTCAACTGTTGGGCATCGGTCGCACCGGACACATTGGCTTCAACGAACCAGGCTCGGGCATCGACTCCCGCACCCGTTTGATTACGCTCGACCATATGACAGTCGTAGATGCTGCCAGTGATTTCTTTGGAGAAGAAAATGTTCCCAAAAATGCCATCACCATGGGCGTCGGTACCATCATGAGCGCCAAGCGCATCATCCTGATGGCCTGGGGAGAAGGGAAAGCAAACATCGTCCGAAAGGCTGTAGAAGAAGCCGTGAGCGATCACGTTCCAGCCACTTATTTGCAGCACCACAAAGATGTCATAGCCATCCTCGACCCTGCCTCCTCCGCTGAACTGACGCGCATCAAGACGCCTTGGCTGGTGGATGATTGCCACTGGGACGAGCAACTGATCAAAAGGTCCATCATCTGGTTGAGCCAAAAACTGCAAAAGCCCATTCTCAAATTGACCAACAGAGATTACAGCGACAATGGAATGGGCGAACTCATCACTCAGTACGAAAGGGCTTATAATCTCAACATAAAAGTGTTCAACGCCATCCAGCACACCATCACTGGCTGGCCCGGCGGCAAGCCCAATGCAGACGATACCAACCGGCCTGAGCGGGCCTTGCCCGACACCAAGCGGGTCATTCTTTTCAGCCCCCACCCTGATGATGATGTCATCTCGATGGGAGGTACTTTCATCCGCTTGCAGGACCAAGGGCATCAGGTGCATGTGGCTTACCAGACCTCTGGCAACATTGCAGTCTTCGACGACGATGTGGTACGATTTGCGGATTTTGTAAACGACTACCACGAGGCTTTTGGACTGAAAAAGGAGGTAACAGAAATGATGTTTGATGCCATCCGCGAAAAAATTAAAACCAAGAAACCCGGAGAGGTGGATTCTGGTGAAATACAAAAGATCAAGGGGTTGATTCGCCGGGGAGAAGCCAAGGCTGGGGCTCGTTATGTGGGCTTACCAGACGAACACATCCACTTTTTGGACATGCCTTTTTACGAAACTGGATTGGTAAAGAAAAAGCCCCTGGGGGATCGAGACATACAAATCATTGTGAACCTACTTCGTCAGATTCGTCCACATCAGATTTTTGCGGCTGGAGATCTTTCCGACCCTCATGGCACCCATCGGGTTTGTCTGCAAGCTATTTTTAAGGCCCTGGAACATTGCCATTCCGACGATTGGCTTGAGGACTGTTACGTTTGGTTGTACCGGGGTGCTTGGCAAGAGTGGAACATCGAAGACATCGACATGGCAGTTCCACTGAGTCCGGATGAACTGCTGCGCAAGCGGCGAGCTATTTTCAAGCATCAATCACAGAAAGACCGCCCTCTTTTTCCAGGGCATGATTCAAGGGAATTTTGGCAGCGTTCAGAAGCGCGCAACAAGAACACAGCCAAGATATATGACCAACTGGGTTTGGCAGAATATGAAGCCATCGAAGCTTTCAAACGTTGGCACTTTTAAAAATTAGAATGATTATTGCCTGATAAATTTGACAACTTTGTTTTCATTTGCAAATTGCAGTACTAAACTTTAAAACGGCCTTCCTAAATTTGGCTGTTACCAATTAAATCGATTACAACCAATGAATCTATCCCGATTTTCTTTGTTTGGCTTTGTCCTAGCCTTTGCATGCCTTTGTCTCAGTGCCAGTTGTGGCGGCGGCAGCAGTAGTAGCACCAACAACAATTCCAATCCCGACGATCCAGCGTCCTACAACTCAGGACCGGATAAATACCGCATTGCCATGCGGACAGGCTGCGAAGAAACGGCCGGCACCAATGCCAAAATGTACATTCAACTCAATGGCGACAAGGGAACCAGTAAAACCTTCTTGTTGGAAAATCCGCTGGGGGAAGAATTTGTTTCCTGCTCCCGAGATGTATTCGAGATCAAATTAGACAAAGACATCGGCAAGTTGGGTGGCTTTTTCCTCTGGCACGATAACACTGGAACCGATCCAAGCTACAAGGTCGAAATCGTAGACGTCACTTACTTGAAAACCGGTAAAAAAATCGGCTTCCCTTGTGGTAAGTGGTTTGCCACAGATATGGACGACGGCAAAACCAAACGCGAGTTTTTTGACTATCGGGAATGTAAATAAGAAACAATCCACAGGTTTTTAACAGTTGCAAGAAAAGCTATTTTTTCTTCGCAGACAAAGCTGGGCTTAAAGTCTACAGCCAGTGCAGGCTATGGCCAGCGAATAGTATTTTGCAAGCATCGCAAATGATTTTTAGAAAGGTTCTAAATAACAGCAAAATTCACCACAACCACTGCGTATAACAATACAGTTAGCGCCATACAGATCGCCTGGAGTTCGGTAGACCTATAGGTTAAAATAATATGACAGAAATTATATTTTAAAGTCTGAGGGTGATGCCGAATTTTAAATCAATTTCACTACCTTTCGTTGAGAAACATTTTATGAAACGAAAATTGCGAATTCCATGTATTTCAACAGCAAAGGTAAGGAAGAAAATACCTATGATGCCATCGTTGTAGGCTCGGGTATTAGTGGCGGTTGGGCTGCAAAAGAGCTCTGCGAAAAGGGTCTGAAAACCATCATCTTGGAAAGAGGCCGAGATGTCAAACACGTTACAGGCTATACGACGGCCAACCTTGACCCTTGGGATTTACCCTATAGAGATCGTCCCACTGCCGAAGATTTGAAGCGACAACCAAAGCAAAGCCGAACTGGATATACTGTTCGTCAATCTACCAAACATTTCTTTGTCGACGACATCGACAATCCATATTCCGAAACCAAGCGTTTTGATTGGATGCGCGGCTATCACGTAGGTGGCAGGTCGCTTCTTTGGGGCCGCCAAAGCTACCGTTGGAGCGCTATGGATTTTGAGGCCAATGCCAAAGACGGTGCTGCTATTGATTGGCCCATCCGATACAAAGACATTGCCCCCTGGTATGATTATGTGGAGACCTTTGCCGGTATCAGTGGACAGAAAGAAGGGCTGCCACAACTGCCCGACAGCAAGTTTCTGCCTCCGATGAATCTCAATTGTGTAGAAGAGCATTTGCGCGACAGCATCGCCAAAAACTTTGACGATCGCATCCTCACCATTGGTCGCAATGCCAATCTGACGCAGCCGCACAATGGCAGAGGCAAATGCCAATATCGCAACCGCTGCATGAGGGGCTGCCCATATGGCGCCTATTTCAGCAGCCAGGCCGCTACCCTACCTGCTGCCGAAAAAACGGGCAATATGACCCTGCGCCCACATTCTATTGTCAACAGCATTATTTACGACAAAGACAGCGGCAAAGCCACAGGTGTACGCATCATCGATGCTGAGACCAACGAGACCAGCGAATATTATGCTAAAGTCGTTTTCCTCTGTGCCTCGGCTCTGGGTTCTACCTTCATTTTGATGAACTCCAAATCTGAGCGCTTCCCCGACGGTATGGGCAACGAATGTGGTGAATTGGGACACAACCTGATGGACCACCACTTCCGCTTGGGCGCTTATGGTACCTTTGACGGTTTTGGTGACAAATACTACAAGGGCCGCCGTGCCAATGGCATCTACATTCCTCGCTTCCGCAATATCAATAAGAAGACGACCATGAAGGATTTCATCCGGGGCTATGGCTACCAAGGTGGTGCCAGCCGCTCGAATTGGTCGCGCAATGTCAAAGAACTCAACTTTGGCGCAGAGTACAAAGACAAGCTCTTTACTCCGGGTCCTTGGCAGTTTGGAATGACCGCCTTCGGAGAATGCCTGCCCTATCATGAAAACAAGGTCACCCTCAACGAAGAGGTCAGAGATAAGTGGGGACAACCAACCTTCACCTTCGATGCAGAGTGGAAGGAAAATGAGCACAGCATGCGCAAAGATATGATGAACTCTGCTGCTGAAATGCTGGAAGCTGCCGGCTTCAAAAATGTTCGAACTTACGACCAAGGCTCCTGGCCTGGCTTGGGCATCCACGAGATGGGAACGGCCAGAATGGGACGCGACCCAAAGACCTCCGTACTCAACAAGCACAACCAGGTCTGGGGAGCGCCAAACGTCTTTGTAACCGACGGGGCCTGCATGACTTCTGCGGCCTGCCAGAATCCTTCTTTGACCTACATGGCACTGACGGCACGGGCGGCAGACTACGCGGTCAGTGAACTCAAAAAACAGAACATTTAATCATCCGAAAATCCATTCGCCACATATGAATAGAAGAGATGCCATAAAAAGTGCGGCCCTGATGTTGGGCTACGCCGCTTCGGCAACGACCATAGCCAGCGTCATGCAAGGTTGCAAAGCAGACGCCACACCGGGCTGGCAACCCGATTTTCTCTCAGCCGATCAAGCCCAAACGCTGGGCGATCTGGCCGAGTGCATCCTACCGACAACTGAGACCTCTC
Organism: Bacteroidota bacterium; assembly: GCA_039199225.1. Lineage (GTDB taxonomy): Bacteria > Bacteroidota > Bacteroidia > Chitinophagales > Saprospiraceae > JBCCSZ01. The sequence continues at coordinate 21,021 of JBCCSZ010000025.1, forward strand.
CAGGTGCCAAAGAAGTGGGCATTGTCGCCTTCTTCGATCAAATGCTCAAAGACGTATCAACAGAAGACGAAAAACAATATTTCCTGGGTGAGTTGAAAAAGTTTGAAGACGATTGCAAGGCCACGCATGGGAAAACCTTTTCCAAATTGGCTGCTGCCGAACAAACAGCCATGGTGCAAAAGTATGCCGATGCTGCTCAGACTGCTTCCGGCGACGACGATCCCTTTTTCACCTTGGTCCAAGAAGCAACCGTCTTTGGATATTTCACTTCCGAAAAAATTGGTAGGGAATACCTCAAGTACGACCCCATCCCAGGTGAGTACCTAGGCTGCATTCCCTACGATGAAGTAGGAGGTGTTTGGTCCTTGTAAAAAATGCGACTTATCCCGGTGGGCAATCGCCGGGATAAGTCTACCTACCCCTTTCTCAATTCCCCATTTATGAACAGAAGAAGTCTCCTGAAAAAAACGGCTCTCAGCACAGTCGCACTATCTGCCGGCCTGTCCGATCTGTCTGCATTTGATGCCCGCTTTCCTTCGCCAACAGCCTTTCAACTAAAATTTGCACCACACCTCGGAATGTTTAAAGAGCATGCCGGAGCAGACCCGATCGACCAACTCAACTTTATGGCCGATCAAGGATTTACCGCTTTTGAAGACAATGGCATGAAAGAGCGCGATGTAGCAATGCAGGAAAAGATGGCCAGTACGATGGCCAAAAGGGGCATAGAGATGGGCGTTTTTGTCGCGCATAAAATCTACTGGCAAGAAGCCAATCTCGCCAATGGAGATGCAGCAAAAAGGGACGAATTTTTAGCGCACATTCGGGCGTCTGTCGAAGTAGCCAAGCGCGTAAATGCCAAATGGATGACGGTCGTACCAGGCCATGTTCATCCCAATCTGGATATGGGATACCAGACCAGCCATGTGGTGGAGTCCCTCAAGCAGGCCAGTGCCATTTTAGAGCCACACGGATTGGTCATCGTTTTGGAACCGCTCAATTTTCGAGACCATCCCGGGCAGTTTTTAACCAAGGCGGCACAAGCATATCAAGTTTGTAAAGCGGTCGATAGTCCATCTTGCAAAATCCTCTTCGATATTTACCACCAACAGATTACAGAGGGCAACATCATTCCAAACATCGAATTGGCTTGGGACGAAATTGCCTACTTTCAGATCGGCGACAACCCTGGCCGCAAGGAGCCAACCAGCGGTGAGATCAACTACCAGAACGTCTTCCGGTACATTCACGACAAAGACTTCCAAGGTATTTTAGGCATGGAGCATGGCAATTCCAAGGCTGGAAAGGCGGGCGAATAAGCGGTAATCGACGCCTATAAAGCAGTAGATGTTCAACCCTAATTCCAATAGCTGACATTCGCCCCAATCCACTAGGTCAGATCATCAGAGATGCAAATTTTGGGATACCTCAGTCGGTAAACACCCCCGTTTGTAACTCATTCCGCACAGCCCAAACAACAGAGCTTGCCTCTTGCGTTGGGATCAATTAACTTACACAGAGGACCCATAAGTTATGAAACAAAAATCTCAGCCTTATGAAGTACTTATTAATCTTTTGCTGCTGCCTGATGGGAAGTATTTCTGTGCAGGGAATCAGCTACATCGAAATCAGCAGTAAAGATTTAGACCCCTGCAAATGGCAAACAGCCAATGAATTCATCCAGGCATTTGAAGACGGGAGCATGGAACAGATGGCATTTTTCCTCAACGAAAAAACGCGCTACAAACTCTCCAAAATAAAAAAACACAGCGAAGAACTCAAAGGACAAGTAGGTGGGATGCTGTCCTATGAGCACGACGATGTTTCTTACTACAAGCGGATTTACTACACCTATGTCAAGAAAAAGAAAAAGTACTTATTTGAGTTGACCCTCTTTTTCAAAGAAGAAAATCCCTACGTCTTCAAGCAGATCAAAGTGGCTACCAGGATTACAATGCCCAAGAAGCTCCGGAAGCTCTTGCACAAGTTGAACCGAGCATCAAAGGAAGAGGGTTACAAAATTGTTACCCAATTAGCACCCCAGCCACCTCCAATTTGCTCAATGCAATTACGGGTTGATAAGAAAAGAGCGAAAGTATACATCGAACCAATTTTCTATGACTCCCGCTACAACACCTTAAACGTCGAGCATCTCAACGAGAGCAAATTTCTAATACACCTTCATTTGAACAATAAAGATTCCATCCATCTACCGCCCGAACTTTTTGAACTGGAAAGACTGGAAAAACTGACCATAAATGTCCGTACAAAAAAACCACTCAACAAGGTTCCGAAAGAACTTTTCGAATTCAAGACGCTCAAATCGTTGCGGTTGTTTGTGTCCGACGCTACAACGTTTACCCTGCCCAGCGCTATCCATAAATTGACTGATCTTGAAGAATTCACCATACGCTCGTATGGTCTTGTTGTTCTTCCACCAGAATTGCTACAACTCAAGCAACTGAAAGTCTTTAGATTCGAGGTCAGGGCTACCAACAAATCATCCAGGGAAATCGTAGATAAAATTGAATTAAACACTGTAAAATCATTAAATTGAGAGGTAATTCAAAACGATGAAGTATCTCTTCCTATCCCTATTTCTTTCTGTTGTTGGCCTACAAGCCACCACAGCGCAGGAGGATGTTGGCGTTGAGGAAGTGAAAAGCATTTTCTTCGGTGGTGGCAGCTACTATGTCGATCCGGTACAGGTCAGGGAGCTGTATGAATTCATGGAGGCCATTCCCGGTTTGGAGTATTGCGAAATCGAAATCCAAAGCTTTACCGATAACATCGGCAGTGTAGAATACAACCAAATGCTGTCCAGGGCCAGAAGCGAAATGGTCTTGCGAAAAATTTTGGCGACAGACTTTCCCAAGGAGCAAATCACCGTTCAAGACTTTGGAGAGGTTGCACCAGTCTATGACAACAGCACTTTGCAAGGCCGCTTGCACAACCGCAGGGTAGATGTTATCATCAAACGGATCATTCAGTAAAAAACCAACCATACACCAATGAACAAGCTTTTGAACACCTTGCTGTTGCTATCGGCATTGTCCTACTTCTCCTGTCAAACACCTCCCACTCCAAGCGAAACACCTGCAGAAAATGGGCTTACCTTTGAGCGCATTGACAATAGCAGCCCCCGCAATGTCATTTTCATCCTCAGCGACGACCATCGGTACGACTATATGGGCTTCACCGGCAAGGTTCCCTGGCTTCAAACGCCTAACATGGACCGCATGGCCAAGGAAGGCGCCTACTGCCCCAACACCTTTGTCACTACCGCCTTGTGTTCGCCCAGCCGAGCCTCCATCCTCACCGGCCTGTACACCCACTCCCATACCGTCGTGGACAACCAAGCCCCCAACCCAGGCGACCTGATTTATTTCCCACAATACCTACAGGCCGCTGGCTACGAAACGGCCTTCTTTGGCAAGTGGCACATGGGCGATCACGACGATTCTCCCCAGCCGGGCTTCGACCATTGGGAAAGCTTCAAAGGACAAGGAACCTACTACTCGCCAAAGCTCAACATCAACGGAGAGCGAATCGAATATCCCGACAGCACCTACATCAGCGACCTACTCACCCAACACGCCATCGAATGGATGGAAAATCGCAAGGGGGATAAACCCTTTTTCATTTACCTCTCGCACAAGGCCGTCCATGCGATGTTCAAACCGGCCAAGCGCCACTTGGCAGATTACGAAGACGAAACCATCATTTATCCACCTTCTTTCAACACCTCCAATGAAAGGGTAAAAGGCACGCGCCTGGGTAAAAAGCCGTATCAAGGGGATGAGTACTACGGCGAAAGGCGAACGCCCGACTGGCAGCGCATGCAACGCGAGAGCTGGCATGGCGTAGATTATATGTACCATGGAGCAATGGATTTTAAGACTTTTTTCCGCCGCTATTGCGAGACGCTCAAGGGCGTGGATGAGAGCATCGGTAGCATTATGAATTATCTGGATACCAAGCAGCAACTAGACCAAACATTACTGCTGTACATGGGCGACAATGGCTTTTCATTCGGTGAGCACGGCTTGATCGACAAGCGGCATTTCTACGAGGAGTCTGTAAAAGTTCCTCTGCTGATTCGCTGTCCAGAGATTCTTCCGGCCAGCCCACCCATCCAAGCCATGCTGCAAAACATTGACATTGGTCCGACCATTTTGGAAGTGGCAGGCATTCAGAAGCCAGCCCATATGCAGGGCCGCTCGTTTCTGCCCATACTCGAAAAAAAGGAGGTGGCCTGGCGAGATAAGATTTTCTATGAATACTATTGGGAATACGACTTTCCGCATACACCGACCATCCACGGCGTTCGGACCGATCGCTACAAATACATCCGTTACCATGGGGTTTGGGATACCAATGAATTGTACGACCTGCAGGAAGACCCCGACGAAATGAACAACCTCATCGACAGCCCCGAGCATCAAGAGATTGTACAAAGCTTGGCGGCAGAAGTCTACGATTGGCTAGAAAGTACGGGCGGGATGCAAATCCCCTTAAAGCGAACCTTGAAAGGCCGTTGGGGAGATCATCGCAATGGTCGGGTGGCTTATTGATGACCAATGTAGTTCATTAGGAGTTCCCTCTTCTTTTCATCCAGGTAGCTCATGGCCCGATCGCATTGTTTGGATTCATTTTGAAGTGAGGCCAGTAGGCGCATTAGGTTGCTTTGCTGTGAGTGAACGACCTGAAGGGTATCGGTGATTTTCCGATGGACTACCCAATCGGTTAAGAGGTTGTCGATGTAGATGTCGGCAAAGTGTTGTAGGCCGTTGTATTTGGAAGCATAGGGAAAATTGCCAAACTTGAAAATATCTTCCAGCTCATCTTGGAACAGCTCCAACTCTTGCCGCAACTTGTAGATCAGTTGTTGTACCTCATCGATGGTTGGATGCTTTTTAGCGCTGCTGTCTAACCAATAGGGATGCTGCTCCTGAACCCATTCTCCCCATTGCATGACCTCATTGAGCTTTCTTTTCACCTTGGTCATAGTCTGTTCGGCTCTTTTACCGGAAATTAAGACCTCGTACAACTCTCGCTTCAGCCCTTGCTTGTGGTCCATATCCTGAGCCAAAGAGAGCAATTCCTTGCGAATTTCAGGATGGGTGCGTTGCAAAAATGCTTCGCGCTGTACGAGGAGGTCGTCCAGTTTTTTGGTAAGCGTCTCTTCCTCTTCGAGTTTTTCCAATAGGACTGTTCGCTCGAATTCCATGCTTTCGATGGCTGCCACACACTCCTTGTACTGTAGAGCAGCCTGTAAATATTCCTGCCGCTCTATCTCCAATTGGGCATCCTTATCTTTGAGAAATCTGTAAAACAGGCTACGCAGGGAGAGCTTTTGGAGTTTTTCGATGTTCTTGTACTCCTTTTCCAATAATTGGCCTAGTTGCTCTTTTCGGGTGTATGACTCTTTCAGTCGACCTTCCAGCTTGTGGAAATGCACCTTACACAATGCGAGACTTCGGTAGCGGTCAATGGTTTCTTTCAGTTGTTTTTCATACGGCTCCATACTAATTGTTTTACAGGAAAACTAACCAATTCCTCCTGAAACCTCCACAAAAAGAGACGAAATAGGGCATTATTTCTACTTTCAAAAGGAAGTGGTCTATTCGAGTAGTCTATTTCTTGGTAGCCGTCATCGTGCAGTTGGTCGTACCGCCACTGCTTTGGGTGCTTTTAAAGGAATAGCTCATTGTGAATTGATCGTTGGAGAGGGTCCCATTGCCTGAAACCGTCTGGCTGTTTGGAACAGACTGCTCTTCGATCGTAAATTCATTTTGCCCCGTCACCTTGGCGATGAAGGTATCAAAATCAAAGGAAATTTGTATTTCCTGCTCTCCGGCTAAAACCGTGATGCTCATCTCTCCGGTTTTGGTGGGAAATATAGAGCCACAGTCGCGGAAGTAATCGTAGTCTCCTATGAATTTGTCGCGCCAGGGAACGCAAGAGCCATCGTCCTCTTCGGCATCCGGATCGTAATTGTCTGATTCTACAGTGGTGCAGCCTTGCTTTTTTGCGGCTGGCTCGGTGTCGTCTTTATCGCAAGCAAACAATAACCCGACAATGGCCAGAGACAGCAAAAAGGATAGTCTTGAGATTTTCATTATCGTTATTTTAATATTGAGAATACGCAAATTTAGCAAAGCATAAACAACTCCCATACCAGACTGACAAAATCTTAAGCTTTCAACTGCACCGCCAATGCCTCCAAATCTTCAATCATCGGATCAATCTCAAGGGCGTCCTTTTCCTTTTTCCGGCGAATGCCCGCCCAGAAAACCAGCCCCAGAAGTAAAGCCACAATGATGGGCATCGATACTTTTAATGAAAGCGGAATGGTCGTGGTTGAGAAAACACCAATCTGCATCAAGGAGATGAACAGCACCAAAAACAAAGCGTAAAAAGGCATATACTTATCCGTGATTTGCTTGTTGTACTTCAGTTGACTAATGGTAGACGCCACAAAAGACTGACTGTCTGAGACCGTTGCCGTTCGGCTTTTTTTGAGGCGGCGGTTGACAAAAAAGGCCATAAAAATTGACAACTGAAAGTAGAGACCAGCCATACCAACGTAGAACAATAAAGGCTGGGCAGGCAGCAAAGAAGCCATTGTAATTAGTATGGGAAGCGTTATGGAAAAGGAGATGATAATCCATCTATTTTCCTTTCGGAGTTTTTGATCCAATTGTTCTATCTGATCTGCAACTTTTCCTCCAATCATCTCATAACCAATCTGTTGTGGCGCCTTTTGAGCTATCCATTCTTTCCGAAAAAAATTCATGTTATCTTCCATTCGTGTTGAGTTTTATAAGTTTTTCTAGTTTCTTTTTTATGCGATTGATTTTTACACCTACATAGTTGGTATTGCTACCTAATACGCTGGCGATCTCCTTGTAAGAAAGCGAATCCAGGTACATGCCAATGATCCAGCGTTCCTCCTCTGGTAGTTGGTGGATGGCCTGGTTTAGATTGGCCAATCGTTGATCTGCCTGTTCCGTGAAGGCGTCCACTTGCTGTGGCAGGCGGCGAATTTTTTCCATCGCTTGACTTCTCCGTTTTTCCTTTCGGTTGAAGGTAATGGCCGTATTGATAACGATGCGGTAGAGATAAGTCGTCAGGCTGGCTTCTCCCCGAAAACGCTTTAAGGCTTTCCAAATATTGATCAGCACCTCTTGGTATAGGTCTTCTGCATACTGCGGATCGAATACCGCAGATCGACACATTCTGTACAGACGATCTTGGTGTTCGCGGATGATATTTTCAAACTTTACTTTCAAGTATTTGGTTTGATTTTAAATGGCTTTAAAGACTAGCTGTATGATGGACTGATCGACATTAAGTGGCGATTTGTTCCACGGAAAGCCTGGCGCATCCTTTTAGCCTTGCTTTTTGCTGTGTTAGTCTAAGTTAGAGCTGATTTATTACACTCAAAGCATTTTTTCTTTCGAGAAATCGTCCAAGAGCTGATTCCCAGATCGATTCAACACGGAATAATCTGGGGAACTTGCTACCTTGGCCGCTCAAAATCTTCCTCAAATGGCTAAAAAATACCGCCTTGAAAAAGGCCAGAGTTATCCCATCGGTGCTACTTGTAGAGACGGTGGCGTCAACTTCTCTTTGTTTTCCAAAAACGCAACTCGGGTAGAACTTTTGCTGTTCGACCAAAAAGACCACACCTACCCTTCCCAAGTCTTTAAGTTGGAGCCCGACCAATTCCGGACTTTCCACTATTGGCATTGCTTCATCAAAGGGCTCAAGCCAGGTCAATTGTACGGCTATCGAGTATTTGGGCCTTTCGAACCCTCCAAGGGGCTACGCTTCGATGGAGAAAAGGTGCTTATCGACCCCTACGCTCGCGCCCTGGTCACCAAGACTTACAATCGCGAAGCAGCAACGGCGCCTGGAGACAATTGTGCCGAAGCCATCAAAAGTGTGGTCATCGATCCATCGGACTACGACTGGGAGGGCGACCGACCGCTCAATCATCCTTTCGAACACTCGGTCATCTATGAATTGCATGTCGGCGGTTTCACCAAGGACCCTTCCTCCGGCCTGTCCAAAGAGCTGCGGGGAACTTATCGGGGGTTGATCGAAAAGATTCCTTATTTGAAATCACTGGGCGTAACAGCCGTAGAGCTCATGCCCGTCCAACAATTCGACCGGGCCGACGCCCCCCCTGGCAACATCAACTATTGGGGCTACAGCCAATTGGCCTTTTTTGCACCACACTGCGCCTTCGGTGCCACAGACGATCCAGTCGAGTTGGTCGATGAATTCCGCGATATGGTCAAAGCCCTTCACAAGGCTGGCATCGAAGTCATCCTCGATGTGGTGTTCAACCACACAGCCGAAGGCAACGAAAACGGCCCGACGCTGTCCATGCGAGGCATTGAAAACCGCGCCTACTATATTTTGCCAGAAAACAATCAGCAATACTATTCCGACTTTACGGGTACCGGCAACACCCTCAATGCCAACCATTCCGTTGTACGCCGGCTGATTACCGACTGCCTTTGCCACTGGGTTTCGGAAATGCACGTCGACGGCTTTCGCTTTGATCTGGCATCCGTCTTGGCCAGGGACGAAAGAGGGCATTATCTCGAAAATCCACCTTTGCTGTGGGAGATCGAGTCGGAGCCACAATTGGCTTCTACCAAAATCATTGCAGAAGCATGGGATACGAAGGGCTACCTTCTGGGTGCCTTTATTGGCGACAAATGGGCCGAGTGGAATGGAAAGTTTCGGGACGATGTTCGCTCTTTTGTCAAAGGCGACCCCAAGGTCATTCGAGCAATGGCCGATCGGCTCGTTGCCAGTCCAGCCGTTTTTGGCAGCGTCCTGCGCAACCCCAATCGCAGCATCAACTTCATCACCTGCCACGATGGATTTACCCTTCAAGACCTGGTTTCATACAACGAAAAGCACAACGAAGCCAACAATGAGAACAACCGAGATGGTCATGGAGACAACCACAGTTGGAATTGCGGTGTCGAAGGTCCAACGAACGATCCACAGATCAAAGCACTGCGCAAGCGACAAATCAAAAACTTCCTGGCCATTTTGATGATTTCCCAAGGCACGCCCATGCTGCTCATGGGGGATGAAGTCCGCCGCAGCCAAAACGGGAACAACAATGCTTATTGCCAGGACAACGAGCTGAGTTGGTTCGACTGGTCGGCGCTGGAACGCGAAAAAGAAATGCTGGAATACACCAAGCGACTGATTCATTTCAACTTGTCCACCCATTTTTTTCAGGAAGAAAAATATTGGAGTCTGCCAGGTGGCATCGTCTTGGGTTGGCATGGTACCCGCCACCACCAGCCCGATTGGAGCGACCAGTCCCACTGCCTGGCATTTGAGTTGTACGATCCGGAGGAGGACGCCTATTTGCATGTGATGCTCAATGCTTTTTGGGAAGACAAGACCTTTGACCTGCCCGGCCTACCGGATGGCAAATGCTGGCGGAAGGTCGTAGATACGGCGGCTGCGCCCCCTTTCGACTGCATACGGCCAGAGGACGCTCCTAAAGTTTCAGGCCGATCTTACAAACTCAAACAGCGATCCGTCGTTGTAATGATGAACTGTTAAGATACACGATTACAATGCAGACACCAGACCAACCGATGCGACGCCTGTTCCGATACTTGGGTCGCTACAGAAAGAATGTTTCGATCGCCATACTGTCTAGCGTCATCAATAAAATATTCGATCTGATGCCTCCCTTTTTAACGGCATGGATGATCGATACGGTCAGCCGACAAGTTCCTGGCTGGATTACCCCTTGGACGGGTTTGACCGATTTGTGGAGCATCCTCATTTTCCTAGCCGTATTAACCTTCGTTATTTTTGGTTTCGAGAGTTTCTTTGAATGGCTGTTTAAACGAGGCTTTATGCGTTTGGCGCAGCGCGCTCAACACGACCTGCGCATGGATGCCTACAACAAGCTTCAAAGCCGGGAGATGGCTTTTTTCGAAGACCAGCGCGTCGGTAATCTACTGTCCATACTCAACAACGACATCAACCAATTAGAGCGTTTTTTGAATGGCAGTTTCAATGAAATCATCCAACTGATCACCCTGTTTTTATTTGCTGGCTGGGCCTTGTTCAATGTCTCGCCGACCCTCGGTATGATTGGCATGGTCCCCATTCCTTTCATTTTTTTGGGAAGCATCTATTACCAGCGAAAAATAGCCCCCTACTACAAATCTGTACGGGAGGCGGTCGGGCAGCTGGGCAGTCGTTTGGAAAACAATCTTTCGGGCATTGCGGTCATCAAGAGCTTTACGGCAGAGACCTTTGAAACCGAGCGGGTGGCTGACAATTCGCGTCAGTACCGCGATGCCAACTTCAATGCCATCCGATGGAGTTCGCTCTACATTCCGCTCATTCGGATGTTGATTGCCTTGGGGTTTGCAGGGGTTTTATTGCTGGGCAGCTATTGGGTCCTCAATGGATTGAACGGCTTTACAGTTGGAGGGCTGGCCTTTTTTGCTATGATGATTCAGCGGCTGCTGTGGCCGGTAACACGCCTGGGGTCGGTGTTCGATGAGTATGAACGCGCCCGAGCTTCAGCCCGCCGGGTTTTTGGCCTGATCGATTCGCCCAATGAAATTCAGGAGTCCATTCAGCCCCGCGGCTTCGAGCGTCCCAAAGGCCACATCTTGTTTGACAATGTCGATTTCTCGTACAAAAACGGGCAGACCATCCTCAGAAATTTGTCCCTGGACATTCCAGCCGGACATACCATCGGCATTGCTGGGCCGACGGGTGGTGGTAAGACCACCTTGATCAAACTGCTGCTCCGATTTTACGATGCCAACAAAGGCAGCATTCGCATCGATGGTACAGATTTGAGAGACCTGAGCCTGTTTGACCTTCGCCGCCAGATCGCATTGGTCAGCCAGGAGGTGTATCTATTTCATGGTACCATCAGAGAAAACATTGCTTATGGCATGCCTGAAAAAAGCCTGAAAGAAATCATCCATGCTGCACAACTGGCTCAACTTCACGGCTTTGTAGACCAACTACCCAATGGCTACGACACCATCGTCGGTGAGCGCGGCATCAAACTTTCAGGTGGGCAACGCCAACGCCTCAGCATTGCCAGGGCCATTTTGAAGGATGCGCCGATTCTCATTCTGGACGAGGCAACCAGCGCGGTAGATGTCGAAACAGAGAGGGCCATCCAACAAAAACTCGAACTACTCACCCGCGGTCGTACAGCCATATTGATCGCCCACCGCCTTTCAACCATCCGCAAAGCCGATCAGATCATCGTACTGGCCGATGGGCAAATCAGCGAGCGCGGCACCCATGAAGAACTCCTACAACGAGAGGGTGTCTACAGCGATTTGTGGAATGTACAAGTGGGATAAAGCTTTGCCTGCCCAAAAAGTGTCCATACTGTTTGTAGATTATATAAGAGAAGTCTTCTGATTTTATTATATTGTTGATTGGATCACTTAGCAGCTTAAGCACAGGATTTTGACGACTAGAACCATCACACTGTTTTTGGCCCTTTTTGTGTTGACCGCCGGAGCATTCGGCCAAAACATCAATTTTTCGACCCTTGAATCGAAAGACGGGCTGTCTCAAAGCTCCGTTACCCACATCTTACAGGATCGGGACGGCTTCATGTGGTTTGCCACACAGGTGGGCATCGATCGATACGATGGTTGGAAGTTTGAACCGGTCGAAAACCTCGATAAGCAGCTCATCAACCGTTTTACCCTCCTCCAAGACTTCGATGACGACCACATTCTGACGGGCATTGGCAAGCAACTCTACCTTGTCCATAAGCGCAATCTGAAGGCAAAGCGGATTGTATTTAGCCAAGAACAACAAATCGACGGCTCCATTCTGGCAGTCTTCCAATCGCAGGGTGGCTACCTCCTATTCACCGCCAAAAAAGTTTATCGTACCCAAAGCGACATTAGGAGTTTGTCGGGACCATTCACCCTTTTTGACAAGTCTACCAGCAAAAGAGTCACGAAGGTTGTACAGACTGGACCGGATGAATTCATCATCGGGACGAATGAGGGATTTTACAGCTTTGATGCGACCAATAACAAGCTGAAGATGTTGAACAGGGAATTGTCTGTAACGGCCCTGTTTCTGTCCAAAGATTCGCTACTGTACATTGGCAGTGACTACATGTACATGTCTGCCTATGATCTCAAAAAGAAAGAGCAGCTTAACATATTGAATAAAGTGAGTGACGACCCGGTGCAACATTCCCGTGCAGCCATCACCAGTTTATTCATAGATGATGAAAATCGACTGTGGGCAGGAACGGCATTCGCGGGCCTTTACCTCTACAAAATCGATCTGCAAAATCCGTTGATTATTCAGCTGAGCAACGATCTGCTTTGTCGCGCCAATAGCACACAGCATCAAAAAATCAGCAGCGATAAAATCACCAGTATCGCCATGTCCAAAGACAGTGTCGTTTGGGTGGGGACGCATGCCGGTGGTGTCAATTATTGGCAAAAGCACAAACAATTTTTCCAGCACCACTTCAAAGGACTCTACATTGGTAAGAACCTCAAAGGTGTCATTGGTAAGGGAGAGTCTGATACTTTGATTTCTTACAACAACTATGTATTGGGACTGTGGTGTCGCAACAAAGACCAACTTTTGGTAGGCGGCGAAGATGGATTGTCTTTAGTAGACTTGCAAAACGACTTCATCCTTCAACGGTTTTTCCCAGCCGACAACTCCTTGGATGCCAAGATGGTATATGCGGTTGTTCCCGACTCCACCGATCAGAAAAGCCTCATCCTGGGTACTGGCAATGGGCTTTATCGTTTGATGTTATCAGACATTGGACTGGGAAAAAGAAAGGGGACATACAAGAAAATCCCCACCGAAAAGCTCGATACTGCCATCTCCATGATCTATTACAACAAGCAACTGGCTGAGTGGTGGGTCAGCAGTCGGGGCCATCAACATGTGACTGTACTTAACGAAAATTTTGCATTCAAGCGACGGATTTCTTTTTCAGAAAAAGTCAAAGAGGAGGACGAAAAAGAGAGGGTCAGCTTCATTCAAAATGTGGCGATCGATACGACCAACTACATCCTCGTGGCAACAACCCAAGCCATATACTTTTATTCTAGCCTGAATCCGCAAGATACTTTCCGACTCAAGACAAACGCGCATGTCACCTGTGCGGTACAGACCAGCGATCGCAAATTCTTGTGGATGGGAACAGACCGAGCGGGCTTATACAAATTTCAACTTGACCAATTGGCTTTGGAGGATAAAGACCGCCACATGTCGGATTTCATTGACTTGCAAAAAAACAATCTGCCACGAGAAGTAGCTTACGCCATTTTTAAAGATCGCTTCGACAACCTCTGGATGTCCACCAATCACGGAGTCCAACAGATCGATCCAGAGCGTAAGTTGATCAACTTATACCGGCAGACCACAGGGCTACAGGGGAGTGAATTCAACTCTGGTGCTTTTTGCAGCTGGCGAGACAGCGTATTTTTTATTGGAGGGGTCAATGGCGTATCTTCTTTTATACCTGCAGAGATGATTAAGTCTGATGGGGCTTCTCCTTCTCGTCTGACGATTAAAATCAACTTTCCGGGTTTGGATACTTCCAGTTCAAGTTATGCTCTTTACAACTATTCTGACCTTCGGGGCGACACAACGATTGAGCTGCCCAGACTTCCCAATGAATTCAACTACCTCAAGCTCAACTTCACCCTCCCGCGCTACCACAATCCACAGAACAACCAGTTTTGGGTTCGATTCAGAAATAAAAACTACTACGCGAATAAAGGTGAAATCATATTCGAGCAGAATATTTTTGAAAAAAGCTCTTATGGCCGCGACAACGATCTCATCATACAATACCGCCATGGCAACAGTGATTGGAGCAAGGAAATACACCTATCCATTGGCCGAAGGCGGCTGACCTTGTGGTCTTTGGTTCTCATACTGTTTTTTACAACAATAGGTGGTGGAATTCTATTGGCCCTGTTTTTAAGGCAGCGCACTTATCGAAAACTGTCAGATACAAAAGATCGCATCAACACCATTTCCAGATTAGAAACCAAAGAGGAATTGGTCTGGCAAGCTATGGTTCATCTAATTCAAGACTTCGACTATGTCGTTTTTTCCTTTGTCGACTTCAACAAAAAGCGCATCACCTCTGAGTATACTAAATGTAAAAGTGTCAGTATATACGATCCAAAAATGTGGAAGGAAAGGTCTAAGTACGATCTGAATGAAAAAGACATCCTCTGTCAAATTGTTCAATTGAGTGATTCGGCCATCGTCATAAGAAATGAAATCCTCAATGAGAATATTGATCCCGAAGGTGCCATAAATGAGGAGATCAGCCAGGAGTACGACCACCACAAACTGGTCAGGCTATACGTCCCCATTATCCACCGAGCGGTCGATTCAGAGGATTTAGAAATACCCATTATTGAAAAAAAGAATGCACCTTCTCATCAAGCAGAAATGATTCGAGACCAAGTTTTGGGTGTCATCGAAGTGGGCTTGCGACCAAAAATCTGGCAAGACCTTCGACTGGTCAAAACAGGTGTTCGCATACTCGCAAAAATTCCTTCCATCGGTGGTTTCCTAAGCACGCTGGAATATTTGAAAAGTCGGGAAATTCAATTAAAGCTCTATGCCGATAATTTTGCTCAGCCCTACTACCGAGCATTGCTAAAAGAAAATCGCAGAGACTTCTACGATGAGATTATTGATCCGATAGAAGATACCGAATTGGATCACTTCGAATTCATGGAAAAGCTGCTGAGTGCCATCGCACAAAAAATTGGTGTGAAATATGGCAATGTTTCTTTTCGAACTTTCAATACACCAGCATTTGACATGCGGGATTCAGAAAATATTTTTTACGGCCCCGATTACGATCAAACAGTAGTCGCCCAAAGCCTAAAAAATTTTGAAGATCAAAACGCTGGCAAAACAGGAATCATCCGCTATGTAGCAGAATTCAAAGACACCTACTACACCAACAATGCAAAGGAAGACGACAAATACGTCATGGTAAAGGAGGAGGTTCATTCCGAGATGTCGGCACCTATGAAAGATAAATACGGAATTGTCTACGGTGTCTTTTCGCTCTCTTCAGTTCACAAGAATTTTTTCAATGAAGTACTGGTAAATACCATTAAAAAAGTCGTAGAAAAAGCTACGCAATCTTTTATTCAGAAAAAGGAATCCAATACGCTGACACAGTTGATGCAGCCCTTCAATATTTTCTCTCGCAACAACAATCGCATTTACAAAAATGCGGTAGAGGCACTGCAAAAATATTTTCAGTCGGATTACATTTGTGTTTGGACCAGAGACCTTGGCTCAT
This sequence comes from Bacteroidota bacterium, assembly GCA_039199225.1. Taxonomy (GTDB): domain Bacteria; phylum Bacteroidota; class Bacteroidia; order Chitinophagales; family Saprospiraceae; genus JBCCSZ01. The sequence goes on from JBCCSZ010000025.1 coordinate 36,388, forward strand.
TGGACAGTACCCGCTTTTTACTTTCGGATGCCAGCTCTAAAGCGATACAAGAAGAACATAGGGAAAGAGGATATTTAGACAATAACATCAGTGATGAAATTCAGCAGAAAAATATTGATATACCCATTCAGATCCAGCAGGTCAAAGATTATAAAAATACGGATGCGCGCATTTACAAAATTGCCAAAGCAATGGAGTTCAAGTCGTACATCGTCATCAGTATTATTGTAGAAAAACGAATCGAAGGTTTCATCAATATTTTCTCTAAGCGAAAAGTAGCGAAAAGAGAAATCTCCCAACACGCCAATGAATTTCTAGAAAACTTCACCAAGAAAATAAGTGTTGCCATTCAGCATGCGCAGCTGATCAATGCGATCATTAAAATTTCAGAATCCCTCACCAAGCGGCAGCTGTACGATCCACTGCAGGAGATTGTAGAACGCGCTTATGAATTGATGCCTTCTACGCAATCCATCGTTCTGTTCACTTATCACGGGGAAGAAATAAAAATGAAAAATAGCCGCCATGCCGGTGAACTACCACCTTCGGACAACGATCCAGAAAAACGCGCCAATATTGCCAACTACGTCATTGAGCACGACACCCAGTGGATCACGTCTGCAAAGCAGCACGATGAAATTGTTGTGAAAGCCAATCCCAATTTGAAAGACTTGGAGAAAACATTTTGGCGCATTAATAAAATCCAGTCCGTTGCTGCTGTCCGTTTGGAATACGATGATAGAACTTTTGGCGTTATGTTTTTTAACTATACCGACCAAAAAGACTTTAACAAGAAGGACGCCAGACGAATCATCGAAGCATTTACCAACTTGGCTACAACGGCCTTGATTAATGAAGACTACATCAAAAAA
>JBCCSZ010000026.1:0-37103 GCA_039199225.1 Bacteroidota bacterium
TGAAATATTTGTATAACTCTTCAAATTCTGCTTTACTGTATCCTGTAGTAGATTTGAATTGGCGAGCACTTTTTATCTGAGTATAGTCCATTAGTTGATTTTTTAACACAATATACTGATTTTCACAGTCCAACAAGTCTATTATTGAATGATACAGAGCATACGAGAGTAAAACTCTTGAATTACACTTTTGATCAAAGTACGAGTGAATGGGAGGGAGATTTTTATTTTGAAGTTATTGACCACTTCGGCCTTGATAAGGCAGATGCCTTGAAATATCAATGGTGGCATAGCGGATTTGCAGCTTGGTGGATATTGCAGCATAAAAGGGGCTATGTGCCGTTTAGAACTGTTATAAGGATTAATGCAAGGATAAGAGGAAAAATTGAATAAGATTTTAAGATTGTAATGAAAAACTTTTTTTGGCTTCTTATATTATTTTTATTTATGTTGAATTGTGATGATTTGAGTGAGGGATTTTCTATCGAATCATTCGAGGTTATGAATGATATACATTTATTAGAAGTAGATGATACAACACAAATTGTAAAAGCTGATTATTACTTGGTTATCGGATATAGGGGTACACGTATGCAAAACATAGCTATTGATAGTTTTGTATGTAAAAATAAGGCTTCAGACGCTAATTTATATCATACTTATTTTATCAACATATATAGAAAGACTCCAAAAACCAACACAGAATATATATCTGAATTCCCTAGAGATTTTTACAGGTACTCTATGAGAAATGATCATCTTTTTAGATACAAATGGACATATTCTGGCTTAAGTATAAAAGAAAAGTACAAAGGAGCGCTTGCGTATGAGTCTGAAAAATTTAATTGTGTAGTAAATGAAGGTGATTAGATTAATTTTCTTGTATATATTCATAATGCTTGGTGCTAATTCAGGTATCTCGCAAATACATGTGGATAGTAATCTAAAAAATAGATTTGAAGAAAGTGTATTAAATGCGCCTGATGAAGTGAAAGATCGATATTTTAAGTTAGATGAATTAATGAACAGCGGGTTAAATGGAATAGTATTCATTCAGAAAATGACAGTAGATACAAGTGATTTCGATAAATATTCAAATAAGTCTGAAGTAGAAATAGTGGAAATGAGTACGGTGGATTCCATTGTAATGGCAGACAATCAATCAAGTGTTAATAATTTTTTATTTTGTTCTGGCATTTTATTCAATGATTCATTAGTTATGAATCTTGGATATCCCTTTAGCAGTGAAAGGATTACCCATGTTATTCACAACGGTAAAGTATGTACTCAATTTGTAGCGTCTAGTGAGTATGATAATTTATATAAGTTGTATGAACATGACTCTTTAGCTGCTGAAGTTCAAGTTCCTGTAGTACTAGAAGACTTTTCAATGAGTGACTCAGTTTATTTACACGATATGATTTTATATGGATCAGTAAAGCTTACAACTAAGGAATATTACAAGAAAATTGAGCATAAATTTATCAAGTTAAGATGGAGAATTGAATACTTATTTAAATGTATCTTGAAGAAGGTTTAAGGTCGTTTAAAATACACCAGCAATCGAATACAAGATGATCAAGACGATATTTTATGCTGAAGGGCTCAAACAAACTTAATGAGCTTTCTTCGAGATTATGAGATTAGATAGAGTACTTCCTTATACTATTCAGCAGTATTCGTATCTGGAGAAAGAAATTGCTAAGAAAAATGCCTGTTGGTGAATACAGACTCTAGAAAATAAATTTTAGATGTACCAACTTATAATTGTCTCTATATTGAATGTCTTATCCATGAGTGGCACCTACATACATTTCAATAAGCCACAGAATATGTTAAAGTCAAACTACACGGACCTCAAGGTGATCCACGTTGATGTGCCGACCAATGTGTGTAAGTTTTATTCGGTAACAGGTGATCAATTAGCCACATTTAATATTTCCGATATTCTGAAAGATGGTATTTTGGTTGGTGAGGCTGGCTTATCGCTGCACAGGGCGGAGGATGGTTTTTACGTCCTCAAGTTTGTAGATCATCCGGATTTCCGAGATCATTCCTACTACAAATTGAAACCACAAATACTCGAAGTAAGTGTGGATAAATGTAAATACAAGCAAGACCTTATCGAGATCGAGGGTTCCTTTTTTTATCTCTATTATGGGAAGAGGCGAGGAGAACCTCATCTAGTTCCGGTTACGACTATTAGAGAGGATAATGTGGAGTACCTGATGCTGCACAGTTTGAAGAGGAAATGGATTTCTGATGATATTTAGTTGATTGGAGGTGCTCGTCAGCAATGGGTGGTGCCAACAGCTCATATTAGTTAATTCAGGTTGCGATTTATTGCCAAGAAAGCCTTTCATTCATAACCACTTGTGTTAATTATCAAAACGGATGAACCTTAAAACGCAAATTTTCTCCATCGTTCTGAATGGATCAAGTATTGCCAAAACCATTATCTATACCGATGATGAATTCGTGATGCTAGATGATTATTTTCTGAGGGAAGACAGTAGTAAGTTTGGTTCTAAAATATCTTATTGTTCAAGTACCTCTGAGAAAGTAGTCGTATTAACAGAAGATGGAATTTCTTTTGCTGATAAAAAGCTATACCATCCCAATTCTTGGCAGGAAGAGGGGCAATCCGTAATATATTGGAAGCAGAAGATTGAGAAAATGGGAGAAGGGTACATTCGAAGATATAAGGACAGTGTTCAACTACAGGAAAGGGCATTACTGAAAAAAGTTGGTTTGAATCAAGATTTAGCCAAGTTGATGCCCTTCGTCGTTCCTTATGAAGGAGATTTTTATTTGACAGTGGAGCAGGTGACCCTCGACAGAGGGAAGGAGATTTTTAAGATGCAGTTAACTGATGATCGATTGGCTAAAGATGAGGAAAAAAATATTTTCCACAAGTATAAGAAGATGCTGAAACAGCATTAGATTATTGAATGGGGTTAATCATTGTAAAGAGCTAAAAAATGAAATATTTCTTCTTTTTCATTCTTATGATTGTAGCTTCTAACTTTATTCCAAGAATAGGCTTTGAAGTTTTTCACTTTCAGACAGAATACAAGGAGTTTGAAGGCTTGGTGACTCCTGCAAAAGGTGCTTCGTTGAAATCTTTAGAGGTGGTTTTTGAGGATTTTAAAAGTAGTCATCCCCAGCATAAGGATTTAAGCTTATGTAGGACTTTCAAGAAGCCTTGGTGGAAGTTCTGGAAATGGGGGGCCTATCTGTTCAATCCAGTTTGGAAGTATCCCTATTGCGAAAGAAATTAGACGGATGAAATACTTGCTATTATCACTGTGCATCATTGTGGTTCTGTCCAATTTTATTCCTTACATTGGGATTCGAACGTTCCATTTTCAGACGGCCAATAATGAATTTGATGGAGTGGTCATCCCTGCCAAAGGCGCTCCATTGGAATCTATGGAAAATAGGTTTAACAACTTCAAAAAACGAAATCCTCAGCACAAAGATTTACAACTTTATCGCACTTTTGAAAAGCCTTTATGGAAATTTTGGGATTGGGGAGAATACATCTTTGATCCGATATGGTGGTATCCTTACATGGAAAAGCACAATGATGAACGATAATAAAGAGACTATGCTGTTCTGTAGATTAAAAATATTGATCGTAATTTTTACCACTACGCTGGTATTTATTTGTAATGGACAAGAAAATATAAATAATGCTGGAAATAAGGTATTGCAAGCAAAAGTAAGCATCCAAGATTCAGCTCTTAAAAAGAATCAATCAAAAGAGCAAATCAGCCAAGTGGTGAGAATGATGTTCCAAGATAGTAAGCGTAATATTTGGTTTGGAACCCAAAGCGGCTTATTCAAGCAAAACAATAATTCGATGGTTCGTATTGATGGCATAAAGAGTGAATCAGGAAAGGGGGTAACAATAAAGGATATTGCAGAGGATAGAGATGGTAAAATTTGGATTGGGCATGAAGGGGGTATTAGCAGTATTGACGGAGAAGTAGTGACCAATTATTATGAATCCGATGGCTTGATTAGTGATGATGTTTGGACGATTGAAACAGCTGTCAATGGAGATGTTTGGATTGGTACAATAGAAGGTGTATGTTTTTTTAATGGACAAGAATTCATCAAATTCGAATTGCCTGAAGGAGAGATTGATACGACACTTGGTGTGTCAAGTACAAAAATGGTCCACTGTATAATGGAAGATGGTAAAGGGAGTATTTGGTTCAGTACCAATGCTGGACTCTTTAAACTTACGGATGGCATACTTACCAATGTCTCTGAAAAATTTTCAATTCAAACTAATTTCATAAATGGAACATTTGAAAGTCGAAATAACGAAATATGGGTAGCTTCTAAAGAGGCTCTCTACAAAATTTCAGAAAATAAAATTGAAAATATCACAAATGAATTATCAGAAATAGGTAAAGGTATAGGAAGTGTTGCAGAAGATAAAAATGGAAACATATGGTTTGTATCCAATCAACATAGCTTATACACCTATAATGGTCAATATCTAGAAGAATTTCAGAAATCACAAGACAATCAAGGACCTGTCGTATTTCAGATATTCAAGGATGATAAGGATCGATTATGGTTTGTTGGATTCGGTGGAGCCTATCGATTAGAAAAAGGAAAGTTTATTAATATTACTAAAGATGGACCTTGGTAAAAATACGAACGCAAAAAGATGGCTAGGCGACTACCTGTAAGGTCTAGAAATGAAAACCCAAGACGAGAACCCAGTAGCTTTTCTTCTATAGATAATCTCCAAAAAGGTCCTTACAATTCGCCAAAATAAAAAATTGCCCAAGGAATTGTATCTTGACGGCAAATCAACGATCTATGTTTTTCAAACAATTTGGGGGTAAAGCCACACAAGAACACATCAAGCAATACGAAAAGTCTGAAAATTGGCGCGATGGCTGTTTTCAAAATCTAGAAGAAACCATGCTGAGCACCAGCCTTTGGAAGGTGCCGAGTATGATCTATAAACAACTCAATAGCCGCAAAGAGCAAAGACCTCCAAGATTTATACCTGTCCTGCCCTTCGACAAAGATAAATTTTTAGCACCCGCCTCAAATGCCAGATTCATCTGGTACGGCCACTCCGTCATACTGATGCGAATCAACGACAAAACCATCTTGGTCGATCCGATGCTAGGGCCTGACACAACACCCATTGCACCCATTTCTACCAAGCGCTTTTCAGAAAAAACCTTAAATCTGATCGATGATTTTCCAGCAGTAGATTTGGTCATTTTTACCCACGACCACTACGACCATCTGGACCTGGCCAGCATCCAAAAGCTGAAGGGAAAAGTCAAGCAGTATTTTGTAGCAATGGGTGTAAAACGCCATTTGGTACACTGGGGTATTCCCGCGGAGTCTATCACAGAATTTGATTGGTGGGACTCCAAGTTGTGGGAAGAGGTAAGCATCACTTTTACACCTACTCGCCATTTCTCTGGTCGCGGCCTGAGCGATCGAATGAAATCTCTTTGGGGAGGCTGGGTATTTAAAACAGCCAGTGAAAATATCTGGATCAGTGGCGATGGCGGCTATGGTAAGCACTTCAAAGAAATCGGTGAACGACTGGGACCTTTCGATTTTGCCTTTATGGAGTGCGGCCAATACAACGACGATTGGCACGATATTCATCTGTTCCCAGACGAAAGTGTACAGGCTGCCATTGACGCCCGAGCGAAAAAAATCATGCCGATCCACTGGGCTGGATTTCCATTGTCCTACCAACACAGTTGGACAGAGCCAGCCGAAGAATTCGTGCAAGCTGCTACCAATCACCAGATGGCCTATTCCCTTCCCGTCGTCGGACAATTGTTTGAAGCTTCCTCCTCAAATACCGAAAAATGGTGGTTGGCACTTAACCACTGATTCAAGCAGGTTTAATAAATTTTCCCCCCCTCCTTATTACCTTTTCTAATCTCAGAGAATATTAGGAAAAAGAGATATTGTTTCCACTCGATTTTTTTTAAGTAAGTAGCTCGTAATGTTAAAGGAAGTCTGTAAAAAGGCTTCTTCCCAACTTCTCATTAATCCAGCTACTTAAGGCTACGCTGTAAATAAATAGGATATTTATTCACTGACATTTCGATCCTTCGAAATGCTAAAATGCTTTTAGCCGTATGAAAAATTTTGCCTGCTTTATTTCAATTTTATGTACCCTTTTGATGACTCAACTTGCCAGTGCACATACTGGACATGTACACCCCAATTTACACGAAAAAGAACGTATGATCGACCCGGACTGCAGTGAACCCTACGACCGGAATCGCATTCGAATTGTGAATGTCAATGCTCACTTTATACTAAGAGAATATCCAAGTATTCCTGGAAATTTTGCAGAAAATGATGATGGTGATGGCAATGTTGAAAAAGTGGAATTAAACGGCTACGATTTTGCTCGAAGGGTCATCGAAAATGCCAATGACAACTGGTCAAAAAATTATCCGATGACGCTTTACCAAGGTCCGGATCGCCCAGAAGTAAAACCCAAAGGTGTTTACTTACAGTTAAATGGCGTATACTTCCACCGCGACGATGCTGCGTACAATGGGTATAAGCACCCTGCTGGTCCAAGTAACCTGAGAGAAAAATTTGGTGAAAAAACGGGTAGCGAGATCAATATATTTTTTGTGGAAGATACCCATAAACCCGGCTTTTTGCGAGGCGTTGGCCCCAGAGGAGCCATTACTGTTGAAAATACCTGGTCGGATTATCAGAATCCCAATACTACGAATACCTTATTTACCTACGCACTTTTAGTCAATCACGAACTGGCACATGGTTTTGGACTTGACCACACTTTTACCTGTGGAGAAAGTCAGTGTACCCACGAGATCGATGAAGCAAGCGAGTGCAATCCGCACCTCTACGACTATGTAAATGACGAATGGATTCGCGACCCTGTGACCAACGAACTCATCCCGGCAAATTGTGGCGAGGAGAGCATTCAATGTTACACCTGGACATCTGGCAGTAATAATTTGATGAATTATGTAGCGGTGAGCAATTCTTTATCGCCTTGCCAGATCGACATCATTCACGGAACCCTTGTGGACCCTAACGACAATCTCCCCTTCGTAGAAGATTGTGCATTCACTTGCCAAACAACCGATTGTTGTGTGGAGGACATACCGAATTACAATTCCAATGATCCAGTGCCGGGTGTGAAAACGTGCCTGCCGCCTTGCTTACCTGCGAAAGCTTTCTTGGCACCCTTCCCTGCCCAGCTAGAGCTTTGTCGAACCGATGATCCCATTGATCTTTGGATTGATGCTAGAGGGAGTTGGAATGTCCACCAATTTACCATCAAAGTAGCGGAATTTGATCCGGATGGCTTATTCCTAGGCAACGAAACTTTTGGACCTTTTGACGGGCCTGGAAAATACATCAATGCTCGTACCGACCTAGGCGTTGATCTGAAATTCGGTTACACCTACAAAGTGACACTCAAAGTACAAAACGAATGTGGGGTGGAGGATCAGACAAAGGAATCGACCACCATTCGCTTGGTCCCCATCAACTGCCCCGGTGCGCCCTGCGTGAGTTGTGTACCTCCGATTTTAAGTACTTTTAGTGTTTTGGAAAACGATAATCTTCGGGTTGCTTTTCAAAGTAATGAGCCTGTTCCCTCAGCAACCATCATCAAGTACCGTTGGAATTTTGGCGATGGCAACATCAGCGACGAAGCTTCGCCCATCCACCAGTATACAGCCCCCGGCAGCTACGTAGTCTGCCAGTCCGTTACAGATATTTCTGGTTGTTGTACAACGGTTTGCGATTTCATCAGTGTTCAGACTTGCATGGCCATCAACGCTGGCTATTCTGCACAGATCAACGCATGTGGAGTCACTTTTACCGATCAAAGTAATGGCAGTCTAGGCAACGATATCACCAGCTGGACGCTTCGGCCAGGCGATGGCAATGTATTCACTGGCTCGGGAGTGTTTACATCTCTTATTCACAATTATGCGGTGGATGGCATATACAATGCTTGCTTAACGGTTAAGGATGAAGATTTTTGTGAAGATACCTTTTGCAGTCCAATTCAGATTGACAATTGTCTGGCTGCCAATTGTGAAAGTACTAGCCCAAATGCTTCCTTCCAACCGCAATCAACGACGACTTTAGAGGAGAGATTTACGAACACTTCCTGGACCCATGGCGGATGTGAGATTGTCCGTAATACCTGGTATTTTGGGGATGGTACGAGTTGTGAGGAGGGAGATTGTCCTAGGTCTGGATTTTCCAACGATCTGATTTCGCATGTTTATGAAGCTCCCGGTACGTATGAGGTTTGTCTGTTGGTAGAAAACGATTGTGGCTGTACAGACATGCGGTGCCGAACGGTTGTGATAGAGCCTGCTCCTGACCCTGTAGACTGTCAGCTGGAGATCAGTAGATTGTTCAGCGGCAGTCAGGAGAATTGTACTTGCAGTGGCATCTTCACCTTGGATGTTCAATATACTGCAAACCCCGATGCTACCCCTGAATTTATCGAGTGGCGGGTCGTAAAGCCGGATGGTACTTTTGAGATTTTGACTAACCAGAATACTCTTACGGCATGTGGCGATGCGATCAATAGGGAAGTGAGCATTTGCTTGTTTGTACTCTTCGACGATGGCTGCACTGCATCAAGCTGTAAAGATTTTGACTTATGCACTTGGGCCAGTCGTACAGCGCCACCGACCCAAAGCCTGTTCTCTCTGTCTGACCGGATTCAAGTTTATCCCAATCCAACAAATCGACAGCTGTTGGTAGATGGCCGACGTCATCCACAGCGCCTCATCCAAATCGACCTTTTCGACTTGAAAGGACAAAAGCTGCGAAGCATCCGCCAGATTGAAAACGACCAAGCACTCATCTCAAAAGAGGCATTGGCAGCAGGAACCTACTTCCTGAAAATCCAACTCCAAAATGGTGAATCGCAAACCCGAAAAATTGTATTCACCGATTAATCCAATCTGAAATTCGCTACGTGCATAGAGAGGAATTGGTCGTCGATCAATTCCTCTCCTCTTCCTCAGTCCCCATACCCCTCCATCGCTAGCCCCAACCGCTTTTTAATCCGACTGCGCAGTCGCCGTGGTGCCAAAACCTCTACCCCTTCTCCATGTCCCAGCAGTATTTTCTCCAATTCAAAATTTGGAATAACCTTGATCTGAAAGGTCACAAAGCCATTTTCCTGCTCCAAAATAATCTGAGATCGATGAAGGGGCTTACTGATAATATAGGGCGCTACATCTCGGTTGGCACGATAGACGACCGGAACCGCCCGCCCCCTAGAGACCGTTACGCCGACAACATCTTCAAAGTAGTGATCGAGGTCTATCCCATGGTGCTTGTGGTAAGGGACCTCAGAATCTTCGATGGCCTGGATGCGGTCCAAAGCCAAATTGAGCATGTTGGATTGCTTGTCGCGCAAGCCCAAGACAAACCAGCGATTGCGATATTCCTTGAGCTTGTAGGGATGAAAGTCAAATTGATTGGGCTTTTGTGCTTTGTATGATTGATAGGTGATGCGCTGGGATTTTTCATGGAGAATGGCCTGATAAATGACATCCAAATATTCCAGCCCGCGCAGGTGTTCATTTTTCTCAAATTCAATGATCGGACTTTGCTGCCGCCCCTCTGAAATGATCTTGTCTTCCAAACGTTGTACCATGCCCTCCATTTGGTCGAAATGTGAGAAGCCCTTGAATTGCTTCAAGATGGACAGGGCCTCGTTGAGCCGCTTGAGGTCTTCATTGGACAAAGGTGTATTCGAAATGCTGTAGTCTGGATCGGAATAGGTGTAGTACTTTTTTTCTTCGACAACAATCGGTGCATTGTAGCCCAGTTTATCGGATCGCATCAATTGAATATCGGCCTGAATGCTGCGCTTGCTGATGCCTTTCTGAATACCTTCATATTCATAGAGCGCCTCCCCACAAGCCTCGATGAGGTCCTCCAAGGTCCATTTGCGAAATCTATTTTGCAAGCATTTATCAATGGTGCGGTAGCGGAGCAGGGCATTCTTATTTTTCGGCATGGCAGAATTTTTATTACAAAAGAAATAATTTCTCAAAATGTACGCAAGAAAACTGCGCAGATGGCTGCCAACTTTGCTTTGAAAGTAGAAAATTGATACAAAATCATGTTATTACAAATCACAACAACGCATCGACCCGCTACCGACCTTGGCTACTTGCTCGGCAAACATCCGGACCGCCACCAAAGTAGGGAACTAGCCTTTGGTACAGCACATATCTTCTATCCCGAAGCAAGCCCGGACCGTTGCACAGCTGTATTGATGTTGGAGATGAACGCTGTAGCACTCAGTCGCCGCATGCGCAAACAAAACAAAGGGAGTGACCTGCTAGAGCATTATGTGAATGATCGTCCTTACGTTGCTTCCTCTTTTCTCAGCTCTGCCATTTCTAGGGTATTTGGCAGTGCGCTCAATGGGACTTGCAAGGACCGCTCAGCTTTGGTAGACCAAGCATTGCCGCTGGAAGCTCGTCTGCCTACAATCGTTTCCAAAGGAGGAGAAGCCCTGATCCGACAGCTTTTTGAACCACTTGGCTACGAGCTAGAACTGACAGCCTATCCACTGGACCCTCACTTCCTGGAATGGGGCGAAAGTCCTTATTTTTCTTTGGTGCTGCGCCACAAAATCACGCTGAAGGAATTGCTCAACCACCTCTTTGTTCTCATTCCGGTTTTGGACAACAACAAGCATTATTTCGTAGGTGAGATGGAAATTGGGAAGCTTGAGCGGCATGCGATCACCTGGTTGAATGGCCATCCGGCACAAGAACTGATCGTGCGTAGGTATCTGAAGTACAAAAAGAGCTATGCCCGGAAGTTCAAGGAAAAAATGGATGAGCGGGAAAGTACGGACGCAGAAACTGCATTGGACAATACGCTTCCAGAAGAAAAGATCGAAAAGACGATGAACCTGCACGAATTGCGTTTGCAAAAAGTGGTGGAAGTCCTCAAAAATACTGGTGCCAGTACGGTGGTCGATCTTGGATGTGGGGGCGGAAAATTGTTGAAACATTTGATTCGCGTACCTCAATTCAAAAAAATCGTAGGCATGGATGTGTCTCACCGCTCCCTGGAAGTGGCCCATTCACGCCTCTATCTCAGAGACGCCTCTCCGGCCAAGAAAGCCCGCATTCAATTGATTCATGGATCGCTCACCTACCGCGACGATCGCCTGGCAAACTTTGAGGCAGCCGCTTTGGTTGAAGTCATCGAACACCTGGATGCTGAAAGACTGGAAGCCCTGGAACGCAATATCTTTCAATACGCCCGACCTCGCACCTTGGTGCTCACAACACCCAATCGGGAATACAATGTCCTCTTTGAAAACATGCCACAAGATCGCCTTCGGCATGCGGACCATCGATTTGAGTGGACACGCTCCGAACTGCAGCAGTGGGCCAACCGCGTAGCAGAGCGCTACGGCTATCAAGTCGCTTTTGCATGCATCGGACCGGCGCACGAGACGCACGGAAGCCCTTCGCAGATGGCGGTCTTTTCCCTCAAAGATGCGCTTGAGTCAACCCTTTCTCCACAACTGTAAATTCAAGGATCATGCAAATCAATATACCAGAGTTGTCACTCGTCGTTTTGGTCGGTACTTCCTCTTCTGGAAAATCGACTTTTGCTCACAAGCACTTTAAAGCCACAGAGATTATTTCTTCAGACTATTGTCGGGCGCTGGTCTCGGACGATGAAAACAGCTTACATGCCAATAAGGATACCTTCGAACTGTTGCACTACATCCTTCGGAAGCGCCTCAAAAATGGCCTGCTAACGGTTGTGGATGCGACCAATGTGCAAATGGAAGCCCGCAGAGCGCTGGTGCAAATCGCTCGGGAGTATCATTGTTTGCCTGTGGCTGTTGTTCTCAACACACCCTTAGATGTCTGTCGGAAGCGTTCGGAGGAGCGCCCCGACCGTCACCTGCCTCGACACGTTATTCCCAATCAATATCGCCAAATGAAGCGCAGCTTGCGACGGTTGAAAAAGGAAGGCTTTCGGTATTGTTTTGAGCTCAAAAAGCCCGAAGAGGCCGATGCAGCTGTTGTAACCCGTGAAAAGCTATGGAACAACAAAAAGGAGTTGTGTGGTCCTTTCGATCTCATTGGAGATGTTCACGGCTGCTTCAAGGAGTTGCGCAAGCTGCTCGCCAAGCTCGGCTACAAAGTCGTACGCCATCGCGATCGAAGCCGCAATTTTGGATATACGGTCAAAGCTCCCGAGGGGCGCAAGGCTGTTTTTGTTGGCGACTTGGTAGACCGTGGGCCGGCTTCCAACGAAGTGCTGCGCTTGGTCATGTCGATGACACAGGCTGGCACGGCTCTCTGTGTTTGTGGAAACCACGATGCCAAATTGCTGAAGAAGCTGGAAGGTAAAAAAGTAATGCTCAACCACGGATTGGCAGAGACCATGGAGCAATTAGCCGACGAGCCGGAAGACTTTATCCAGGCTACAAAGCTTTTTCTCAGAGGGCTCATCAGTCACTATGTTTTGGACAATGGCCGATTGGTTGTGGCGCATGCTGGCCTGCGAGAAGACATGCAGGGGCGTGGGTCAGGAGCTGTTCGCGCTTTCTGTCTCTACGGAGAAACAACGGGCGAGATCGATGAATTTGGTCTGCCAGTCCGGCACAACTGGGCGACTGAATATGAAGGACGGGCGCAGGTGGTCTTTGGCCATACCCCCGTTCCCGAGGCGCTTTGGTTCAACAAGACCATCGATATTGACACGGGTTGTGTGTTTGGTGGAAAGTTGACGGCTCTGCGCTATCCCGAGCGGGTGTTGGTGGATGTTCCAGCCGAAAAAGTCTATGCAGCGCCTTCCAGACCCATTGGAGAGAAGGTGGTGACAAGTCCAACAGATGGTGCGCTGAATTTGGCAGACGTCAGTGGAAAACTAAACATCACAACGCGCCTGCGTTCCAACATCAGCATCCAGCAATCTCGTACGATTGCCGCCCTGGAAACCATGAGCCGATTTGCTGTTGACCCACGCTGGCTGATTTATCTGCCGCCGACGATGTCGCCTCCGGCTACCAGTGAGCTGCCGGATTTCTTGGAGCATCCAACAGAAGCATTCGACTACTTCCGCAAGGAGGGCATCCGTCAGGTGGTTTGCCAGGAGAAGCATATGGGGTCCAGAGCCATTGTGGTTATCGGAAAGGATGCAGCAGCCATTGACCGTCGGTTTGGGATGCAAAATGCTGGTATTGGAAGGATTTACACCCGAACAGGTCGCGCTTTTTTTGAAGACAAGGAAACCGAGCAAGCACTTTTGGAGGTCTTGAGCGATGCCTTGGAAACAGCGGGTTTTTGGACGGATTTCCAGACAGACTGGGCGGCTTTCGATTGCGAACTCATGCCTTGGTCAGCCAAGGCCCGCGCGCTCATCAAAGAGCAGTACGCTGCCGTCGGCTGTGCCGGTCGGATTGCCCTACAGCATCAACTGGAAGCATTGGAAAAGGCATCTAGTCGCTTGGATGTGAAAGGGCTGTTGATGCAAACATCGGAAAAGTTACTGGCTGTACAGCAGTTCGGTGAAGCCTACCGGCCATATTGCTGGAAGGTTAACGGTTTGTCAGACTACAAGTTGGCTCCTTTTCAACTGTTGGCAACAGAGGGCGCAGTTCATGTAGACAAAAGCCACCTTTGGCAAATGGAAACCCTGCATGCGATCTGTGCGGCCTCTCCACAAATTTTGCTGGCGACTAATTATCGCTTGGTAGATTTGGATGATGCACACACCATAAGCGAGGCGACCCAGTGGTGGCTGGACCGAACAGCTGCCGGAGGGGAGGGGATGGTCGTAAAACCGTTAGAAGCCATAGTCAAAGGGGCAAAAGGACTGATTCAACCGGCGATTAAATGCCGGGGGAAGGAATACTTGAGAATCATTTACGGTCCGGACTACGATCGGCCTGATAACCTGGAAATGCTCAAAAAGCGGGGATTGTCTGCAAAGCGAGCCTTGGCCTTGAAGGAATTCGCCTTGGGCATCGAGGCTTTGGAGCGCTTTATTCGAAAAGACCCCTTTCGGAAAGTACACGAATGTGTATTCGGCGTGCTGGCTCTGGAAAGCGAAGGGGTCGATCCGAGGCTGTAGGCGGTTGTGCTTGAATTTTAAGCAAAGAATGTGCAATTTTGACCTTCTGAAAAGATGCAACAAAATCATAAGCCATGAAACGCAACTTAGTATTTGTACTCTGCTGCCTGTTCTCCTTCGGACTATTTGGTCAAAAGCTCAAGACTGTAAAAAAGAACTTTCGTTCTGCCTTCCCGGCCAAAGAAATTTACCAGGTACTGAAAAGTGATAAATCGGTGCGCCATGGAAGCTATGCCTTAAAGAACAGCTCCCATACCATCTTGGAGGGGCAATATATCGACAATGAAGCTTCTGGCATTTGGACTTGCTATGCTTCCAAAGAGGAGGTCTACTACAAGTACGATTACGATCACGACAGCCTGGTTTATTTTTCGCCGGATCGATTGGAAGATTTTGTTGACCCCAAGTTCGATACTCCCGCTGTATTCACATATGGCTACATCGACCTGCTGAGCCAGCTGTATTCCAATCTCAAGTATCCGGCTGAGGCTTATAATAAAGGCATCAGTGGTACGGTCTTTTTAGAACTCACGCTGGGCAAGGATGGACGCATCGGAGGGGCCGAAGTCCGCAGTAGTAGCAGCGAATTGCTGGAAGAGGCTGCCCTTCAATCCATAGAGGCGATTCAGACAAAGGTGCGTTTTATGGCTGCGAGCCAGAATGGCGAAAAAGTCGATGCGGTTATTTTGCTACCCGTAAAGTTCAAGCAAGCCTAGAAATGCAATCGTAGTTTTGGCCCGAAATTTTCGGATTCGAGGAAAGAATGGATACGTTCTTTCAATTAATCAAAGCAACTTAAATCAAAGAATATAAAATATGAAAAACGATTTTTATCCGGCCAGCCCAAAGAATGTCCCGGAAGCACTGACACAACTGCCAGCCTCTTACCGCAATCGGGTAGTGGCTGTTCTAATAGCCATCATTTTATTTATCCTGCTGTTCATCGGCTTAGTGGTCTTTTCCGGCTATTCGGTCTACTGGGCGATATTTTATCCAATGGCTACCGTCAATAAGCTGACCATCTTGGTGAAGATTGGTTTGATAGGGATTACGGCAATGTTTTTTGTTTTTACCCTGAAGTTTCTTTTCAAAAGCAACAATCACGACAATCCAACCGACATTGTACTGAAAGAAAAGGATCATCCCCGTCTGTTCGATTTCATCCGTCAATTGTGCAAAGAGACCGGCGCCCCTTATCCAAAAAAGGTGGTGGTCAATGAGCAAATCAATGCCGCGGTTTACTACGATAAGCCCCTATTGAGTATGTTTTTTCCAGTTCGTAAAAACTTGCTGATTGGCTTGGGCTTGGTCAACTCACTCAACCTTTCGGAGTTCAAGGCGGTATTGGCCCATGAGTTTGGTCATTTTTCACAGCGCAGCATGAAATTAGGGAGCTATGTCTACATGGCCAACCGAATCATTCACGACATGGTTTACAATCGCGATGGCTGGGATGAAGCGCTCGATACAATGAGCCAATCGGACTTTCGGATTGCCATTTTTGCCTGGATATTGAAAGCTGTCGTCTGGGTGATCCGGCAGTTTCTGGCCTTGGTATATAAGGGCATCAATTTGTTGCACGCCTCCTTGTCCCGTCAAATGGAGTTCAATGCCGATTTATTTGCCGTTAGCGTGACAGGTAGCGATCAAATTGTGTTTGGTCTTTCCAAACTGGGCCGCTCTTCCTATGCGATGAATATGGCCATGAATCAACTCACAGATGCTGCCGACCATAAGCTGTATTCCAGTAATATTTTCTTCCACCATGCCGAGGCCGAATCTTATCTGAAAGAAAAGGTCGATGGCTACCAGGATCGTCAACTCGTCGCTAACAAAGAGGGACAGCAGATGATTTTTACACCCGACGACACGGATGTTCCAAATATGTATGCCAGTCATCCACCCAATTATGATCGGGAGTTGAATGTGCGCAAGATTGAGGTGGAGGGGCCGACCGATGAGCGCTCTCCCTGGATTTTGTTTGGTAATGCCGATCAGCTCAAAGAGATATTGACCAAAAAGCTTTACGAACAGGGAGCCATCAAACCCAAGGAAGCAGCCTTCAACAGCCCGGAGGAAGTTCATCAATTCATTCAGGCAGAATTGGAAGAGACGACCTTCGACAAGGTTTATTGCGATACTTACGATACCCGTTTCATACATCCCTATCCACTGGAAGAGGCGTCGGCAACCCTAGCTGCGCAGTTCCCGGATAAGGCTTCCGTCCAGCAAGCTATTGGCAACGTGTATGGCGAAGAATTACAAACGGCCATGCAGAACCGCAAGAATCTACAGTCGGAATTGGAGCAATTGAGAAAGGTAGCACAGCAAAGCAAAGTCAAAGAATTTGAATTCCGAGGGCAGCGTTTTGCCATCGACGAATTATCGGCCAAAGGAAGCTTGGTCAACGAGGAGATCAATGGTCAATACGACGACTGGTTCAAGAATTTTGACGAAAACATCTATCGCCTGCACAGCCGCATTGTGGATTTGTACGATTTGCCACAAAAGCAGATGTACCTCAAGCGTTGTGCTTTCCAAAATCAAGTCATCGACGCCTTTTTCAAATTGGAAGATGTCCAAAGCGCTTTGAATGGCATGCTGTCCCAGATTTATGCGGCAGGCGAGTTGAGCGAAGAAGATGTTTACCATGCAGAACAACAGTTGAATACATTTCGCAATCAAGTGGAGGAGGTGCTCAAAGCCACGGAGTCTGTGGAGATTCCTCCCCTGCAATACATCGAATCGGGCCAACTTCGGACCTTCCTGCTCGACGGCCAGTTGATAAGGGGTGGGCAGCGCCTGCTCAGCAATGTGTGGATACAAAAGTTTTCGGAGCAGCTCGGCACTACTGTCAGCCGCATTCGCAGATTGTATTTTAAAAATCTAGGACAAATTATTAGCTTGCAGGAAGAAATCAGGTCGTCTGTGGCGGCCTGATTCCGATGGGATGCAATCTGCTTTGGGGGGAGTATTCCGTTGGCCTTTTCCCACTTTCAAGCACGAAATGCCTTCCTTATGAGATCTTTGCTTCTTGTACTACCTCTTTTGCTGCTGGCTTGTTCCGGAGGGCAAAAGCTGGCCAAAAATACACAGACAAAGGGAACTGCATTCACCGAAGAGCAGAAAAATCGGATACTCGAAGCAGATACCAGCCAGCCGATGCGACTTTTCCTGATCACCAATCCGAGTGATTCGCTCTTGTTGCGCACCCGGAGTCGAGATGTTGTGGCAAATCCTAAAGACCCTTTGTTGCAACACTTTTTGCAAAGACTGCAGCGCACTGTTAAAACTTCCCTGGGCGTAGGCATTGCTGCTCCCCAGGTCGGTATTCTCAAGAACATCATCTGGGTACAGCGCTTCGACAAGCCAAACTTTCCCTTTGAAGCTTATCTCAATCCTCGAATCAAGCAATATTCTAAAAAGAAACAGCCTTGTCGGGAAGGTTGCCTTTCCATCCCGGCCCGCAGCGATACGACCCAGACGCGGGCTTATGCCATTTTGTTGGAATACGACCGACCGGACGGGCAGCACGAAATCGAAATGGTCGAAGATTTTACGGCGGTGATTTTTCAGCATGAAATCGACCACCTCAACGGCATTCTCTACATCGATCACTTGGAGGAGGAAATGGAAGATGCAAAGCAATCAGAATGAGCACGAAAGTAGACCCTTATAAAATCAATGGCCATGGACACTTGTTGCCCAACCCAGAGCAGATTCCTGCCTTTATGCGGGAAAAAGAAATTTTCTGGTTGGACGACGATCGCAGCTTTATGCGGCAAAAGAATTGGCAGCGGCCCATTACCGATCCCAGCTTTTTTTTGGATGAAAAACTGCTGTGGATGGATAAGCACGATATCGACCATGAGGTTTTGCTGACCTTATCGCAATTGTATTGCAATGGCCAAGAGCGACAGTTGACTTCTGACATCATCCGCTTTCAGAATGATTTCAATGCAGAGGTACAAGCCACCCACCCCAAGCGTTTTACGGCTGGGTTTGTGGTGCAACCTCTTTATTTGGACGACGCCCTGGCAGAGATCGAACGTTGTGTTGAGCAACTGGGGCTGCGAATGCTTTGCCTACCAACGCATTACTTGACGGCGGCGAATCAGTGGCAGAGCATTGCACATACCGACCTAGCGCCTCTGTGGGAAATGGCAGAAAAATACCGCCTGGCCATCGAGGTACATCCCTATGATGGACCAAAAATTATCGGATTGAAGAATGAATTTTGGCGTTTTCATTTGGTGTGGATGTGTGCACAGACGGCCGATACCTATCATTGCTATAGTTTGCTTAACTTTGCAGTCCGTTACCCCAATGTTAGGGTATGTTTTGCGCATGGCAACCAATTCGGTATTATGAACCATGGCCGTCGCAAACAGGGAATTGAAGGGCGACCGGATTTGTTTCCGGGGATGAGTCATCCGGATGAGACCTTGAACCGTCCGAATGTATTTGTCGATACGTTGGTACACGACGTGCTGTCCTTTCGCCTGCTGGTCGACCGAATGGGGGCTGCCCAGTTGGTTGCAGGGCTGGACGATCCCTATCCCTTGGGAGAAATGGAGACGGTTCCGGGATGTTATCCGGGAAGGGTCATCAATGAAGCGGTGGACAAAGGGTTCATCAGCGCGGCCGATCGCTCGGCCATTTGGAATGAAAATGTTTGTCGTTGGTTGGGAATTCCACCTTTTGAAGAGGCGGCTACAGGAAGTGGCTGCTGAACGAAAGAAAGTCGACCAAATGGCGAACTGTTTTGAGGAAATGCTCGTTAATATTAGGTAACAGTGAGTTGCGTAGCAACTTGAAAGCACCAGTATATACTAACAAAAAGCAGCTGCCCATCTTGTAAATTTCCATTAGAGAGGACTCTTTTGCGTTTCTCCTGCCTTGGCCTTTTACTGATTTGCACCTCACACAAGCTTGTAAGTTCTGTATTGAGAAAATATTTTTTGTAAAAAAGTTCGAAGATTATGAAAGACGCGCAATTATTTGAGAAAGTAATTCTATGGTCTAAAAGGAAAGGTTTTAACAATATCAAGGCAAACACGGAAGGGTACGAGACGCCGTCGGCATTGAAAAAGCCCGATGGAGAAGTTTACATCCCAGACTTGACGGGTAATCAACTGGGAGGAAAGAGCTACATCGAAATCGCATTGAAGGAAGAAAACTCCATTGACCTGGTTTCTAAGTGGAAGCTCTACAGCACATTAGCGGCCAGAAAGGATGGAAAGCTGTACCTCTTGGCTCCCAAGGGACACAAGGCATTCACGGACAAACTCGTCGAGAAATACAACATTAGTGCTACAGTCGTAAGTATTTAATTAGACATCGACTCCGGCTTGTTATATAGCTTCTCAGACAACGTATAAGTAGGGTTTTTTCGAAAATAAATCCGTTTTGAACCATTTAAATGGCCAAAACAGCCCCTCTTTCGCCTCAGAAGCTTACCTTTGCAAAAATTTTCATCATTGTACTGGCTTTGGCCGGTGTATAAATTTTACCATAGATTGTATGATCATTATTGAAAGAAAAGACAATGAGACGATAGACAGGGCTCTTAAGCGTTATAAAAATAAGCATCGTAAGGTCCGTATCATCAAAGAACTCCGCCGCAGAAAAGAGTTCGTCAAACCTTCTGTGCGCCGTAGAAATACAATGCTGAAGGCTGTTTATAGAAGAGAGAAGTTCCAAACGGACTGATAACCACTGTCCTTTTCACTGTTCGACCTTCATCAGACTTCACATAGATCAACTATTGGCAGGTTCCTCGGGAGCCGCTCAACTCTTGGGCCGTTGTTAGGCTCAAGAGCTGTGTTTTTTTAGAGTCTTCGAATAGTTTTAGCCCACGATTGTCAAAGGCTTTCTACCTTCTACTTCCCAATTCCACTGCGATTTCGTTTCTCCCAGCCTCATTTAGCACTCATGCCCGCATTATGGCAGACGAGCGTTTGACCTCTATTGATCGGACAGTTCGAAGGATGCTTTGGCGATTCCCTCTTACTGTGCGACATCTGCATGCCTTGTCTCAAGATGGTTCAGTGGCTCGTATGGTCATTCGTTGGAAGTTCATATATGATCCAAGTTCTCGCAGCAATCAACGCCACCTCCTGGATTGATGACTTTAGGTCGTATCAATCACTTTTGCCTACCACTGTCCATTTACATGCTGTCTTTCCATTAGCGTAATTATTGTTATTGAGAGGAATTTTATGGTTTCTGATTTTACTCAGTTGATTGATTTACAGCCTATTAAATAGCCTTTATTTCTCTTAAGTACTTTCTATAGGTCGATCTATGAGAGGAAATAGGGTAAATATTTAGTTTTTTGTTTCTGATAATCTTTTCACTTTTGAAATACCTGAATAGGCAAACCCACACACACGCTAAAATCCTTACATCCATAAACCGCTGGGCCTAGAGAGACAATTATAGCTCTGCTTACCATTGCAGAGCAGTGGATTTCAACATTCAAAATAACTTATTTACGCTCTATTGGAAAGAAGGAGACTCTCTGGGTCCTACCTTCTTTCTTTTTTGATTGTGCCAGCAAGTCTGTTCGCCTGCTTTTGTCTTACTTCTCAACATCTGAGGGAAAAAATACCTATTTTACAGCTTTTCAAAACCCTTTCATATGCATCTCCTACATCGTTTGCTGTTTTTTGGGCTGTTACTGGTAGTTTTTGGCTGTTCGAGTACGACAGAGGAAATTTGGATTAATCCTGATGGGACTGGCCGTTCTGAGCTTGAATTGAATATGGGAGAGATGCTGCCCTTTTTGATGCTGATGATCCAACAAAGTGATTCCCAAAACGGAGACAGCGACGGTCAGGGTGACAATACTTCCGGAACGATGAAGTTCTTGGAAGAAAAATTGAAAATGGGGGAGGTTGTAGACACGGTCATGGCCTTTTCTGATGTGTTGCAAGATGAGCTGGAAAAGAAAGATATTACCAAAGAGGAGTTTATGGAGCAATTGGCCGAAGATGAGGACGAGGAATCTGAGGCGGTCAAGCAATTCGTTGAGAATGCCTGGAGTTCCAAGTTTCACCTACAGGTCGATCCGTCTAAGGATTTATTGAGCATGACCATCATCCAGCCTTTTAGCCATGTAGATAGCATGCTGTTTTCCAACTTGGGCGATTTGATGAATTTGACAGGACAAGACCGCTTTACCAACCAAAGTCCCTCCGATATGAACAGCATAGAGAATCTGATTGGTAATACGGCGAAATATAAGCTTAAGAAAAAGTGCTTGATCGTTACCCGAGAACATCTCAAAAAGCCAAAGGAGGGGAGCGATGAAGCAGACATGCTGGGTAGCCTGATGAAGCAAAGTACTTATCGAATGATCTTGCACCTGCCAGGTAAAATCAAAAAGGTCAACAATCCCAATGCCTCTTTTAAAGGCAATACGCTCACCTTTGAACTGCCCTACGAGGAGTTATACAATCCGGATTCCAAACTGGATATGGAGGTCAAGTTTAAACCCAATAAGAATATTCGATACGAAGACTAAAAACCGCTGCCCTTCACAGAAAGGCAACGGTCAGGCGAAAAAACTTTGGGACAGCTTCTTGCAGGAGGTACTCCCGTCACTTACAACCTAATCTCCACTTCAAATTTTCCATTGCTTATCTCCATGCTGGATGTAGGGTCGTCAAAGTCGATGACTTTACAGTCGAAGCGGCCAATGATTTTGTCTTCCGTAATCTCTGAGATACTAACGGTTCCGCTGCCGCCGTCTAGGATGGTCGACAGTACGCGGCCATCGCCATAGCTGACATAGGCATTGGAAAAGGCATCCATCGGGTGGGTACCGATTCCGAGTGTTTTATCGACAGAGACGTAAACAACAAAGTCGTCGGGTCCAAGACCATACATGGTGTAAGTACTTGGGAAGTCGGCAGCATAAGCGTTCAGGCCGCTGGCTTTAAAGCTTGTGCCGCCCAGCTCGCACTCAAAAAAATATTCGCTGGATTGACTTGGGCTCGGGCTGTCGTCTTTGTCTTTGTTGCAACTGCCCAGCAAGAAGCCGAACAATACAAATGGGAGTAAATACAAAATAGAAGATTTCATGGTTTTGATTTTTTGGGTGGTTAATATTTTGTGATTGCGATTACAAAACAACAGCATTTGGAATCGACAGGAAACTGCGATGGAGTCAATCCGACATTTTCCGTAGTGAAGTTGGACGGTCAGGATGTGAATTTTTAGTATCTTAAGGCTGGTGGTGCAGTCCATAGCATCCGCAACGATCTAACCTTATCAAAATTTTTGAAAATGAAATACAGCCTCCCTATTCTCCTATTCCTCCTCCTATTTGGTTCTCACAATATCCAGGCGCAAAATGCCTGGCGAACAAAGGTGGCGCCTTCTGTCTTGGAGGCCATCGACGACGGCCAAACAGTGGAATACATGGTCTGGCTGCAGCAACAAGCCGACCTTGAGAACGCCAAATTGTTTCGCACCAAGGAAGACAAAGGGAACTACGTATACCAGCAATTATCAGAGACTGCCCGGCAGACCCAAGGCAACGTATTGGATTTGCTCGAAGAAGCAGATGCGCCTCATCGGGCCTACTGGATTGTGAATTCCCTATGGGTAGAAAGCGGCCTGGAATTGCTGCAACAAATTGCTCAGTTGCCGGAGGTGCAGTCCATACTGCCCAACCCAAAAGTATCTTTTGACGGCCCTGTCAGCACGATGCCAAGTGCCGCGCCAAGAGGCATCAACACGATTGAATGGGGGATTACCCAAATCAGTGCCGACCAAGTTTGGGGCATGGGATACACCGGTCAAAATGTTGTCATCGGCGGACAGGATACAGGGGTGGATTGGGACCATCCAGCCATCCAGTCGCAATACCGTGGATGGAATGGTACGACGGCCGATCACAATTACAATTGGCACGACGCCATTCACAATGCAGGCTCGGGGAATCCTTGCGGCTCAAATACAACCGCCCCTTGCGACGACAACAACCATGGAACACACACAGTCGGTACGATGGCTGGAGACGATGGCGGCAACAACCAGATTGGTGTGGCACCCGGCGCAAAGTGGGTCGCCTGCCGGAATATGGATCAAGGAGATGGAACGCCCGCTACCTACATCGAATGCTTTCAGTGGTTTTTGGCTCCTACAGACATCAATGGCAGCAATCCCGATGCGACCAAAGCACCACACGTTATCAATAATTCCTGGGGTTGTCCGACCAGTGAAGGTTGTAATACTGGCAATTTTGCAACAATGGAAGCGGCTGTCAACAACCTGCGCAGTGCGGGTGTGGTCGTGGTCGTTTCGGCGGGCAACAGCGGTCCTTCCTGCTCGTCGGTACGTACCCCTGCAGCCATATTTGACGGCAGCTTTTCGGTCGGTGCCACCAGCAGCAGCGATGCCATTGCAGGCTTTAGCAGTCGGGGAAATGTAACCGTGGATGGGAGCAACCGGATGAAGCCCGATGTCAGTGCGCCAGGCGTGAGCGTACGCTCTTGTGTGCGAGGCACGGGTTACGCTAGATTTTCTGGCACCAGTATGGCTGGACCTCATGTGGCTGGGGCGGTGGCTTTGATGATCTCGGCAGATCCGTCGCTGGCCGGTAATGTCGACCTGATTGAGGAGGCTCTGATGTCCAGTGCTGTGGGATTGACGACTACGCAAAATTGTGGAGGGGTTTCGGGTAATAGTGTTCCAAATAATACTTTTGGTCATGGCCGCATTGATGTACTAGGTGCCATCAACAAGCTTTTGGCTTTGCCTGTAGAACTAAAAGCTTTTTATGCAGAAGCAGTTGGCGAAAAAGTCAATTTGTACTGGCAAACAAGCGCTGAAGTAAATAGCGATTATTTTGAGGTAGAGAAAAGTGCAGACCTCAACCGTTGGTCTTCCATCGATCGAGTAGCTGCCAATCAAAACGCTGCTGTTGCGCTCGATTATACTTCCGTTGATCTACATCCTGTCAATGGGCCGAACTACTATCGCCTGAAACAAGTTGATCAGGATGGCTCCTTTACCTACAGTAAGGTGGTGACTGCCTACTTCAAAAAGGAAGGCTTCCAAATGAAAGTATTCCCCAATCCTTTCCGGGACCAAATTACCTTGAGCCTGAATACAGAAACGCGTAGGAATCTACAGTTGAAAGTATTCAATGCCGTGGGGCAACAAATGCATTCAGCAAACATCCGTTTGGAGCGGGGTACGGCTGCCAGTCGCATTGCAACTGATAATTGGGGAGAGGGCATTTACTTTTTGAATGTCTGGGATGAAAATGGTCGGCTGCTTTTTCAAGAAACGCTGGTTCACTAGCTGTCAGATAGATTTCATGGCCTCACCGATTACTGACGCCCTCAGCTCTGTCCTAGGTCGGTTTGATCTGACGGCAAGTCTGCCATTTTATTATGAGCAGTTGTCGATTGGATTGATCAATCGCAGCTATAAAATCTATGTTGGAAAAAAAGCTACACAAGCTTCCTATCTACTGCAACAAATCAACACTCGGATTTTCCAGCGACCAGCACAGCTCATGGAGAATATTGGCCGGGTTGGTGCTTATCTGGCGAATACCAGCTATCCACGGCAAGTCCTACGACCTTTACCGACCTGCGATGGGTCCTACTTTTGGAAAACGGCAGAGGGATTGTATTGGCGGGTGTTTCCTTTTATAGCGAACAGTCAAAGTTTTCGCTCAGTTGATTCAGTCGATTTGGCCTACGAGGCCGCTTTCACCTTTGGAGAGTATGCCCGCTATTTGGCAGACTTTGATGCCAATTGTTTACATATTACCATTCCTGATTTTCACAATACCCCGCTCCGCTTCCAGCATTTTAAAAGTGCTGTAAAAGCCGCCTCTTCTGACCGATTGGCAAAGGCAAAAAATGTCATTTTAACATTAGAAGCCTGGAAGCCTTTACTAGCTTTGTATCCGCCCTTACAAAGCCACTTACGGGTTGTCCACTACGATACCAAAATTAGTAATGTCCTTTTGGATGTACATAGTGGCCAGGGAATCTGTATTGTCGATCTAGATACTTTGATGCCGGGGATGCTGGCCTATGACTTTGGAGATATGGTGAGGACATTTACGCCTGCGGTAGATGAAAACGAGCAGGTCCTGGAAAAGGTGGTTGCTCGTTCCGATATGCTTTCTGCGACGCATGCTGGCTTTTTGGATGGACTCAAGGATCGAATCTCCCGAGCGGAACGTTTGCAACTGATGGATGGGGTCCAACTGATCATCTTTGAGCAAGCCATGCGCTTTGCGACAGATTATTTGATGGGAGATGTTTACTATCCAGTATCTTACGAAATGCAAAACCTTCGTCGGGCAGAAAATCAATGTCGTTTGTTGAGTGATTTGCTTGAAAAAATATAATCCATATTTTTAAATACCTACCAATATTGGGAGGTCTATCGTCGGTCATTAGCCATTAATTTTACGTGTGGTACCAGCTGGCTGCATTTGGCCAATAAGGAGATTAACGGATCAAACCTAAACAAATGGGGGAATACAAAAATGGAAAATTTAATCTGATTGTTTCATTGCGATTTAACTCAAGCAATAGTCGCTTTCAGAAGGAACTTCAATTGCTCTGCGATTTTTTTCAACGGGTCTCAAACGACTTGTATGTTGCTACGGCCGGTAAGCATGCCATTGGAACACTTAAAGTAGCTAAAAATGGTAGGGCGAGTAAGGTGTCGGACATCTGGTTCAACGACTATGGCGCGACCTATGCGACGGCAGCCAGGTTGTGGAATCTACCTGAAAGTATGGATTACGCATTGGACGATATGCCTTTTCCTGGTGTGATGCTTCACGAGCTGGGGCATTACCTCTACGACCTAAGAGATGAATATTATTATCCCGAAGACGACCAGAGTGCAGGCTTGCTTGGATGTCTTCCATTTAATGAGGCACTCCGGCAAAAAACTTCCTTGATGCAATGGCTGGGTTGGCAGTACTTTTCTCACTGGGCAAAGAAGACCCTCAACGGTCGTACACGCTTGTACAGATTTAGAGAATTTAACCAATTTTTTGATGACCACAGACCTGGTGCGGGTGGTGCGGGCCTGATGAGTCAAACGACATTTGTAGAAGGGCGCATTATACGCTTTTGCCACGAGGGCAATCACAACAAAGAAGCAGAAAATAAACAAAACGAGGAACACAATAAATTGTCTTGTTGGGCTTGTATGGCCGACAATAGCAAGCATGGCGGAAAGGATTACCAATTGCGGGAGTCGGATGGCCGCGCAGCGCTGCCCTCTGCTCCGTTCCCCAGGATAGTCTGCAGTGAATTGCCCTATTCGGAAGAATATGCACTGGCAATAGATGGGCAGTTTGCGGATGATGATGGTGAGGGAGAAGCAGAAGGTAATGTACAGAGAAGGGCTGTCCTCACGGGGCTTACATTTTGGACCGATCATCTAAGGACAGCAGAGGCCCTCAGCTTGATGAGTCTTTCCGGTACAGAAGAATGGCGACTCGGCCCGTTGGATTTGACGAAGTCTTTGGAAGATGTAAATAAGTTGCGGAATCAGGTTCGTAAAAATATAGAAACGGGTTTAGGAAATCTTCGCAAAAGTATAAACGATGCAGACGATCGAGGCAAAGGGGTAACATACATTGAAGATACTTTGCAGGAAGGGCTGAAGCGATTTAAAGGTGATCAAAAGCAGGTTTCTAATCAGGTGCTTGTATTGCTGATTCGCAATCCTGTCAGCTATGATGCAAAGGCTTTGAGAGAGGTGATTGACGAAATTGTCGGATGGGCCGTTCGGGTGTACATCATCGGCTTGGGCGAGCAGCAGAACCCAGCCCTGCTCAATCATATTGCTACGACGACCGGAGGCAGTTACTTTGGCACCAATGCTGGGTTGAAAGAATTGGATGGATTTTTCTTTATGATTGATAGTCTGCTTTGGATCATAGGAAGCAGTCGCGAGAATGGCGGTGTGACCTCCTTTCGTGAAATCAATGGCAGCCGAACGGGTAAGGACCGACTAAGGTCTTCACGCTTTAGAAAAATTTCGCTTGGCTGGCAGCCAGTAGCGCACAATGTGAATTACTTTAATCCTTGGAGTGTTCTTAGAAAATCTTTTGATTTTCCGGTACACATCACCGAAGGCAGTGACCAATGTACTTTAGGGGTATTGTGGACGGGTAAGGAGGTCGTAGGGAAAGTTTTTGACATGGAATTATTTGATCCCAAGGGGGACCCTGTCGAAAAAAGTATACAGAATTGGACGGAGCGTGCGGAAGAGCCTTACCGCTTTTTTTCTGTGGTAAAACCTGCAGGAGGTAAGTGGACGATCCGAGTTTCTGGTAGTGGGATTACAAGTAGTATGTTTAAGTCGATTGGTTTTGAGGTGAATCGAGAAATTCGTTTGGAGTGTTCTGCTGTACGACCGATCATTCGGGCTGGAGAAAAAATTCAGCTTAAGGTTCGAATGTTGTACAAAGTGCCACTGACCAAATTGCAAATATCAGCCACTGTTGAATTGCCCAATGGTGATTACGACCATTTTGAATTGGTGAGCAAACCAGGAACGGCCCATCACGATGGCTTCCATCTGTTGGAATACCAGACCAGTAAAGAAGGCTTGGGCTGCTATCTGATTAAAGTTGGTGTTTACCGAAGAGGTTCAGAAGAAAAATTTCCCATGAGCCCCCAGCATTTCACGCGCCCGGGCATACAGAAAAACCGGCGGTATGTACGTGCGGAAGTGCCTGAGATCAATCGAGAACATCGTCTGACGGTTGTCGCTATATCATCTAAAACGAAATGGGAAAATTTGAATGTCTTCGAGCTGGAAAATGTATCGCTAAAAAAAGAGAAAAATATAATGGGCCGGAAAGGCATAATAAAAAAACCATAGATAAATGCCGCCTAATGATTTAAAAGCAGTAAATTAACTCTTATTGTTGGGAACATACCAATATTTCAATTGAGCAAATACCGATATTCCAAAGCCGGAAAAGCATTGATTGTAAATCGTCAAGTGATGCAGTGCAAGCGATAGGAGAACAAAATTTTCCCTGTGAATTGCTGTGAATCTGTGAGGTGAATGAAACGCAATTCAGGGAATGCACCACTTGGATAAACTTGAAATGGAATATCAAAAACTGGAAAAATATACAAGCATTACAACTTGTACAACTTAGGTATTGACCGTTTTTAAGAAACTACACACGCTATTCATTAATGAAGGAATTGAAAAAGTTTATTCCCAGGTGGAATGGCTATAGGTTGGTCTATATGCTCTTCTGCATCTTTGGCCTCCTGTCTTTCGTGGCAGCCAAAGGTGTGGACACAAAGGTAGCTCCACCCGATTTAAATTGCTTAATCATTAATGATGTGGTCTGGCGGAAAGGATTTTTGGATTCCGTTCTTCAAAAGAAAGTCGCTTGGCCCATACAGGAAATAAGGGAATTGGAAGTCTTGATTGAAGCGAAAGACAGTACCGAAAAAGAAATATCTTATCGCTACAAACTCCACAATTTTGAGGCGGATTGGAATGAGCCAAAATATCCTGTCGTCAAATATACCAATCTGCCCGGTGGTCAATACGTATTAGAAATCATTAGCATGGAGCAGGGGGAACGCTCTGCGCCCATTCTGCTTGACATCGACGTGCCAAAGCCCATACAAGAAAAATGGTGGTTTTGGCCCATCCTCACCTTCTGTATTTTATTGATTCCTTTGACAGTTATTTACTTTTATTATTTGGATCGCTCTAGGTCGTCACTGGGCTTGGAAACAGTGCGCAATCAAATCGCGAGTGATCTGCACGACGATGTGGGGGCCAACCTAAGTGCCATCAAAAATTTTACAGAGCTGTTGGAGCGCAAAGTACCTTCCATTGCCAATTCGCCAAATTTACTCCAAAAGATTAAAGCCTATTTGGATGAGACCATTGAACGACTGCAAGATACTGTTTGGGCCATCAATCCCTTAAATGACTCTACTGATTTACTCTTTGAAAAAATGCAGGATTTCAGCCGCCTGATGTTGTCCAGCAGGGGCATCAAACTGCAGTATAAAAATAGCTGCCAGAGCAAAGATCGCGTACTGTTGGATATGGAGCAGCGGCACAACTTGCTATTGCTATTCAAGGAGGTGGTCAACAACATCGTAAAACACTCCAAGGCTTCGCTTGTGAACATCGACATCGAGCGGACGGCCGATGCATTGGTCTTGCAAATTACCGACAATGGGGTTGGATTTCATTTGGATGAAGAATTCAGCGGCAATGGTCTGAGAAACCTCAAGGTAAGGTCTCGGAAAAACTTTATTGAAACAAATATTCAATCGGTTCTAAACGAAGGAACCTCTGTTCGGATTGTTGCATACAGCATGTGAAAACCCCTCCCAATTTTGGGAGTATGGTCATTGAACAAAGCAGCTTAAATTTGTATCAAGTCAGGACAAAAAATGAACGTACTAAACCATACCTCTTTCCATGATTCGCATTCTATTATTTGAAGATAAGCACCAATATGTAGAATCCGTAAGGATGTATTTCGAGGAATCGGATAAGGTGTTCTTGGCTGCCAGTTTTCCGGATGCTTCCAGAGCCGTGAAAGAGATTCGAAAATACCAGCCAGATGTTGTCTTGATGGATATTGAAATGCCTGGGATTTCTGGAATTGAGGCACTGCAAAAAATAAAGGAAGCAGAACCCAATACCCGCATATTGATGCAGACAGCTTTTGAGGACAACCACAAAATATTCGTTTCTCTGTGCGCTGGTGCGTCTGGTTATATTTTAAAATCCTCTGGCCTGCAAGCATTGGAAGATTCCATCATCGATGTACACAATGGCGGTGGATATTTCTCACCATCCATCGCTACAAAAGTTATTAAGTTAATGAAGCCAGAAGAACAAACACCCGAATACGTCAAGTTGACACAATCGGAGCACGAAATATTAGAATGCCTGGTAGAGGGAATGAGCTACAAAATGATTGAGGCAAAACTTGGCAAAAGCTACCACGTTATCCATTTTCATATCAAAAATATTTATAAAAAATTACACGTTCATTCCAAATCCGAAGCAGTTATCAAGGCACTGAAAAATCACATTATTTAAGATGAAAAAAAATCTGAAACAAAAGGTCAACGGACTCTTGTTGCAAATCATCGAAGAAGTACTGAACAGCGACCTGTCGCAGTCGGTAGTCGAAGAGGAAGTGCGCAAAATCCGGATCGAAGATGACGCCGCCCGGCTGATACCTCCCGGAGGCGGTCGGGGCGCTGGGCCATCAGATGGTAGAAACGGCGATAGAGATAGTTCTTTCTTTATCGACGACATCGTAAATGGCCTAGAACGCTATTGGACCGACGATCCGCACAGCAAAAAAATGTTCATCATCCCCTTTACTTGGGCCGATGAATTGGTCGAGGCCAGCCCTATTGATCAATTGGCTTTGCGCGTGGAAAACATCGAAGATCCGCTCCGCATGTCCGCCAACTGGGTTGGTTATGATGAAGACAAGCTGGAAGACGAAAGGGGAGATGTTACTTTCTTCTTGATCCCAAAGAGGTTTTTTGAACCTGGCGGCCAGGCTGCAAAAGCCAACTTTAAGAGCATCGAAAGTAAAAGCTACGAGCAGCTACACATCACCGCACAGATTGGACGCAATGAGGCGGGTAACACCGTCGTATACATGATCGTTGGAGCTGTCGAACTGATATTTACACCCGAAGGCGATAACCCTGCAGGTGCGACTTCTGGTGCCAAGATTCCACCCTGATAAGACAAAAAATATTAAGTAAAAGAAATGAACTGAAACAAGGAGTCGAATATGCTTTTATTAGAAATCGATTGGAACAACTTCTATGTCTTTTATGGCAGAATAACCATAGCTGCAATGATCCTCCCGGTCCTTGCGGCTCTCCTTTTTAGACGCTACTGGAATCGGGCCTTGTATGCGGCCTTCTGGTATTTTTTGATGACTTTTTTGTTAAACGTATCAGAGCAGATTTTCATCTGGTCTACAGGAGCCTATTACGAAAGCTTCAAACCTTTCTTGGATTATTTTCAGATTACCAATACCAATTTCATAAAGATTTTTTACTACCTCAAAGACTTCTTTTTTCTGGGCTGGTTTTTCAGTCTCATTTTTTCAAGCAGCCGCCTCCGGTCTTCCGTCAAATGGGTGAGCCTACTATTGATACTAGCAACAAGTATTAATTATCTTTTTATTGAAGGCTATCAAGGACATGGATTCTTCAATCCCGTCATCAATGCTTTATATGTCATCCTACTGCCCATTTTATATCTTTGGATTTCACAAAAATCCTCTCTGCGAATCCCCTTGCGGAAAAATCCATATTTCTGGATCAGCATCGGTTTGTTTCTGCCCAATCTCCTCGCTCTTTTTTTGTACTTCACGGGCGACTACATCTACACGACGAACTACCCGCTATTCGTCATCTTATCTTCCATCAAAAATACCTTTGAGATGATCGGCTTAGTTATGGTGAGTTTTGGCTTTGTCAATGCTCGCTTCGCTCGCTTTGTCACCGACGGATGAACCTCCCTACCAGAATTGGGAGATGTGTCGCACTGGCCAATGTGCGATCTTTGTGTAAGCAAGCAGGAAACAATTTTTCTCTGCGACACTATCCGACGACACGCTCTAAGGCTTGGCCTAAAAACCAGGCTATTTTATTAATTTGAGATTCGACAACTGATGGTAGATCGGCATTCGTACAGCGGATGCTGGTTTGCTATTTTACGACCTCCTACTGTTTTTGCGAAACGGGCGTACTGCGCCCAAAATCATCCTGCAGTCGGACAATATCGTCTTCGTCCGAAGGATGGTCCGGGTTGGTGTGCTGCCAAATCTCGGCCACCATTCCCCACTCATTCAGTCCGACCAAACGATGGCGTTCTCCTTGTTCAAGCACAATGGTATCTCCTTCTTGATAAGTTTTCAAAGGCATTTCATCATCTGTCAAACTTCGAACAACTCCAACCTTGCCATCGACCACGCGCCACACCTCTGAACGACGAAAGTGATACTGCCAGGACAGGCGCTTGTCGGGTGCTACCAGCAAAATCTTTGGGCTGACCTTCCGGCCTTCAATCAAATCGGAATCGGGGAGGTCCGGAAAATACTGGCGGGTAAACTCAGGTGCTTGTGCTTCTTCAATGACAAAGAATCCTCCCCAGGGACGGTTGAAATCCTTGCGCTCAAAGCGAAAGCCTTTGGCAATCAATAAGCGCTCAACTTTTTCAAAAATCTGGTCCATAAAAGTTGTTTTAACAATCTGATGGTACAATTATCACCTTTTCAGATAGAAATGCAAATGTAGCGATGTATTTATTACGAAAGATAGGGGATAAGGCTTCAAAATAGCGGTCGGATTTTCGAATAAGTAGGCTGTACGTCTGATTGTTTACGCTTAAAAAGGAATTAGACTTTCCTAAGAGCCATTCGAATGCTGCTTTCGCCCGACTGGCTGGATAGGGATCAAAAAGATGTAAGGAGAATTTTAGTGTAATTATTACGCACTGCTTAAAGTTTTTTAGATGCTTAATGCATCCGAACTCAAAAAGGGATTTTATATTTAGTTCACTTTGTCGATAATACTTCGAGAAGACTCCCTTGTTCTAAAGTTAAAATAAGCCTGAATATGAAAATGCACACAATCTCTGGCCTGCTGCTGGGCCTCTTGCTCCTGGTGAATAGCGGCCTTGCGCAATCCTACAAATTCCCCTATCAGAATCCAGATTTATCAATTGAAAAACGAGTGGATGATTTGATTTCGCGGATGACTCTGGAAGAAAAGGTCAACCAGCTGATGTACAATGCTCCAGCTATTGAGCGGCTAGAGGTGCCTGCTTACAACTGGTGGAATGAATGCCTCCACGGCATTGGCCGGAACGGAAGAGCTACGATTTTTCCACAAGCCATCGGGATGGCCGCTGCCTGGGATACCGATCTTATGTTTCGCATCGGAGAAGCCATCTCCGATGAGGCCCGTGCCAAATACAATGTCTCTGCCGTCAGAAATCTTCGTGGTCGTTACCAAGGGCTGACCTTCTGGACACCAAACGTCAACATTTTCCGCGATCCTCGCTGGGGGCGTGGCCAGGAAACCTATGGGGAAGACCCATTTCTGACCTCCCGAATCGGTGTGGCTTTCGTAAAAGGGCTCCAAGGCGATCATCCTCAATATTTGAAGGCGGCCGGAATGGCCAAGCACTATGCGGTACACAACGGGCCGGAAGCATCTCGCCACGTTTTTGATGCCAAGGTGAGCAAGAAGGACTTGTGGGAAACCTATCTGCCGGCTTTCGAAGCACTGGTAACGGAAGCGAAGGTGGAAGGTGTCATGGGGGCTTACAACAGAACCAATGGGGTGCCTTGCTGTGCGCATCCTTACCTGATGGACGAAGTATTGCGTAAGCAGTGGGGCTTCAAAGGTTATTACACCTCTGATTGTTGGGCCATCGTCGACTTTTACAATGGCCACAACATCGTCAAAACTCCTCAAGAGGCAGCCGCATTGGCGCTCAAGGAAGGTTGCAACCTCAACTGTGGAAGCACCTATCCCCAATTGGTCAAAGCCATCGAACAAGGGTTGACCAGCGAAGCGGAGGTGGATCGCAATCTCCGTGAGCTGCTGCCAACCCGCTTTCGTCTGGGGCTGTTTGATCCCATAGGTCGGGTGCCTTTCGATGCCATCGGGCCGGAGGTTATTCACTCAGATGAGCATGTTGCGCTGAGTCGTGAGGCAGCTACCAAATCCATTGTTCTACTGAAGAATAAAGACAATGCCTTGCCCCTGCAGAAAGACCTAAATGGTGTGTTTGTCTGCGGCCCGACGGCTACCCATGCGCAGGCACTGCTGGCCAATTATTATGGCGTAAGTGAAAACCTGGTAACTTTTTTAGAGGGAGTTGTTGGAAAGGTCAGTCCGCACACCTTCGTACAGTACAGCCAAGGAGCTTTGCTGGACCAAGCCAACCGCAACCCCATGGATTGGTTTTCGGAAACCGGCAAGGAAGCCGATGTGACCATTGCCTGTGTTGGCATCTCTCAGTTGATCGAGGGGGAGGAAGGAGAGTCGATTGCTTCGCGCCATAAAGGTGATCGCGTCGATCTGAAGTTGCCACAAAATCAGATTGATTTTCTCAAAAAAATGCGCTCTACCTCAGAAAAGCTGGTCGTTGTTTTTACCGCTGGAAGCGCAGTGGCTTGTAAAGAAGTTTACGACATGGCCGATGCCCTGCTGTATGTTTGGTATCCAGGTGAGCAAGGGGGGAATGCGGTGGCGGATGTCCTCTTTGGCGATGCTGTTCCCTCGGGGCGCTTGCCGGTGACTGTCCCCTATGCAGTGGAAGATTTGCCACCCTTTGAGGACTATGCCATGGCTGGTCGGACCTATAAGTACATGGAGAAAGAACCTTTATTTCCCTTTGGTTTTGGCCTGAGTTACAGTCAATTTGAATACAAAGACCTCCAAATGAGCAGCAATAAAGTCAAAAAAGGGGAGCCTTTGACCGTCAGCATAACCGTAGCCAATACGGGGCGGTACAAGGCAGAAGAGGTGGTGCAACTCTATTTATCGGACGAGAACGCCTCGGTGGCTGTGCCTGCCTACGACTTGAAAGCTTTTGAGCGCATCGAATTGTGGCCAGGAGCTTCCAGAAATCTGACCTTCGAGATCAGCACGGCGATGATGGAATTGGTTAATGAAGAAGGGCGGAAGATGATTGAAAAGGGCGCATTTAAGGTGTATGTGGGAGGTGCTTTACCGACGGCTCGCAGTCGAATGCTGGGCGCAGCAGCGGCAGCGGAAGGTCGCTTTGTGGTGGAGTAAATTCAAGGGTCGGAAAATCTCAATCATCCTAGGCACAGCAATGTCGGCCACTGTTTTTGAATTCCTTTACCGTCATGCCATAGACTTTTTTGAAGGACTTCGACAAGTGGCTGCTGTCGGTGAAGCCCAGTTGGAAAGCAATTTCCTTTAGGCTAAGATCGGTATGTAGTACCTTGGTCTCGACCAATTTCAATTTGGATTTGGTGATGTAATCGACGAGACTGATGCCGGCATGTTTTTTAAAATATTCTGAAAAATAAGTCGAAGCAATTCTGAATTTCTTCGATAGCGTTTGAATTCTAAGCAAGTCCGGATTGCTGATGTTGGTATTGATGAATCGCAGTATTTCCCCGAAGCGGCTGTCTACTTCATTGGCCCTGGCAACATATTGCTTTTCGATGCTTCTAGCCAAAATATTCAGAATGGAAGACATGGCTCCTGTAATGATCGAATCTGAATAAGCATCGCCGGTGAGGCATTCCTGATAGATGGATTTGATGGTTTGGATGATGAATGCCCGCTCCCTTTCCGTACTGATGATGTCGCCAGGTACTTTGTTGTAATTAGCGAGGATGTAGGCCATCCGATCAAACCACTCTTTGGAATCCATCAGCTTGTTGTTGTTCAAAAAGTAGTGGTCTGTAAATCGAATGAAGTAGAAGCGAGAGGTCTCTTCGATCTTAAATGAATGGCAGTCCAGCGGAGGTAATAAAAAGATGTTGCCAGGCTTGTAGGCGAATTCATGCTCATTGATGCATTGGTAGCCACTGCCTTGATTGACATATACGATTTCGAAGAAATTGTGTTTGTGTGGTCTTTCGGTCCACGCTGAAAATTCTTCAACATGTATTTCAAAAACCTTTTGCGCTTCCTGAATAATCATTGTACTTATATTGGGCTTAGAGTATGCAAATATAGCTTATTTTACCATTTTAGGCTTATGTAACCTTTTTTTTACCCTTTAAATTACTGTTTAACCTTTTTATTTACCGTAATCGCCAATATCTGTACAATGGATTTTCTGTAATAAGTCTGCAATTTTGTTCCATTGGAAATCAAAAACAAAGAAACAATGGAAAAAGCCACTGCTTATTATTCTGTCTTAGACGTCACCCCAACAACAGAAGAATGGATTCCTGATTACATCGGGCCAGCCAATAAATTGGTGGCGCAGTACGGCGGAACATACCTCGCCAGAACCAGCAATCACGAGCGAGTAGAGGGAGAAGGGGAAGGGGCTGCTTTGCGGATCATCATTTCTTGGCCTTCCAAAGAGGCGGCCATGAATTTTATGAAGGATGTCGAATATGCGCCGCACTTGAAAGCCAGAACGGCAGGATCGGTCAGTAATCATTTTCTAATCGAGGCCAAAGACGACCTAGCTTAATAGATTTTACGCCCTTCGGATTTTCCTGTACTTTTAGAAAATCTGAAGGGTAGAGCTTTGGTGGAAGCTTGGATAAAATAAAAGTCAAAATGCTCAATCAAACCAGCATCGCGAAATTTCAGTCTATCAACCGGGGATACAATGCTGTTTTTCAGCCCAATAGGCTGAGCATAGGTATCGTTGTTCCCATTGAAAATTATGCCCGCGGCCCTGTGCCGACCATGAAGGACCACTTGGAGCGGGTACAGCAAATCGAGCGATTGGGGTTCAAGGCCCTGTGGATTCGGGACATTCCACTCAATGTGCCTTCCTTCGGTGATGCCGGACAAACGTTCGATCCCTTTACTTACCTAGGCTACTTGGCGGGCCAAACAAGCAACATTGCGTTGGGCGTTTCCAGCATTGCATTGCCGCTGCACCACCCGCTGAACGTGGCGAAGTCAGCCGCCTCCATCGATCAACTGTCCGATGGTAGGATGCTTCTGGGCGTAGCTTCCGGAGACCGGTTTGCAGAATATCCAGCCATGGGCGTCGACTACGCCAAGCGGGCTGAGCTGTTCCGCGATGCCTTTGCCTACATCCGCAAGGCACAGGAAAGCTTTCCCACACTGAGTACCAACCATTATGGTCAGCTTGAGGGAAATGCCGACCCATTGCCCAAGCCCGTTGCCCATAAGATTCCGATGTTGATGACTGGCTACAGCCAACAATCACTGGAA